>CAJUJQ010000059.1 GCA_910586575.1 uncultured Clostridia bacterium | reverse complement strand
TCTCATCCGGGCTGACATAAAAGCTGTTAATCCCAAACTCATCCTCTCCGGACATGCGGACAGCCGCGTCGGACGCGAAAAAGTAGTTGGCGTAATCAAATCTCCCTTGGGTTGTAATCGGCCCGTTCAGCCGCGCGCCGCGTGTGTTATCGGTTCCGGTCGAGCCGCGCCCCATTGTCAAAGAGCCGTAGTTATTGGAAAGTGTAACGCTTTCCAGGTCGATATTCCCGGTGGAAATATTGCCGCCGTTAATCGTGCTTTTCCCTTTCTTTTCCAGGTCGGTGAATGTTACAACACCCTCCAAGCCGATGCTGTCCACCGTCTGCTTAATGCTGGTATATTTGCCATTCAGGTCGGAAACCGTGCTGGTCAGGCTGCTGGCGGTCTGCTGCACCGTGGAAAGGGAACCTTCCACATTTGACACCTGGCTTTTCAGCCCGGAAGCCGTCATATGCAGGCTGCTGATATTGCCTTCGGCATCGGAAACCCGGCCTGCCAGCCCGCTGGCTGTCGTTTGCAGGCTGGTGATATTGCCCGCGTTGTCGGCCACCCGCTGCGAAATCCCCTCCGCCGTAACCTTCAGCTCGCCAACGCCCTTTTCCGTATCCTGTACCCGCTGGGTAATGCCGTCCGCCCGGACAATCAGGTCGGCAATCTGCCCGGCGCCCCTGCGCACCTGGGCGCTGATTTCCTCCGCCGTCTGCTTCAGAAGGGAGACCGCGCCGTCCGCGCCCTCCAGCCGGTTGAAAATCTCCTTATAGCCTTCGATGTTGTCGCCGTCCAGATTTGCCAGGACAAATTGCAGCATCTCCTGCAATTCCCGGACAACATTATATAATTTTTTGAGCGTGCCCAGCTGGTCCCCGGCATCAAACCGGGGCAGCTGGATCTCCGAAAAATATGCCATAAATAACCATCTGCTTTCTCAAATTTTCTTAACGCTGGCCGCGCCGCATGATATCAAAAAACCACCACATGGCGGAGAGGAGGCCGACGAAAATGCCTACTGAAACCGATTGCAGGGACATACGTAAGTCAATGGCATATGATTTGCGGCTCCTGATTGAAAAAGAACCGGAAAAAACATTCACCGTAAAAGAATTATACTCTCGAATGAAAAGATTTGCCGTATTCACCCACCCTGCCCGCCAAACGGATGGCGGGCAGGGCAAGGTGCAGCAACGATGATTGCCATTCCAATTCCCGCCGCAGCGGAGAAAGGGAGTCCAGAGGGATGAGTCCCTCTGGCGCTGTCCGCGCAGGACCGCCCGCCGCGCAGGCGAACCGAACGGCAAACTTTAACGCACACGAGTATAAAAGATGCGTACATCCGGGGTGCTAACCAATCATCTGCATACCGTTTTCTGCCAGAGCCGGACCCCCGGCTTTTTTTGCGCCTATCTGGCGCTTCCTTCCTTGAACCTCTGGTTTATCGCATGCAGCGTCACGCGCCCCCTCCCGCGCAGGCGGATGCGAAACCCGTGCCCGCGCACTGGCAGGAACGGCACCGGGATCATCTCGTCCGGTCTCCTGGCCGCGCCGCTCCACGCGCTGCGCCAGCCCTGTCCGTCCATCCTGGTTTCCACCGTGAGCACCGTCCCCGGCTCGGCGGACAGCACCAGGCCGAGACGGCTGCTTTTCTTCTTCCCGGCCGACTCAAAGGGTCCGAACACGGCTTCCCATGCCACCGGGTCATCGGTGCCGCACTGCCACAGGCCGCCGTCCGCGCCGAGCAGATAGAACGTCCCGGCGCAGACGGAAAACCCGATGGCTTCGGTCTCATCCTCCCGCGCCCACAGGCCGCGTTCGGTGTCAAAAACGACCAGCTCCGCGCCGTTCCCGTTTACGCCGGACAGGTAATACTTTGCCCCGTGCATCCCGGCGCAGGCGTGGTCATAGCCGCAGTTCAACGCTTTGCCGACCGGTTCGGGCGCGCCGCCGCCGTAGGCCATCACGCCCTCCCGGCTGAGGTAATACAGCACATTCTGGTACCGGCAGACCGTATCCGCGCAGCCCTGCTGCACGCCGGAGACATACGAGGTATTGACCGTGAAATTGCCGGGCTTCGAGCCATAAACCTTGTGCACACAATTTTCCTTAAACGCCAGCACATAGCTTGCGAACCCGGCAATCGCGGTGAACGCGCCGTCCGAGCCGACGCCCACGTCGAAGGCGTCGGTTGCCAGCCCATTGAACACATTCCAGTTGAACCCGTCGCCGAGCTTACAGCAGCAGATGTGGTTCTCATATACCCCCCAAAGCCGGTTGTCCTTCTCACAGACGAATTCTAAATCGGGCACGGTGCGGGAAAGCGTAACCGCCGTTTCGCTCCATTCGTGGGTGTTCTGATTGACCTCGCTGCCCAGCTCGCCATACTGGAACACATTGTCGTAAAAGGTCAGGGTATTGCCGGTGACGGACTGCACCACGGCGGTACGGTTGTTGTACGCCTGCGCACAGCCCTCAATCGTCACGCCGTCACCGGTTTTGAACGGCCAGCTGCCGCCGTCGGTGCGCACAACCGTGCTGTTCGTGAACCGGACTGCCAGCGCGCCGACATGCTGTTCCATGCCGCAGAACTCCCCGGTCGCGGCGTTGAACGCCTTCTTGTCCGGCCAAAGGAAAATCCAATCGTTCATGACCGCGGCACGCTTGCGCCCCGCGGTCACGCTGCCGACCGTCCGCCCGTCATATTTGACCGTTGTGCCCTCCACCAGGAACGGCTTGCCGTCTTTATGCAGCAGCAGGGTCACCGCCGCGCCGCCGCCAATCCGCCGCCGCCCGCGCCGCACCGTCAGGCAGGGGCAGTCGTCAGTGGAGAGGTTGCGCATTTCCCGGCAGGCGCCGTCCGCAATCCGCGCGCGGCGATCCAGCCCGGTGAATTGATAGGTCACAGTTTCGCGCGCGTCCGGGCCGGGGATACGGTACTTAAACACAGGGCGTCACCTCCGCGCCCCTGCGGGGCAGATGGGTGCGGCGGTACCACTTGGCATACTCGTCATACAGGCCGTTAAACACGGTCATTTCAGTGTTTGCGGACTGGTATTCCTGCATCATCTGGTCAATTTTCGCGCACAGGTAGTGCAGGTACATCCCGTCATAGGGCGGCCCCGCCAGCAATTCGGCCTCGTCATCCTCCCCGAATACAAGCCGCACCGGCCCTAAACGGCAGACCTCCTCGGAAATCATGCTTTCCACCCGTGACAGCTCGTCAAAAACCGCCTGCGGGTCAAACGGCGCGGAGCGCACCTCACGCAGCCGTTCCATTACATATCCGGCTTTCATATGCTCCTCCTTTCAAAAGGGGGCAGAAGCCAAACAGCCCCTGCCCCGCGCTACAAGTTTAGTTGCCCGTGCCGGAGAAGGTCGAACCCGTCTCGATGCGCACCATGTACTCGTCGGACAGGATTTTCGCGGTCAGGATGCCCTTCCAGCCTGCGGTCGAGCGCTGGTCGAGCGGGTCTGCCGTACCGGCGGAGCCTTTCTGCTTGATGATCGTGCGCAGGCCGCCGCCCTCGATTTCGGTCACGCCGTAGGCATTCGCGCCGACAATCAGCGTCGAATACACCGACTGGCCGCTTGCGCCAGCCTTCTCGAAAATCTTGGCTTCGGTCGTCTCCACAAAACGCACGCCCGCGATTTTGCCGATTTCACCCTCATAGATTTCAGTGGTATCGGCATACTGGTGCGGGTACTTCCATTCGGGGTCCTCGGTCAGGTCGAAGGCGATATCCGGATGGATAATGCCGATGTAATCGCCCTCAATGGTGTCGGTATTGGCGTTTTTGAGGGTGCGTACCGCCATTTTGACCGCCTTGACCGTCAGCTTGTGCGCACCGGTGAGCGCCGCACGGCTGTCCACCTGCCCCTCGGCGTACTGCACATTGGTGCCCGCGTTGAGGATTTCGCGCACGACGGTATCGAGCGTGCGTCCCGCCTGCCCGCCAAGCGCAATCACGGTTTCCTGAAGGATGGGATCGATTGCCGTGGTTTCCAGCAGGTCGGAAATCGAGATGTAGTAGCCGTACTGCTCAACGGTGGCGGTTTCGCTGGTCACCTTGAGCGAGCCGCCGTCCGGGGTAACGCCCTCGGTCAGCGGGGTGAGCGCCTTGGGCAGCTGGCTGAACTTGCGGAACTCGATAATTTTGCCGCGCCCCTGCGGGATATTGCGCCTCTGCCCGAACTGCAAATGCACGAGCTTTGGCTCGGCGGCATGGATGAGCGCGGTATCGTAATAGGTTTTCATTTCGGCGGACAGATTTGCCGAACCGGTGGTGTTGACGTTGGCACTGCCGAACGCCTGGAGGTTGGTTTTGACCAAATGCAGCATTTGAAAACTGCTCCTTTCTAAAACTTCCGGGCTGCGTGGTGCAGCCCTGTGCCCTGAGGAGCCGGCTGGCCCCTGCGCCTGAGCGTCGGGCGCGCTGCCGCTCGTTTGCGGCCGGGCGGGTGCCGCGCGTTCCGCCCGGGTCAGGACATGCGGCCTTTCCCGCGTGTCCTGACGGTATCTTACCACGCTTTTTCTGTCCTGTCGTCTCTGCGCGGCATGGTCCGGCTGCAAAACGCTTGCGGTCCCGCCCGGAATGTGCTATAATTCTTTTGGTAAACCGGTTCGGGAACGCACAGTCCACATAAAAAGCCTCCCGGCCGAAATGATACTTCACCGGAAGGCGGAAAAATTTTATGCTTCTCAACAGCTTTTTACTTTCCCTGAACGCGATTACCTCCATCTTTTTTATGATGGTGGTCGGCTACGGAGCCAAGCGGCTGCTCCATCTGGAAAAAAACGATGTCCGGCGCTTTAACGCGCTGGTATTCCATACCCTGCTGCCGCTGATGCTGTTCAATAATATTTACGCCTCCGATATCCGGGGCAGCACCAATCTGCGGTGCCTGGGCTTCGCGCTGCTGATTTTACTGGTGCTGTTCCTGTTTACCTGGTTTTTTGTCAAGCGTGCCGAACCGGCGAACGACCAGCGCGGCGTGATGATACAAGCATCCTTCCGCAGCAACTTCCTGCTGCTGGGGCTTCCGCTGGTCAAAGAGCTGTGCCCGGGCAGCGACCTTGCGACCGTTTCGGTGATGCTTGCGGTGGTCGTCCCATGCTATAATATGCTTGCGGTTGTGACACTGGAAACCTTCAACCGGAAAGAAATCGATTTTCGAAAAATCCTGCTGGGCATCGCCCGGAACCCGCTGATTCTGGCCTCGGCGGCGGCGCTGCTCGTCAATTTCTCGGGGCTGCGCATCCCGCAGTGCTTCGCGAACCCCATCGCGCAGCTTGGCGCGGCGGCGTCCCCGGTGGCGCTGCTCCTGCTGGGCGCGGAATTTGAGCTGCACAGCCTGAGCACCCACCGCCACAACCTTGCCATATGTACGGTATTCCGGCTGCTGCTTTATCCGGCGGTGGCGCTGCCGCTGGCGGCGCTGCTCGGCCTGCGCGGCCCGGAATTCGCGGTTTTAATCTCGATGTTCGCGACGCCCGCCGCAGTTTCCTCGTTCAGCATGGCAGTGCAGATGGGCGGCAACGCCGAGCTGGCGGCCTGTGCGGTCACTACCACCACCCTGCTGTCCGCCGGAACCATGTTCTGCTGGATTTTCCTGTTCAAATCCCTCGGGATGTTCTAAAAACCTGTATTCCCATCGATGGGCGGCGCCCTGTACGGTACCGGCGCCGCCTGTCAATGGGATACGGGTTTTTTTATTTTGTCAATTTCGGTGAAAAGGCGCTTGACACCAACGGACTATTGTGATATTATACTAAACACATAATACAATGTATGCAAAGGAGATTGTTATGAACACAAAGCACAGGGGCGCGAACGGCTTCCAGCTCAAGCTGCTGGCGCTCATCACCATGACCATGGACCATATCGCCGTTTATCTGCCGGGCGCGCCCGACTGGTTCCATTATGCGGGGCGGCTGGCCGCGCCAATCTTCCTGTATCTGTGTATGGAAGGTTTTTTCTACACCCATAGCCGGACGCGGCATCTGGCACGGATGTACATCCTGTCATCCCTGATGAAGGCGGGCAGCCTTGCGCTCTGCCTGACGCTTCCGCGTGGGACCGGGCTGACAAACGATATTTTCAGCACCATGTTTGTATCCTGCTGGATTGTGCAGGGAATGGAACTGATCCGTTCACCCGAAGGACGGCGCAAGCGCCAAGGCATGCTGATGCTGGCAGGCACTGCCGCCGCGACAGCCGCCTTTCTTCTGGTTTACAGCAACTTTGAACGGGTGCCGCTGAACCTGCTCCGGCTGGTGAACATCCTGCTGCCCAACCCGATTTCCTGCGAGGGCGGGTTTGTCATTGTCATTCTGGGCGTGTTATTTTATTACACCCGCCGCAGCCGGCTGGGCATTGTGCTTTCGCTGGGGGCACTGAGCGCGGTTTATCTGCTGGCGCTGCCGCTGGAGCTGCCCAATGTGATCTATGTGCTGTGCATTTTCGCGGCAGTGATCCCGATCCTGCTGTACAACGGGACACCCGGTGCGCACCGCTGCAAGTACCTGTTTTATCTGTACTATCCGGCACACGTCTACATCCTGTACAGCGCCGGATGGCTGGTGGAAAACCGTCTTTTCCCATAAAATCCTGAAAAGGGCTTGCATGTCCCAAAAGCGTCGGTATAATATATAGAAAGGATGATTCATCCCTGAATCGCAAACGCAAAAAAGTGGAACGCAATGCCCATGCAGGAAAACACAAAGCTCATGATTGGACTGCGTGAAAAATGCTGGACAGATACAGAAATCATCGGCTTCTGTATCTGGGTTGGGAGCGGCAACAGGCAATACCGCCCCCAAAAGCAGGGACTGAACACATAAGCATTTGCCCTCCGCCTTGCCGGCAGGGGGCCTTTTCTGTGAAAAGGGCTTGCATATTCCGGAAAGGCAGTATATAATAATGTATGTACCGGCATGCGCCGGAAATCCAGTGCTATAGAAGGGAGTTTTGCCAATGCCCAGCCTGTTGGGTGTCACCAATCCCGTCCCAGGGCAGGACACTACCAATATCAACCGGCAGCTTCCCGTAAACCCAAGCGCCGACAACCGCGTACAGAACGCGCCTCAACTCGACCGCGTCAGCCGCCCGGACAACCGCACCGAACAGCGCGATTCCGGCGACTCTACAGGGCCAGGCGGCGCGCTGCGGTATGACAGCAATTTCCAGACCTTCCTCCAAAAGCTGCGCGGCACCCCAGGCCTTGCGCAGACCTTGGCGCGCACCCTGGCTGAATTCCGCTCCATCGTCTCCTCCGGCATGGACGAGGGCATCGCGGGCGAAATGGGGCAGCTGCTCGCCATGATACCGGTGGACGAGGACGGCCTGCTTCAATTCCTGACCCAGCAGCTGGCCGACAGCGCGCGTTTCAGCGGACCTCTGTTCACGTTGCTGCGCGAAGCTTATTCACAGAGCCAAACCCAGAATATCAAAACCGATATCCTGCAATTCCTGAAACGATACGGGGACTTTACCTCGACCGAACATATTGAGGGCAACCTGCTGCGCCTGCTTGGGCAGCTCGGCAAGGCGATTCCGGGCAGCTACAGCCGCCCCCTTGCAAACATGTCCCAGCAGCTTCAGGCACTGTTCCAGAACGGCGACCGTGCGGGCGCGCTCAAGCTGCTTCAGGGCACCATCCTCAGCCACCTTGCCAAATACACGGAAACGACCCATGACATGGGGCTTTCCCGCAGCCTGATTTCCCAGTTTGCGCTGGAAATCTCGCGCTATGAGAACGGCTCGGAAGAAAACCTCATGCAGGCATTCAACCAGCTGCTCGGCCACGAATCGCTCAAGGCACGGCTCGGCAACCTGAACGCGGCGGCGCTGCTCGGCTCCATCAAAAACAGCAATTTCACCCGCGCCGCCACCGAGAACCAGTTCGCGAACCAGTTTGCGCGCGCGGTCGATATGGCGCTGCGCGGCAGCGGCGGCGCGGAAACACAGGAAGCGTTCCGCCAGATTATCCAGGCGATGCTGATTAACGAAAGCGTTTACATGCCGCTGAACCATATCATCCTGCCGATGGAATGGAACGGCAAGCTGATGTTCTCCGAGCTGTGGGTGGATCCCGACACCGAGGACAACATGCACAAGGGCCGCTCCAAGCGGGAAAACACCATGCGTTTCCTGTTCAAGGTCGATATCCAGGGGCTTGGCTTCTTCGATATCGTCATGGGCACCCGGGGCAAGGATGTCGAAATGCTGATTTCCTGCCCGGCAACGGTCGCGCCGTTTTCCCAGATTATCGAGGGTGAGCTTTCCCGCATCCTGACCGAGAACGGCCTGCGCCCCAACGGCATCCAGGTCACCAAAATGGAACGCCCGCTGACCCTGTCGGCGGTATTCCCCAAAATTTACGAAGGAGAGAACAGCGTCAATGTCAAGATATGACACCCCCGCTACCGGGCGCGCGGTCGCCCTGCGGTATGACGGCGGCTCCGCCGCGCCGATTGTCGTGGCTTCGGGCATGGGCTACCTGGCCGAACGCATTGTGGAAGTCGCGGCGGACAATAATGTCCCGGTCTATGAAGATAATTCGCTTGCGACGATGCTGTCCCAGCTCCAGCTCGGCCAGCAGATTCCGGACTCGCTTTATCAGGCAATTGTAGAGATTTATGTCTATTTCCTGAACTTCGACCCGACCGACCCTGACAAGGCGCGCCGCGAACGCGACGAGGCCCGCCGCGCTGCCGCCGAGGCAGCCGAAGCCGCCGCAGCAAGGGCGAAAGCGGAAGCCGAGGCGGAAGCCGCCCGCGCCGCCGCCGAAGCGGAGGAGGACGACGATGAGTACGAATACGAGGACGATGACGACGAATAAAGGGGGTCTGCTCCATGCGCCACCGCTACCTGATTTCCGACCATGAACACAACCCGATTGCACAGGCCGTCCTGGAGTCCGAGCCAGGCTCCGAGCCGCTGCACCTGAATATTTTAAACGACCGCGCGGAGCTGGTCGCGAACACGGTTGATATCTGCCTGATTGCGCTCGACGAGGAGGATTTGACCTTCCGCGGGCGGGCGGGCTACCGCTACGGCGACTGCGTTGTCGTTGCCCCGGTTGAACTGCTTGGCCCCGCTGCCCGCCGCAACCTGCGGGTGCCGACCCGGTTTGAAAGCTACCTGTACCCGGTCAGTGGGGACTGGAAGGGACAGCGCGCCTTTACCTGCAAGGATTTAAGCTGCGGCGGCATTGCTTTCCAGACCTCACAGCCGCTTGAAATCGGCGAAATTATCCAAGTGGTCATTGCGCCGATGCGCCATCCCATGCTGGTGCAGGCGCAAATCCTGCGCCCGCTGACGGCGGAGAAAGGCGGCGAGCTTTCCTACGCTTCCAAATTCGTCGATTTGTGCGACGATGAGGACAAAGCGCTCCGTGAAGCGGTGTTTTCCATCCAGCTTGCAAAACGCTGAGAATTACGACTATTGGAGCTGTCTCAAAAGCCACAGCTCCCCCCAAAAATAAAGGGGCAGCCTTGGAAAAGGCTGCCCCTTGCTTCATACAAAATGAACGGCGTAAATTTTTTCTGCGCTCAATTCGTATTCGTATGAATATCCTGCCGCCTGCATTGGCAAATCGGTTTCCAGCTGTTATTGCTGTCAACAATAAATGCCTTGATATAAGCGGCGTTATCGGTGTTTACATTCACAGGAACCGTGGCGGTCCCGTTTAATTCCGCCATAGCAGCCTGAATCATTTTTCCTGTATCGGAATACGCGGCTATGATTAAAATTCCCGTTGCTTGTGTATTTGCGGTGACTGAAACCGTCACTTTCCCGCTTTCCGGATAAATGCTGTTTATCGTGTAATCAAATGTCGGGGGAATTTGCTCCCAGTTTGCTGTTATGATAATATCATTTGCAGGCATTTCAAAATCAGTAGAAACGTTCTTTGAATCTGTAAATTTAATCTCTTCCATACATTCCCAGTCTGCTATGCCCGTCCAGCCTGTAAATTTATAGCCCGGTTTTGTCCCCGCGTCGATAAATACACGTGTGTACTCTGCATAGTCTCCCGCGCCGCTATTTTCAGCTGCGCTGCCCTTCACGGTTACATGATGCTGCGTAGGGGCTTCATCATCTGAAACCTCCAATGTAACAGATGCTTGCAAAGCTTGTCCCGTTTTAGAATGCTCCGATGGAATATCAATCCGAATACGATATGTTCCCTCGGGAATAGCAGATGTGCTATCAGGTAAAATTAACAAGCTGTTATGCTCAATACTCAGGCTCAAAGTTTCGTCATTTCCTATTGCCGCAATAAAACCACCTGATGTCTCATCTTTTAAGGCACGTCTATCATTCACATACAGTTCAACCGGAATATCCCACAAATAAGTATTCGGAGCGGTTTCCTCTGAAAAACAAATATCTAATAGCAGCTCGGCATACCCGTCATTAACATTTACTGTCTTTTGTTCATATGGAAACGCTAAGCTTTGAACCAATATTTCTCCCGTTTCAGCAAATGCCTTCCAATAACCATTGCTGCTGTCCTTAATGAGTTTCATGTTAGGTTGGGTTCCATATGGTCTCAGCACAAACGCATCATCCGGCGCATTTCTCGCGATGATATAGGTCTGTTGAGGGATTGCGGGTACGAGAGATGCATTCTCATAACTAAAGCCTCCGATACAAACATTTGTGCTGCCTGTTGCCACGCCTGTTATTGTCATGGTCTGTGACGCTCCCAGCGCCAAATACCCGCCGCCTGTAAAATCGTTGATTGAGAAATTACCACAGTCGGAAAGGTTCAGCTTTGCGTCCGGTTTGATTTCAATCGCTGCCGATTCCCGGAAGCTGCTGCCTTCGGCAGGCTTCAGGTTTCCGCTATTCACAGTCAGCTTTGAGATGTCCATGAGCATCGGGCTTGCTTCATTCCCATTTCCGGCTTTGAATGTTACGGAGGTGTCCGTTGCACCAGCGCTGTGAACGCGTGCCTGACCGTTTAACAGGGTAATATTTACGGTTCCGCTTACTTTATATTTTTGAGCGTCGGTCAGAAAGACCTTTTTCCCTTCTACGCCAGGAATATTTTTCTGCTGCGCACCGCCTGCATAGATGTCAATAGTGGTTCCGACCTCAATTTCAGGGTCTGCGGCATAATTTGTTGACGGACCATCTATATTGCCGGTTTCCGGCGACATACCGCCATTGCAGAGATGTCCGGCATAGATATTGCCTCCATTGAGATTGCATGTGCCTTGAAGAACGATCTTTCCTTTTGGTCCCGGTGTGCTTTTATAATCATCGTTTTGCAAGCCACCGCAGAATAAGTGAATCGGATAAACGTTCTGCGCGTAGCTTCCGACATCTTTTAGTGTCAATGTATAGCCGTTTGCCATGATTGCGTGACACGTGGACGACCCGAAATTAAAATCCACATTTTCAAAGGTAACATCTGCGTTCAAGAGGATACCGCTGGGACGGAGTGAGATCAATGCGTCATCCGATGTACCACGGATTGTAATATTTTTGTCAATTATCCAGGGCTGTTCACCTGCTTCGGCACTGACAATGCGTGTCCCGTTGATTTCGATAACGTCTCCGTCACTTGCGGTTTTTACCTCTTCGCGCAAATCAGGCGCTGAAGCTGGATTCGTTATCTCTGCGGCAAGGCTGACGGGTAAAAACAGCATAAAAACCGTACCGAGCACCAGGAGGCGTGTGAATGCCCCAAAAAATCTTTTCATAAAAAATCTCCTAGACCTTGTTTGAAAAATAAAAGTTACACAAAAAGCAAACGCACGGTATCATAAATGCATGGATAACTATGACAGCTATGATCTTACAGATGAACAATGGAAGCGAATTGAGCCGCTGCTCCCGCCGGAATACACAGGGAAGAAGGGACGCCCCAGGAAAGTTAACCGGACGATGTTGAACGGGATGCTCTGGATGAATCACTGCGGGACGCAATGGAGGCAGCTCCCATTGCGCTGCGGTCCGTGGCAAAGTGTTTATTCCCGTTTTGCAAAGTGGCGGGATGACGGCATCTTGGAATATATCTTTTCTGAACTGAATCAGGAAGCTGATACGGGAAACCTCAGCATGGATTTAACTTGCGTTAAAGTTCACGAGAGCGCTAACGGTGGGGAAAAAGGGAGAATAAAGCCATTGGACTCACAAAAGGCGGCCTAAACACAAAAATCCATGCCATCGTAGATGGGTTGGGGAATCCCGCCGCCTTTTTGCTGTCCCCTGGCAACGACGGAGATTCCACTCATGCCATCGAACTTATGAATTAAGACAGATACTGAAGACAGTAACTTGCTTGCCGATAAGGCGCATGGCACAAAAAATTCTTGCGTATATCAGAGAACATGGTGCAACCGTTGTGATTCCTCCCAAAAGTAATGCGAAGGAACCGTGGCGGGTAGATTATTGGCGCTGCAAAGAACGGCATCTCATTGAGTGCTTCTTTCAAAAAATTAAATGGTTTCGTCGGGGTGCAACAAGATATGACAAGCTTGACAAGTCTTTCCTTGCATTTGTATACATGGCTGCAATTATGATTTGGTTGCTTTGACGAATTGATTGCACTTTTCAAACAGGGCCTGACACAGTTTCATAAGAAGAGCCTATTCCATCGCTGATGATATGTAAAGCAAATCTTTCATATATCATAACTTATAATGGAATAATTTTCAAGCCTAAAATTGGAAAACGGCGTATTATTTTTATACATTGCTACTAATTTGCCGTGTATTTCAAAATTGCAACCCTGAAAAAAGCCAAGCGCCTCCGGGGATATATCCGGCTGACAAGTAAAAACAGAGGCTGATTTCCGGGCTGCGCAAATGTGTCAATTGCCTGTATCAATGAACGCACCTGCATAGTTTCGGAACCAGCCTCTAAAATAAATGATCTTACGTGCGGTGATATTGATTGCCTACGGAATTCATGTGCCTATCGCGCTGTCCCGCAGGCTTCCAGCGCCGGGTCAGCCGCGGTAAAGCTGCCTGCGCTGCGGGAGAATCGTCCAGCCCAAGCCGGACAAAATGTCCTCCGCCTGCTTGACCGCTTCGCCGCTCCAGCCGTAGGAACCAAACGCCATGCCAATCCGGTCCTTGGGCTTCAGTCCGCGCATATAGGTCAGGAATGCCGCCACGGTCGGCATCATGTTATTATTCAGCGTAGACGCGCCCACGAAAATAAACTTCGCTTCCAGCACATCGCCCATAACGGAGGAATAATGCTCCTCACGCAGGCTGTGCATGGAGACCTTTTTGCCGGTGGATTCAAAATCCGCACGGATTTTCTCCGCCATTTCCGCCGTGGAACCCCACATGGAGTCATATACAATCACGACCTTGTCGTCCTGCACCTCGTTGCGGCTCCAGCGGCCATATGCCTCGACCATATCGCCGATATGCTTGCGCAGCATCACGCCGTGAGAGGGGCAAATCAGCTCAATCTCGAGCGGCGCGGCCTGCTTCAGCAGCCCCTGCACCTGCATCCCAAAGGGCAGCACAATATTTGCGTAATAATCCGAAGCGCGCTCCATCAGCCGCTCATAACCAAGCTCATCGTCATAAAAGGCGTTGTCCGGGCAAATGTGCTGGCCGAAAGCGTCATTCGAGAACAGAATCTTTTCTTCCTCCAGATAAGTCAGCATGGAATCCGGCCAATGCACCATCGGCGCGGGAATGAAATGGAACGTATATTTGCCCGTTTTCAGCGTGTCGCCGAGCTTCACCAGCTGGCAGTTGAAATCCTTCTGGTAATAGGCTTTCAGTCCGCGCTGCGCGCCCGCCGTGCAGTAAATCGGCGCATTCGGGATACGCTCAAAAATCACCGGGCAGGAGCCGGAATGGTCAGGCTCGATGTGGTTCTGAATGACGTAGTCGATACGCTCAACCGGGATGACCTCTTCAATGTTGGTGACAAACTGCTCGGTAAAGGCAGCCTTTACGTTATCAATCAGAATCCACTTGTCGCTGCTGTCGTCATACACCAGGTATGCGTTATAGGTCGCGCCGAAGGGCGTTGCGTAGCCGTGGAAAATACGAACCTCCGGGTCGCGTGCCCCGACTGCATAAATATTTTCGCGAATTTTGATTACCATGGGAACGGTTTCCTCCTCTGAATCATATTCCTGTTTTTCCTATGATTTGGTTTTTATTTGCTTGGGCTGCTGTCCTTAAGATAGCAGCACCGCTTATACTTTTTGCCGCTGCCGCAGGGACAGGGATCATTCATGCCCGGGCGCTTGACCGACTTGCGTGCCGGCTGCTTTTTCAGCGTACCGTCGTCCGCGCCTGCGGCGCTGGTTTCCCGCGCGACCTGTTCGCGCTTCGGTTCCTCATGGGTGCGGACGCGTGCCAGGAAAATCATACGGACGGTATCCTCGCGGATGGCGTCAATCATGCCGTCAAACATGTCGAAGCCCTCGCGCTTATATTCGTCTACCGGGTTGTGCTGGGCGTAGGCGCGCAGGCCGATGCCGTTGCGCAGCTCGGTCATGGCGTCGATGTGGTCCATCCACTTGGCGTCTACGTTTTTCAGCAGGATGACGCGTTCCAGCTCACGCATAATGGGCGCGGTGATTTCGGCTTCCTTGCGCTCGTAGGCAGCGTGGGCGATGTCCTTCATCTGGTTGCCGAGGGAATCCATCGTCAGGTCGTCACATTCTGTCGGGGTAAAGCGCAGGTCGTCCGGCCCCAGAAAAATACCGCGGAAATGCTTGCAGGCATCGTCCACCATATAAGGCTCAATCACCTTGTGCTCACCGATGGCGGCATAAACCGCGTTATCAATCGAGCTGTCGAGCATGGAGAGGATATTATTCTTAAGATCTTCTCCCTCCAGCACCTTCAGGCGCTGGCTGTAAATCGTGGTACGCATGGTATTCATGACGTCGTCGTATTCCAGCACATGGCGGCGGATGCCGAAGTTGCGCGTCTCCACCTTCTTCTGCGCGTTCTCAATCGCGCCGGAAAGCATCTTCTGGTCAATCGGCTCGTCATCCGGGATACCGAGCGTTTCCATCATTTTCTGGATGCGCTCCGAGCCGAACAGGCGCATGAGGTCGTCCTCCATCGAGATATAGAACGCCGATTCGCCGGGGTCGCCCTGACGGCCCGCGCGTCCGCGCAGCTGGTTGTCAATCCGTCGGGACTCGTGCCGCTCGGTGCCCAGGATGAACAGGCCGCCCGCCGCGCGCACCGTTTCCGCGTCCGCCTGCACCTGCTTGCTGAATTCCTCGAGCAGCTTGTGATAACGGGCGCGCGCCGCCAGGATTTCCTCGTTGTCGGTGTCGGCGTAGCCGGTTGCCTCGACGATGATTTCTTCCGGCACGCCCTCCTTGCGGAGCACGCCCTCGGCCATCTGCTCATCGTTGCCGCCGAGCTTGATATCGGTACCGCGGCCCGCCATATTGGTGGCAATCGTCACCGCGCCGGGCTTGCCTGCCTGCGCGATGATTTCGGCTTCCTGCTCGTGGTACTTCGCGTTCAGGACAGTATGGGCAATGCCGCGCTTTTTCAGCATGGAGGAGAGCAGCTCGCTCTTTTCGATGGACACCGTACCAACCAGCACCGGCTGGCCCTTTTCATGGCACGCCACAATGGTTTCAATCGCCGCCATAAATTTGCCGCGCTCGTTCTTATAAACGCGGTCGGGGTTGTCCTTCCGCGCAACCGGGCGGTTGGTTGGGATTTCGATGACGTCCAGCTTGTAAATTTCCCGGAACTCTTCTTCCTCGGTCAGCGCCGTACCAGTCATGCCGGACAGCTTGCCGTACAAACGGAAAAAGTTCTGGAACGTAATGGTTGCCAAGGTCTTGGACTCGTGCGCGACCGTGACATTTTCCTTGGCTTCAATCGCCTGATGAAGCCCTTCGTTATAACGCCGCCCGAACATCAGGCGGCCGGTGAACTCGTCTACAATAATGACCTGGCCATCACGGACGACATAATCCACGTCACGCTTCATAATGCCACGCGCCTTGATCGCCTGGTTGATATGGTGCAAAAGCGTCGTGTTTTCCGGGTCAGACAGGTTCTCGACCTTGAAATACTGCTCGGCGCGCGCGATGCCCTTGGGGGTCATGGTCGCGGTGCGCGCCTTCTCGTCGATAAGATAATCGGCGTCGATGTCGTCCTGCTCCTCCTTGGCGTCAACCTCCTTGACACGCATGGAGGACAGCCGTGCCGCGAACACATCCGCCAGCTTGTAAAGATCGGTAGACGCCTCGCCCTGGCCCGAAATAATCAGCGGCGTGCGCGCCTCATCGACCAGGATTGAGTCCACCTCATCGACAATGGCGAACGCGTGCCCACGCTGCACCATGCCGTTTTTATAAATCGCCATATTGTCGCGCAGGTAGTCGAAGCCGAACTCGTTATTCGTGCCATAGGTAATATCTGCTTCGTACATCGCGCGCCGCTCCTGCGGTTGCACGGCGTGGATAATCAGACCGACCGTCATGCCCAGGAAGCGATAGACCTTGCCCATCCATTCCGAGTCGCGCTTGGCGAGGTAATCGTTGACGGTGACAATGTGTACGCCCCTGCCCGCAATCGCGTTCAGGTAGGCGGGAAGCGTTGCGACCAGGGTTTTGCCTTCGCCGGTTTTCATCTCGGCAATGCGCCCCTGATGCAGCACGATGCCGCCAATCAGCTGCACGCGGTAATGCCGCATGCCGAGCACGCGGTCCGCCGCCTCACGCACGGTCGCGAACGCCTCGGGCAGCAGGCTGTCGAGCGTTTCTCCGTCCGCATAGCGCTTGCGGAATTCGCCGGTCTTGGCGCGCAGCTGGGCGTCGGTCAGCGCGCGGTATTCATTTTCAAGGGATAATATTTGATCTGCGACCGGATAAATCGCCTTGAGCTGCCGTTCGGAATAGGTTCCGAAAATTTTATCGAAAAATTTTGCCATAGTGTTTTTTCTGCCTTTCCTAGCACGCCCCGGCACACCGGGGGATATCCAAAGGATATTATATCATAACGGCGCTAAAATGCAACGTATTTTTGAGATTTGCCCAAGATAAGATGAAGCATCCGCAGTTATTATATCACATCTTTACAGTTTTCCAAACATCGTTCATAAATATTTTGCAATTTATGCCGATTCCCACAGCCGACGGAGCTGCCGCTCGAACTGCACGCCCTGAAGCCGGTCAATTCCTTCCGCTTCGGTCGCGGCGATGCACGCGCGCACAAAGTCCGCCGCCTGCCGCGCCGCAGGCAAAAGCCCCCTGCCGGAGAGCAGCGCGCCGGTCAGCACCGCCGCGAAAATATCACCCGTACCGGGATAGTACGCCCCAATACGCGCATGGCGCACAAGCTGAGCCGTCCCGTTTTCGCAGCAGGACACGGCAAGCTCCCCCTCGCGCAGCGCAAGGCCGGTCAGCACGACGGACGCGCCGAAGCGCTCCCAAAGGCGGCGCGCCCAGACGAGCGCTTGTTCTTCACCACGCGGCACATCCTCCGGCACAAGCCCCAGCAGCACGGCGGCTTCGGTCACGTTCGGGGTCATCACGTCGGCCTGGCTGCACAGCCGCGCCATCTGCGCGCACAGCTCCGGGGTCACGCTGCTGTAAAGCCGCCCGTTGTCCCCCAGCACCGGGTCGATCACCAGTAAATCCGCCAAACCCGCCGCCTCCGCGACAATGCCAATTTGCTCGGCGGAGGACAGGAAGCCCGCGTAAGCCGCGTCAAACCGCAGGCCAAGCCCGGCATACTGCGCAAGCGCGGGGCGCATCTGCCCGGTCAGGTCGCAGCCCTGCCAGCCGGACAGCGCCAGATGGCTGGAATAGCACGCCGTCGGCACCGGCACGCACTGATGCCCCATCGCGCTCAGCACCGCAATGATGGGCACCAGCGACGACCGCCCCAGCCCGGCAAGGTCGTGCAGCGCCAATACTTTTTTCTGCATAGAAGCTCCTTTGCATATCTGACTCTTGATTCGCATTCTTGGTATACTATTATATCAAAACTGGCGGAATAAGCAACCCCATTTTCATGCACACGGATTGTTCCCCCGAAAATATTGAGGTTCCCATGGAATCTACGCTGACACCGCCCGTCTTGCCGCACAACGTATACTCGTGTGCGTTAAAGTTTACCGTTCGGTTCGCCTGCGCGGCGGGCGGTCCTGCGCGGACAGCGCCAGAGGGACT
>CAJUJQ010000058.1 GCA_910586575.1 uncultured Clostridia bacterium | reverse complement strand
GCCCCGAAACAGCTCAACCATTGCACGGTCAAAAACGATATCGGTAGACGGCACAACGAAATTTTCCGGGTAATACATGCTGTCAAGGTCGGTAACGATACGCTTTTGTACGACAGCAGGCGCACCTTCGGTAGGTGTAATAGCCTTAACCGTTCCATTCTCATGGTAAGCGACTTCGTACAGCGACGGCACATAAATACCCTCAATCTGCGCCGCGCGCACCAGGAAATCGTGCTTTGTCCAGTTGCCGCACTTGGCCTCGCGGTAAAGGTTGGTCAAATCTAACATGACCTCTTCCCCGTCGCCAATCATAAAGAGGTCGATAAAATCGCAGAGCGGCTCGGGGTTATAGGCGCAGGGGCCACCCGCCACAACCAGGTTTTTCAGCCCGATGCGCTCGCTGGCCAGCGGCGAAATGCCGCCCAAATCGAGCATATTCAAAATATTCGTAAAAGAAAGCTCATATTGGAGCGTAAAACCCAGGATATCAAATTCCGTCAGCGGGTCGCCCGATTCCAGCCCATACAGCGGGATGCCCGCCGCGCGCATTTCCTTTTCCATATCGACCCACGGGGCAAAAACGCGCTCGCACCAAATACCGTCCTGCTCATTGAGCAGCCCATACAGGATGCGTGAGCCGAGATGCGACATCCCGACCTCATACACGTCCGGGAAGCAAAACGCAAAGCGCAGCTCGACCGCCCGGCGGTCCTTGGTGACAGAACCCCACTCCCCGCCGACATACCGCGCGGGCTTTTGGACATGGGGCAGAATTTTTTCCAGACTGGGCTGCATACTGTTCCTCCTGTGCGGCCTTAACCGCGAAATTCTTGTACTTGTGTATTATAGCACGTTTTCCCTCGAAAAGCCATACCAGATATCACTGCCGCGTAAAAATACGACGAAATCCCGGCAATACCGCCAAAATTGGCGCCGGGATTTGTGATATTTGACAAGAACCGTAAAGCGGAAAACCACGTTCCCGTCAAAAAGCCGTCAATTCAAACAAAACAGGTTATTAAAATCCCCATGTTCTGCAATATTTATCCAAGGGCAAAATGCAGCAGGCCGATCACCAGCAGATGGGCGGGGTAAAAAAGATAGAAGAACCATTTTGAAAAATTCTGTCCATGCTCCGCGCGCCGCCCATTGTATAGGTATAGGATGCACGCGCCCGAGACGAAAATTCCCAGCGTGCCGCAGACCGTGCGGAGCACGGCTTCCCCCAGAGGATAGAGATAGATACCGTTCGGGATCATCAGCAGGGCGAACAGCAGCGCGGCGACCGGATAAACCACCTTGAGCCTGGTGTGGGACTTCCCCGCCCAGCGGAACAGCAGCGTATAAATTGCGGCAAGCAGCGGCCAGTCCGAATTGACCGTGCAGAACACCAGCACCACCCAAAGCACGCCCCGTAAAACGGGATTTTTCACCTTTTCCCCGACAACGAGGATTAAAAAGCAGATAAACAGCGTAAACAGCATATTAAAGCCGTGAAAGCGCAGCTCCCCCGGCTCACTGAACGCCAGTGAGAACGGGAACTGCGAAAGCACCGCAAAGCCAAACAGCCGCAGACCGTAATTCCGTTTGGAGCGGGCATACTCATAGCCCTCCACCAGGAAATAACACATGGTGATTGCCGTGAAATACCCGATATCCACCAAAATTTCATACCAGATAGAACCATACGGCACGAATGCATTTGCAATATGGTTCAGCAGCATCGTGAACATGGCAATATATTTGATGGTATCCCGGTTCAGGGGCTTTTGCTGTGCTGTCAATTCCATTGGTGACACATCCTTCCTGTTTCCTATTATACACCATCCAACGGGGGAAGCATGACAGAATTGTAAACATTTTGTAATCTTCCATCAAAAAACAGGAACGCCCCTTTTCCGGGGTGTCCCTGCTTTCTATTTCCAGACGATTGTTTTCAAGTCTATTCAAAATCACAGCCATTCATTACACGCTGTGCTGCTGAAAATGCTCTTGCGTCAGCGTCACCGCGCGCGCAATGTTCAAATCACCGCGCACCGCTTTCATGCTCATGACGCTGAAATTACTGCGGCGGCAAGTATTCAAATCCTTCCCGGATGCGGCGTCCTACAGGAAAGACACAATATTCCTGCGAATCACGGCAATTCCGCCGTCAATGACCATATATTTGAAACCCTTTCATCTGCCTCCAAAAAAATCGTTTACCCCCTTGACAAATACGGCCTTTCGGGATATACTGAAACTAATCTTTCATAAGCAAAGGCAATGAAAAGAAAAGTACAGCCTGCCCAAAGGCACAGAGAGTCCCCGGTTGGTGGAAGGGGTCGCGGAGGGCACGCCGGAAAATGGTCTTGGAGCCGCGCACCGAGCGTTATTTTGCGTAAGGCTGCGATGGGAGCGCCCATTACAGCGCCAGAGTATCGAGGGGCTTCCCCTTCCGTACTTGCAGAGGTCCGCCGCCGTGAGGGGCGGATAAATTCAGGTGGTAACACGAAGCACTTTGCTCTCGTCCTTGAAAATCCATTTCAGGGAGGGGAGTTTTTTCATTCATTTTTTGATTATTTTTATTTTGATTGCCTGATGTTTGAAAGGAAGTGCTTTTGCAATGTCAATTGAACTGAGAAACTGGAAAGACGCGGACTGTACCGCCCTCGCCGAAATCGCTAATGACCCACAGATTGCGGAGCAGCTGCGCGATACCTTCCCTTCCCCATACACGGAGGAGGACGCCGCGTTTTTCATCAACCTGGCCCGGCGCACGACCGACGACAAGGGCTGGCTGTATGCCATCACCGAGAACGGCAGCGTTGTCGGTGGCATCAGCCTGACCTTTGGGGACGATGTCTACCACCGCTCGGCGGAGCTGGGCTACTGGGTCGGCAGAAGCCGTTGGGGGCACGGCGTTGCTTCCGAAGCAGTGCGGCAAATTTGTGAAAAGGCGTTCCGTGAAACTGATACCATCCGCATCGAAGCCGAAACGCTGACAACGAATCCAGGCTCCATCCGCGTGCTTGAGAAAAATTTATTCATCCGCGAAGGCTATTTTTGCCAGCGCGTTTGTAAAAACGGGAAGCTGCTCGACAGCGTGCTGTTTGCCTGTTTCAAGTAACGTCCAACGTTCAAAAAACCTGTCCCGCCAGGCCGTGCGCCGGTGGGACAGGTTTTTGTTACAGTATTTGATTATTTGCCAATACCGATGGGGGAGAAAATGATGTACATAACCACGACAACAGCCGCACCGGCAGTCGCCCAGATCTTGCCCGTTTTCCACGGGGTCATATCCATAATCTTTGCATCGGGCATCTCCCAATCCTTGTCACGCGGGCAAACCCTGATACATACCGCGTAGATGATGCATTCCAGCACAAACAGCGCGAATACGACATACAGGTAATGGAACCGGCTGAAGAACGGGATAACCTTGCTGGCGCCGTACAGTACCATATGGATGGGAACAACGATTTTCGGGGCGATTGCGGGAGCGCGTTTGGTCAGCAGGCCGAACAGCACCGCCGTCAGCAGCGGCATGGAGAAGAATCCCCAGCACTCATTGATAAAATTCATGATGCCGGTGCCGAAGTACATAACAAACGGGGAAATGGCAATCGCAACAACGCCGACGATTGTGCCAAACAGCTGGCCGGTTTTAACAACCTGATTGTTGTCGGCATTCTTGCCCCAGATGGGCTGCCAAACGTTGAGCGTGAAGATGGTGGAGGCTGAATTCAGTACCGAGTTGAACGACGACAGAATTGCGCCGAACATAACCGCCGCGAAGAAGCCCATCAGCGGCTTGGGGAGCACTTCCATAACGAGCAGCGGGTACGCCTGGTCAGCCGCCATGCCGACCGAGGTATCCATCTGGCCGTTTGCAGCCAGCAGCTGGAACGCCATAACGCCAGGGATAACGATGACGAAAACGTCCAGGCACTTGAAGAAGCCTGCCCAGATTGCGCCTTTCTGGCTCTCTGCGAGGTTTTTACCGCCCAAAGAACGCTGGATGATCGACTGGTTGGTCGCCCAGTAAAACATGTTATTGACAAACATGCCGGTAAACAGCAGCGGCCACGGGATTTCCGGCGGAAGCGCCGTGGGAGACGACCATGCGTTCATTTTTTCAGGGGTAGCGGTGATGAAATGCTGTACACCGGCAAAGAACCCGCCGCCGTCGAGCTTGCCCAGCGCGGTGAACGCCAGGATCGGGATGGCGAAGCCGCCGATAATCAGGCCGACGCCGTTAATCGTATCGGAGTAAGCAACCGCCTTCAGGCCGCCGAAAACCGCGTAGCACATGCCGATAACGCCGGTACCGATACAAATGACCGTAATCGCGGTGAAATAGCTGACGCCGAACATGCCTTCAATGTCGAAAATACGGACCAGCGCGACCGCGCCCGAATACAGGATGGTCGGCAGCATGGTAACGACATACGCAATCAGGAACAGCAATGAAAACATCCGCATGGTGAAGGTGTCGTACCGCATTTCAAAAAACTCGGGGATTGTTGCAATGCCGCCCTTCAGGAGCTTCGGCAGGAATACGAACGCCAGCACAATCAGCGCGAACGCCGAGGTAGCTTCCCATGCCATGGTGCTCATATTGCCCGCAAATGCCTGGCCGTTGGTGCCGACCAGCTGCTCGGCAGACAGGTTGGTCATCATCAGCGAACCCGCGATGACGATACCCGGCAGGCCGCGCCCCGCAAGGAAATACCCTTCCTTGGTAGACAGGTCGTCGTCACGGGTTTTCCACCAGGAGAGCACCGCAACAAGGACCGTAAAGGCGACAAATGTAACGACAGTAAATACCATAACCTTGCCCTCTTCTCTATGAATTTTTAATTGCTTCTCTTTAATGTTTTAACACTTTTTTACTCTAGGTTTCGAGCCTTCCCGCTTCTCATTCGGAAAGGTTAATTAGGAAAAATCAGCCGCCGGCCGGGCAGCCCTCCAAAAAGGGGACAAGATCATCAAAACCGCTTTCCTGAACCTATGAACAAATTGTAACATCACCTCGCGAAAAAGTCAAGAGTTTACCAAAAAAACTCATTATTGTGTGCAAAACACACAAAAATGCACTATGAACAACCGATAAAGCACTCAGCATTTCCGCAATTTGTTATTATATGGAAAACTATTGGAACATTGTGCTTTTGATATATTGCACATTGCTAACAGGACAGCTTAATATTTCACCCAGCAAGCGCCCTGATCGGCCGATTCCACACACTTTTCAATCCATTTAATCCCCTGCGCGCCCGCTTCTACGCTCGGATACCAGAAATCGCCGTATTCGCCATGATCCGCACCCTGCATCGCGACCGCAAAGCGGCGGTAAAGGTTCGCCCACGCTTCAAACAGGCCCTCAGCGTGCCCACCACCGATACGGTCCTCGACACGCGCTTCCGGATAGAGGTAGCCCGCGCCGCGTTCCAGGATACGCACGGGCTCGCCCTCGATTTCATAAGACATTTGGTTCGGGCGCTCGTCGTCCCACTCAATAGAAGCCTTAGAGCCGACAACACGGATTTTATGGTAGTGGCGCGCGCCGCAGTTGATGGAGCTTGCCCAGCAATAAATCTGCGCGCCCTTCTGAACGGACGCGGAGCCGTCCAGGTTCATAATGACAAAAGCGTTATCCTCCAGCTGCCGCCCCTCGACAAAGGACTGGCGCGTGCACATCAGGCTGTCAATCTTCATGTCCGGGATCATGGCTTCCAGAATGTACAGCGGATGGGTGCCAACGTCACCCAACGCAAACGACGGGCCAGCCTTCACCGGGTCAAAGCGCCACTTTGCGGCGGGGACTTTGTCCTCGATTTTTACGTTGTAGCCGCCAAAGGCAAAGCTCATATTGATCACCCGGATCTCGCCCAGGTCGCCGTGCCGGATCATCTGGCGCGCCTGCTGGATCATCTGGTGGCCGGAATAGCCATAGGTCACGCCGACAACACGGTTCTTTGCCCTGGCAAGGGAGACAAGTTCCTCGGCTTCGGCGGAGGTGAAGCACAGCGGCTTCTCACAGACCACGTGCAGCCCGGCTTCAAGCGCCGCCTTGCAGACCGTGTAATGCATCCCGTTCGGGGTGGCGATGGAAACGGCTTCGATGCCGTCCGCGCGCTTGGCCTCGGCCTCGAACATCGTCTTATAATCGGGATAGCAGCGGTCGGGCGCAACGTCCAGCTCGGCGGCAAACTCCATACCGCGTGCCGGGTCGATATCAAACGCACCCGCCACCAGCTGGAAGGAATTGTCACGCAGTGCCGCGCTGCGATGGATATAGCCGATCTGGCTGCCCTTGCCGCCGCCAACCATGGCCCAGCGAATCGGATGGTCAAGAATCTTAGAACCGTTAATCATTGTCTGTACTCCTTTTATATATGTGATATGAGGGATTGGTGTATCACTGTCAAATCATGTAGCCCACGCTTTTCAGATATTCCACGCTTGCTTTCACGTCGCGCAGGCTGGTGTTGGAATTGCGCGGGTCGCGCTCCTGCTCAATGGTGATATAGCCGCTGTAGCCGATTTCCTCAAGCGCCTGCTTGATGCCGGGATAATCGAGCGCTCCTGCGCCGATAGGGCACATCGAGCCTTTGCCGCAGCCTTCAAAGAAGCGGATATGCTCGCCGAGCACCTCCTGATAAACATTCTGATTCACATCCTTGAAGTGGACGTAATCGAGCCGGCCGGCGTATTTTTTGAGGTAGGAAACCGGATCCATGTGCGAGTAATACAGGTGGCCGGTATCCAGACAAAGCCCGGCGGTTTCATAGGGGATATCGTGCACCAACGCTTCAATCTCATCGGCAAATTCGATGTAACCGCCCGCGTGCGGGTGCACGACCGGGCGCACACCGTAGGAATTTGCACGCTCGCAGACCGCGCGCACATTGCCCATGAAACGCTCCCACTCCGCCGGGGAAAGGCGCGGCGCGGTGTCCGGATGGCCGGCGGCATAATCCCGTTCGTCATGCCCCCAGTCCATCACAGTCAGATACGGCGTGGGGAACTTCTGCCCTTCGTGGCGGGGCAGCTTGGGCAGCGCGGGGTCGGTAATCAGCTGACAGATATCGTCCACCGCCCGGAGGACGGACGATTGATTGTCCGGGTCAAGCAGGTCATGGAAAATGGTTCCCGCGACAATCGCAAGGCCGTTTTTTGTAAGCTCCGCCGAAACAAGCGCCGCGTCAATCGGCAGATAGCCGTAAGGCCCCAGCTCAATGGCACGGTACCCCGCCTGACCGGCTTCGAATAATACGCGCTGCCAGGGCGGCAAATATGGGTTTTTCGGGTCGTCCACGCCCCAGCAGCAGGGCGCGCCACAAATGTTCATGCTCATGATTCTTGTCCTTTCCCTTTCTTCCGTTTGACAGTATGTTTGTGCTGTGTTATGCTTCTATTATAGCGCAACCCTGAAATTCTGCATTCAGTATTCTGTAATCATCTTTGAAAAAAGGGCGGTTCAAACTGCACAAAAAACAGGGGCCGTTCTTTGTAAGCCTCACAATCCTGTTATTGCACAATGCACGAAAGGAGAATCCCCATGTTTCCCGCCTCAGCTATGGAAGAAATATTCGAGCCGAACCACTTCCCCGCCCTGCTCTACTCAGCGAAACAGGAATACGGGCAGAAGCGCCACAACCGCCCCATGCACCGGCACACCTCGCTTTGCGAGCTACTGCTGTGTTATCAGGGCTTTGGCACCTATTATGTCGGGGACACCTCCTATCCGCTGCAAAAGGGGGATGTCGTTTTCGGCAACGTCGGCGAGCTGCATGAGGTAACCTCGGACTACGACACAGAAATCGGGACCTATTGTTTCGGCATCGGAAACCTTCACTTCAAAGGCCTGCCGCTCAATTACCTGATTCCGGAAGGCAGCGCCCATGTCCGCGCCAGCGGCGGACAGTTCCGGCTGTTCGAGATGCTGTGCGCGCAGATTGACAGCCTGTACGCGGACGGCGCACACGACCGGCTGACAGCCCAGCTGCTGCTCGGCGCGCTGGTAATCCAGGCCACCCGCCTGCCGGAGGAAACCATCCGCCGCACCCCGCCGGGGGAAAGCCAGCTGCCCGCCCGCATCAAGGCCTATCTGGACGCGCATTATACCGAGCCGCTTCAGCTGGACGAGCTTGCGGATAAAATGGGGTGCAGTACCCCGTATTTGTCGCATGTATTTAAGGGAGCGTTCGGCTACGCGCCAATCCAATATGTGATCCGCAGGCGCATTGGCCTTGCTCAGACATGGCTGATTTCAAGCGACCTCTCTGCGACGCAAATCGCGGCAATGGTCGGCTACGACGACCCGAGTTATTTCAGCGTGCTGTTTACCAAGGTAGTCGGCCTGTCACCCATCCGCTACCGGAAGCAATACCTGGAAACGCTCAAAGGCGGGCGCAGCCAGCGCTAAGGAACTGTGAATCAATAAATTTTGACAAGCACGCCGCAGATTCTTTCGCCTGTCAAGGCAAAGCAACGCGGTATGGTGGAAGAAGATGCAAGCGATTGTCGCAAGTTATTTTTGAACAGTTCCTAAAAAAAGAACCCCGGCACGAAACCGTACCAAGGTTCAAAGGCAGGAGAAAAGGGGATTTCTTTTGTCGAAATCCCCTCTAAGCAAACTGTCAGCGTGTTATCATCTGGATGGCTTCTTCTTCAGTGGAAGCAAAGAAAACATCATGCCCTTTATTGCTTTCATAGATAAAGTCCTTCAAGGGTTTGCCTGTATACTGTGAGAAGTCTCCATAAATAGCGATACGCCCGCCATAGTTGACATATTTTTGAAGAATCTCACCCGCAAGGCCAGAGCCGAGGATAAAAAACTCCTCCGCGATTAACGCCTTATCAATCACAATGTTCTTTGTTCCAATCTCATAGTTTGCCGTCATTAACGTGTCCAATGAGGATTGAGCATCAACAATTACTTTGTCATCGCTCTGAACGACAGCACAAACCACATTGTTCCTCTCAATCTTCTGTATCTCCGCTTCAATTCCTCCTAAGTATTTTTTATGAACACTACCGGTTCTCAATCACCCAATCCACCCACTGTTCCCGGGTGATGGCGTAGCAGTCATGGTCATAAATGCTGCCGTCATAAAGCTTGGCGGCAAGCTTTAAGGTCCCCTCGTATTGGAAGCCGCATTTATCCAACACCCGCCTGCTGGCGATATTCCAGGGATAGGCGTAAGCCGACACCATTTCCAGCCCCTTCTGTTCAAAGCCGTAAGCGAGCACCGCCTGTACCGCCTCGGTCGTGTAGCCCTTCCCCCAGCATTCCTCATTGATGGCGTAGCCAATCGAGCGCACCCGGTCATACTCACGCTTATAATCGCGCATCAGGCCAATCGACCCAACCAGCTGATTGCTTTCCCGGATGACAATCCCCCAAATGCCCTCTTTACCAATATAAACCGTTTCCATAAAATGGCGGGTGTCTTCCTTCGTCCCATGCGGTTTCCAACCCGCGTTTGGCTTCATGGACGCCATGAAGCATGTGTCCAGATCCTCTCTTGCCAGCATCCGCAGCATCAGCCGCTTGGTCGTGATAAGGCTCATTGAGATTCCCTTTCTGCGCGCCGCGCGTTGGACCTGTTTATAAACAGGTTTTTATTTCAAGAGGTTTTTTTCCAGCCTGCGCCGTGCTTCCAGCCGATAAATCCGGCTGCCTTGTGAAGAGAACTTTTCTTCATACTCGGTCATCACATTGTCAAAATTGCTCTTGTGTAAATCAAGCGAAATGTTTTGCAGGAGCCATCCGTATTGGCAGATCTCCCCCAGCGACCACTCGAACAGCCGCTGGTTGTCAGTCTTGAAATAAACCGCCCCATCCTCGGAAAGAATTTGATCGTATACCGCCAGATATGCCCGCCAGGTCAGCCTGCGTTTGCGCTGCCGGTTCGGTGGCCACGGGTCGGAAAAATTCAAATAAATTAAATCGACTTCGCCGTCCGCGAAGATCTCCCCCAGCGCCGCCGCGTCAAACGACAGGAACCGCAGGTTAGGCAGCCCGGCCTCCATCGCTTTCTCGGTCGCCATGACCAGCGCGCCTTCCTCCCGTTCAATCGCCAGGAAGTTGATTTCCGGGTACCGCCGCGCCATTTCCAGCGCGAAACGGCCTTTGCCGCAGCCGATTTCCAGATGGAGCGGGTTTTCGTTGCCGAACATGGCCCGCCACTGCCCGCGCCGTGACGCGGGATCTGCCGCCAGCACCGGCGCGCACCGTTCCAGACGTGGCCCCAGGTTTTTCTTTTTCCGCATTCGCATGGCGGCCTGCGCCTCCTTCAATCCCTTTGCTAATACTTTGGGTGTTATCCTATTATACCGAGAATCCTACCGGAATGCAAGTATAAACCGTGCTTTTTTCAGATAACCCCGTAATTTTGTACAAGCTCATAAATTACACGGCTGTATTGACAGGGAAATTGACTTTTCACCGTAAATGTCTTATAATAAGTAGGCTGGCAAAAAACCGGTTTCCGGACGATTTGTCAAACCGCAAATTTATTTTGAAATTTCAGCAGATTTCAAAAAAAGGAGATTAAGACATGTTTGAACGTACCAGTGGTGTGCTCATGCACATCACCTCCCTGCCCTCGCCCTACGGCATCGGCACAATGGGCGCGGACGCGCGCGCCTTTGTCGATTTCCTGCGGGACGCAGGACAACGTTATTGGCAGGTGCTGCCGCTTGGGCGCACCGGCTTTGGCGCGTCGCCGTACCAGTGCTTTTCGGCGGCGGCGGGCAACCCGCTGCTCATCGACCTGGATACCCTCGTCGAGGACGGCCTGCTCACCGCGGACGAAGCGCGCGAGGCCGACCCGCACGGCTCCCCTGACCAGGTGGATTATGACGCGATTGAGGAACTGCGCTATCCGGTGCTGCGCAAGGCGTTTGCCCGCGTAACCCCGGAGCTTCAGGAAAAAATCGACGCCTACGCCGGGCAGGAAAAGGGCTGGCTGCCTGATTTCACGCTGTTCATGTCGCTGCGTGAGGTGAAATATGATTGCGTGGCACTGTGGGACTGGCCGGACAGCGATGTCCTGCACCGCAAGCCCAAGGCGCTGGCCGAAGCGCGCAAGGAGCTGGCGGAGGAAATCGCGTTCCGCACCTTCTTACAATATGAATTCCACGTGCAGTGGCACGCGCTGCGCGCCTACGCGAACAAGAACGGGGTGCAGATTATCGGCGATATCCCAATTTATGTCTCGCCGGACTCCTCAGATGTATGGGCAAACCCGAAGTTCTTCAAACTGAAAAACGACTTCTCGCCCAAGAAGATCGCGGGCGTGCCGCCCGACTATTTCTCGGAAACCGGCCAGCTGTGGGGCAACCCGGTCTATGACTGGGACGCGCTCGAAAAGGACGGCTACAAATGGTGGATCTGGCGCATGAAGCAGAATATGGAGCTTTATGACGTTGTCCGTCTCGACCATTTCCGCGGCTTTGAATCCTTCTGGGAAGTTGACGCAGGCGAAGAAACGGCGGTCAAGGGCGTATGGAAGAAAGGCCCCGGTATGAAGCTGTTCCGCACGCTGGAAAAGGAGCTGGGCGAAATCCCAATTATCGCGGAGGATCTCGGCATTATTACCGACGATGTGCGCAAGCTGCTGGACGAAAGCGGCTTCCCGGGGATGCGCGTGATGATTTTCGGCTTCAATTCCTGGGAGGATAACTGCCACCTTCCGCACAACTACGTGCCAAACTCAATTGTATATACTTCGACGCATGACAGCCAGACCATCTGTGAGCAGATTATGGATTTGTGCAGCCCTGCGGACGCGGATTTTGCGCGCGATTACATCCGTTGGAACGGCCACGAGCCGCTGGCCTGGGCGGCGATTAAATCGCTGTTCTTCTCCCCGGCCTCGATTGCCATGACGCAGATGCAGGACGTTCTGAACCTGGGCGCGGACGCGCGCATGAACAAGCCCGCAACCATCGGCGGCAAAAACTGGCGCTGGCGCATGCGCCGCGAAGGCATGAACCATGAGCTTTCGTCGTTCCTGCGGAGCGTTACGGTCACGAGCCGCCGCTACAAACCCTATCAGCCGCCGGTCATCCCGGAGCCGGAAAAGGAAACGGCTGTCGAAGAGGAAACGGAATCTGCCGAAGCGTAACACCGAAGGCCGCAAGCCCCTCCCCGTCCGCAAGCGGGATGGGGAACCGGCTGTCGTTTCTGCACTATTTGCCAGCCCGACAAAAGGACGGCGGGCTGGCTTCTTCATATATAAGCTCTAAATGAGCATATCTGAATGTTACACAAATTTGTCTATGCTACGTGGACAAAAATCGTTTGATTGGACTGATTGTCCGCGCGGTGAGGACAAAACAATTTGATTTTTGTACAAGTTGCGAATTTGCTTATTTAGAGATATAAGGATGTGATGACCGTGAAGCTTTCGTCCTTTCTTCACTTTGCAGGATTCGGCCTTTCCACCATCCTGTTCCGTCGAAAAGACCCCATTCTTGGAACGATTATTGTTACCGATCAATGCAATCTGCATTGCCGTCACTGCTCCGTGAATAATATCACCGGCATCCTATATCCCTACCGGCAAATCAAACGTGAAATGGAACAGCTTTACGCACAGGGAATCCGGATCTTGTTTTTCTGCGGTGGGGAAACCTTCCTTTGGGAGGACAGCGGCAAAACCCTGCGCGATTTGGTGAAAGAAGCCAAGCAGATGGGGTTTTTGATTGTAAATGTCGTAACGAACGGCACATTCCCACTCGATTTGCCGGAAGCCGACCTGATTTTACTCAGCCTGGACGGCGACCGCGAACGGCATAACCGCATCCGTGGCGACACCTATGATACCATTATGGACCATATTCAGCACGCGGCCTCCGACAACATTTGTTTTTATATGGCAATCAATCAGCTGAATCAAAATGCCATCCGTGAGGTTTGCCTGACAGCCAAACAAATGCCCAATGTCCGCGCGGTTTCATTTAACTTCCATACACCCTATCCGGACACAGCGGCGCTCGCGTTAAACGAAGCTGAAAAAGCCGCCTGCTGCAAAACAATCTCGGAAATGATAACGCAGGGCGCACCGGTTTTCAACCTGAAAAGCGCCTTTCCTTATTTGATTCATAACAGCTTTCCAACGCCGTGCCATCAATGCGCAGTCATGGAAAACGGTAGGCTGAGCACCTGCGGGCGCTGCATTGACGTACCCGGTTTATGCGAACAATGCGGTTATTTTTTCGTGGCGGAGTACACATTGTTATTCCGTGGCAATATCAAAATCATTTTGGAAATGCTGCGTACATATTTAAAATATCTGTAGGTGTGCCATGAGTATCATTACAACACTTACCAGGATGTGGCTTACCCGTTCGGTAAAGCCCTTCCTGTTTACAAACGAATATGACCAACAGCTTCCCTTTTCGGAATGTGAAAGCCTTGGGCTGTATATCCATATCCCCTTCTGCAAAAACATCTGCAATTTCTGTCCATACTGTAAAATCGTCTATTCGGAACCGCAGTGTGAACAGTATATCGATGCACTGATTCGGGAGATCCACCTGGTTGGAAACCAAATCACAGAGAAAAAACGGGTCACCAGCCTTTACTTTGGCGGTGGTACGCCAGCCCTTGCCGCAGGCCGTTTGAAGGAAATACTCGACGCGGTCCACGCGCATTTCATCATTACCGAGGGCGTCGGCATCGAGCTGCACCCGGACAACGTCACTGTTCCCTTGCTGCGGCAGCTGAAAGCGGCGGGCGTGACCAAGCTCAGCATTGGAATCCAATCCTTTCAGGGAAAATTTCAGTCCCTGCTCGGCCGCAAACCGGTTGACCCATCCGTATTGTCGGATGCACTAAAAACCGTACCATTTGAAACGGTTTCCATGGACTTTATCTTTGCCCTGCCGGGGCAAACGTTTGATGACCTGAAAACGGATCTTGATACCGCCTTTGCCAGCGGCGCAAACCATATCGCAATTTATCCGTTCATTGATTTCACCTTTACGGAAAGCCCCGTCAAGGCGCTCCCCAAGAGAGAAAAACGGCAGCTCCTCGACAAAATCACAAATTATTGCCTGCAAATTGGCTGTGTCCGCAACTCAATCTGGACATTTGCAAAAAACGCTTCCACACAGTATTCCTCTATGACCCGTGACAACTTCCTGGGGTTCGGCTGCTCGGCGGCTACCCTCCTGCGGGAGCAGTTCAAGCTGAATACCTTTTCGGTTCCCGAATACTGCAAACGCGTGAACAACGGCCAGCTTCCGACCTCGCTGACGCTCCGCTTTTCCCTCCGTCAGCGGATGGTGTATTTCCTGTTCTGGACCGCCTACAGCACCGAAGTCAGCGCCGCCGGGTTTGAACGGTTTTTCGGCATCCCGCTGAAAAAGATGTACGGTTTTGAGCTGGCGCTGGCAAAGCGTTTTGACCTTATTACAGAAAGCGGCGGTATTTATCGAATGACCCTGAAGGGCGCTTTTTACTATCACTATTATGAAAACTTTTACACCCTTTCTTACATTGACAAAATGTGGGGGATCTTACGGAAAGAAGCCTTTCCAGACCATATTGAACTTTGAAACCGTTAAGAGGAATCCACATGGCACATTACAAATCATGGGCGGGATTAAGGAAGCAGCTGGAAGCCCTGCTTTGCGATCCCTTAAAAGGCGGCGCTGGAATTTTTACAGCTGCCGGCTGGGCAGGCATTACAAAGTGAAAACGCAATCATCCGGATTTTTGCGGCACTGGACAAGCGCACGGGCAGGCGCACGCTGGAAAAGCTTTGGCACACGCCTGCCTTTGAAGATAATCCCGAATGGGTGAAACAATTCTATCAACTGAGAAAACCTACTGCTCCATCCGGCCAAAAATCGAACTCGTTCTGACTGGATGGAGTACTACGCTTTCGGAGGAATATTTATGAAACGCTATTCCGCCGCCATTTTTGACCTTGACGGCACCCTGTTAAACACGCTGGGCGACCTATGCGCCGCCGCGAACGCTGGGCTGGCTTCACACGGCTACCCGCCCATCACGGTTGAACAGACCCGCGAACGTGTTGGAAACGGCATCCGCAATCTGATGATGCGCAGCTTGCCTGAAGGAACCGAGGATGCGGTTATAGACGCCTGCCTTGCCGAGTTCCGCAAGTATTATGAGGCGCATTTGCACGACCTGACCCATCCTTATGAGGGTATCCCCGCGCTGCTGCGCGCACTGCACGGGCAGGGCGTCAAAACAGCGGTTCTCTCCAATAAATACGACCCGGCGGCAAAGAAACTGATTGACTACTTCTTCCCCGGCATTGTAAACCTGACCCTTGGTGAGCGTCCGGACGTGCCGCGCAAGCCTGACCCCACCTCCGCGCGGGAAGTCTTAACGCTTCTGAACGCGGCGCCGGAGGACACCCTATATATCGGCGACAGCGGCGTTGATATGCAGACCGCGAAAAACGCCGGACTGACCACCGCAGGCGTCACCTGGGGATTCCGCAGCCGGGAGGTACTGCTCGAAAACGGCGCAAACTTCCTTGCAGACCACCCCGCGCAGCTGCTGGCGCACTTCGTAAAGCCGGACAGCCTGGGCGCGGCATTTACCCAGCGCGAATTCGGGTTTTCCTACTTCGAGACGGCACAGGAGGCGGTTTCCTACCTGAAAACCGTATGCAGCGGAAAAACCGCCGGGTTTGGCGGCTCCATGACGCTGGAAGAAACAGGCGCTTATGACGCGCTCCGGGAGAGCGGCACGGTACAGTGGCACTGGCGTGGCGACGCGCCGTGCACCTCGCCCGATGTCTTCGTGACCTCGGCAAATGCGCTGGCGCTCACCGGCGAGGTGGTCAACATCGATGGCAACTGCAACCGTGTTGCAGCATCCATGTACGGCCCCGGTGAGGTCTATTTTGTGTGCGGCCTGAACAAGCTCGCACCGGATTTGGAATCAGCGGTCAACCGTGCCCGGCAAATTGCCGCGCCGCGCAATGCCCAGCGCCTGCACAAAAATACACCCTGTGCAGTTGACGGCAAATGCCGCGACTGCCGCTCGCCCGAACGGATTTGCCGGGCACTTACCATCCTGCTTTCGCCCTCGAACGGGGTCAGGCATACTGAGATTATTTTAGTCGGCGAAGAACTTGGCTACTGAGCCACAAAAAACAGGCCTGTTTGGAATCCATCGAAAGGTTCACAAACAGGTCTGATATTTTTTGCATTTTAACCAAAATCAGGTGTGAAATACATATCGTGCCAGCCTGTCAAAGGCTTCTTTCACACGGGAAAACGGAAGCGCCAGATTGACCCGGATATGGCACGGCCCGTGGAACGCCCTTCCGTCCTGCCACGCGACACCAACGTCCCATCCAGCTTGCATGACTTCCTCAATCGTGCAGCCGTGCGCCGCGCACCACTCGGAGCAATCAAGAAACAGCATATAGGTACCCTCCGGCCTTGCGGTATGAACGCCCGGAAAATGCTCTTCAATAAATTGGCAGGCGTAATTGATATTCCCGGAAAGCACCTCTCGCAGCTCATCCACCCACTCATAGCCCTCCGGCTGATACGCACCGATCAGGGCGTGCATGGATAGAACGTTCATCGTGTTATAATGCGAAAGTGAAGATTCTTTTTCGATTCTGTCCCGGAGTGCCTTATTATAGATAATATGATAGCTTCCGATAAGCCCCGCCAGGTTGAAGGTTTTAGATGGCGCGTAGATGGCGGCGGTACGGTTCCGCGCATCCTCACTGACCGATTGCAGCGGAATGTGCCGGTTTCCGTTCAGGATAATATCCGACCAGATTTCATCCGAAATCACAAAAACATCATGCTTCCGGAATAGCTCCGTTGCCTGTTCCAGCTCCCAGCGCTCCCAAACGCGCCCGGTCGGATTGTGCGGAGAACAGAAAACCGCCGCATGAATCCGATGCTCTGCAATTTTGCGCTCCATGTCTGCAAAATCCATCCGCCACACGCCTTTTTCGTCCAGTTTCAGCGGGGAATGCACAATGTGATAGCCGTTATTTTCCAGGCTGCTGGTAAACCCGATATATGTCGGGGAATGCAGCAGCACATGGTCCCCTTTGGAGCACAACACGTTCAGCGCGCTGACAATGCCGCCGAGCACCCCGTTTTCATAGCCAATGTGCTCCGGAAGCAGGCCTGTAACGCCGTTCCGGTTTTCATGCCACTGGATAATCGAGCGGAAATAGGCGTCGCTGGGATGGAAATAACCGTAGGCGGGGTGCTTCGTCCGGGCAATAATCGCCTCTGGGATGGTGGGAACCGTGGCAAAATTCATATCCGCAACCCACATGGGGATTGCGTCAAAGCCCTCCTTCGGGGCGGACGGCGCAAACCATCGCATGGTACCTAAATCATCAATTGCCATCGCGTCCATTCCGCGCCGGTCCATGATGGATGTAAAATCATATTTCATCTTTACGAACCTTCTTTCACTTTACTCACTTATGGTTTTATTGTACCATATTTATCCTGCTTTGCAAATAAAATTTCCGATTTGTATGTAGAATTATACGATACCCTATAGGGTGGACACCACATAAAAGTTCAACCCCGAGAATCAGACAGGGCATGATCCGCAGCCAACACTTTGGACATGCAGCTTGTACAAAGTGAGGCATCCATGGTATCATCAGGAAAAAGGGTGACGAATCATGGAAAGGAAGAAATTCACAGAGGATGAGATGGCAGAGCTGCGGAAGAACCCGCACACATACAAGATCACGCAGGGACAACTGCTGGGATAATGCCCCGCAGGAAAGCTTCTTTGGACAAAGGCCGCCGCAGGCGAGGCGTCAGCCGGTGCCTTGACATGATCGGTTTCATGTGTTCCCCTCAGAGTGCGGCAGATTTGTGGGTTTGGGTCCTGTCGTATGAACGGTTTCCTTGACAAGGGGTACAGTTTAAATTTTCACGGTATTTGAATGAGTTAACATTCTATGAACAATCCCCGGTTAAACTGTGAATGTGGAAATATCATAATGGTCCCTGGGATTCGGACCACGCCTATGAAAAAGAACGTGAACATGGTAGAATGAAATAAAAGCAAAGGAAGGAGCAAAAGAACCATGGCACGGACGCAGTACAGCCCGCAATTCAAGACGAAATTAGTCCTGGAGGTACTGGGAGGCGAGAAGGAATTAGGAACGATCGCTTATGAAAACAACAGATCCGCCAGAGCATGGACGGCAAGTCCCGTTGGGCGGACAATATCATGATCGAGC
>CAJUJQ010000057.1 GCA_910586575.1 uncultured Clostridia bacterium | reverse complement strand
ACAGAATATAAATTCTGTTTTCAGCAGATCAACCTCATCCGCGCGAGTTCCCGCGCATGTTCTTCGCCGGTCGAAATCAGGTAAATTCTGGTGGTGTTGATGGAGCTGTGGCCGAGCAGGTCTGCCAGCCGCACGATGTTTTTATTGGCCCGATAATAGGTCATTGCAAACAGGTGCCGCAGGTTATGCGGAAACACCTTTGAACCCTGTACGCCCGCTTTCTCACAGACCGCTTTCATTTCGCGCCAAATCTCAAATCGGGAAAGGCTTTTGCCTCCTTCTGTCAGAAAAATTTCCCCGGAAATAATCCCCCGTCTCCTGGCATATTGCAGCAGCTTGCCGCACAGCTTTTCCGGCAGCAGAATCGTTCGGATTTTCCCTTTCAGGGAGACGGTCGCACGCGCCCGCCGCGCCGCTTCTACGGTAATATACCGCACCTCCGAAACACGGATACCGGTCGAGCAGATGGTTTCCATCACCAGTGCCAGACGTTCCCGGCTCTGTAACCGCGCCGTCTGCACCAGACGGAAATATTCCTCCGCCGTCAGTTCCTTCGTATTGTCCCGAAATGCCTGACGTTGGATTTTCAAGGCGCGTACCCGGTATTCCGTCCAGCCCAAAAAATGAAACAGCCCGTTTACCGCCGCAATCCTGCCATTGATTGTAGACGGGGACAGCCCTTTTTCCATCAAATCATGTTTCCATTGCGCGGTAAGCTCTTTTGTGACCGGCCTTCCATCCAGCCATTCCATAAAGCTGCGTACCCCATGAACATATTTCTGAATGGTCGCACCGGTGCGCTCCATCATCCGGAGCGATTGAAGATACCCTGCTACATTTGATTCCGTTAAATGACAACCGTTCATAAAAGCCACCTCCCAATTAGAATATACCTTCTTTTAATCCATTTTTATTAGGCCTTGTTTGAAAATTGTCCACACGCCCATTGGTGGGTCTTTTTCCGCCACTGGGCGTACTTCCAATTATCCAAGGCATGAAGAAACACAAAAAGGCCGTCCTTTGAAAGGATAGCCTTTTTCCTGCGCCACAGATGGAAAACCACTTCTTTCAGTTCAAAGCGCCCACACCAGTTCCTTGAACCGGTCGCCGCGTTCCATAAAATTCTTGAAGCAGTCAAAGGAAGCGCTCGCGGGGCTGAGGATGACCACATCTCCCGGCTGTGCCGCCCGCGCCGCCTGCCGCACCGCGTCCGCGAAATCTGCCGCGTCAATCATAGCAGGTTTTTCCCCCGCCGCCCGTTCGACCGCCGCACGGATTTTCGGCGCGGTCGCGCCGGTCAGCACCAGCGTTTTGACGTGCGCGCAGACCGGCCCCGCCAGAGCGGTATAATCCAGATGCTTGTCATAGCCGCCCGCAATCAAAATCAGCTTTTCTTGGAAGGATTCCAGCCCCGCAGTGGTACGGGTCGGGCTGGACGCGATGGAATCATTATAATAGCGCACGCCGTCCTTTTCGCGGACAAATTCAATCCGGTGCTCTACGCCGCCGAACTCCCGCGCGACCGCGCGGATATCGTCATCCGACGCGTACCCCTGCACCAGCGCCGCCGCCATCATCAGATTATAGACGTTGTGCGCGCCGGGGATGCGGATTTCCTCCTGCGGCAGCAGCTCGCGCGCCTTGCCGCCCTCCGCGATGCAGAGCATCCCGTCCGCCCGCAGATAAACGCCATTTTGCGGCGCGGTGGTTTTGCTCGTCCAGCACACGCTTTCCGGGTGCGGGAACACCAGGCCGTGCGTCACCGAGTCGTCCCAGTTGAGCACCAGCCTGCCCCCCTCCGGCTGGAAGCGGAAAATCGACGTTTTTGCCCCGACATATTCCTCAAACGTGTCGTGATAATCCAGATGGTTCGGCGTCAGGTTGGTGATTGCCGCCACTGCCGGGCTGCGCCGCATATCCATCAGCTGGAAGGAGGAAAGCTCGACAACCGCCAGATGCTCCGGCGTGATCTGCTCGACCTCGGGCAGCAGCGGCCTGCCGATATTGCCGCCCAAATGGACGGTGTGCCCCGCCCGGTTTAAGATTTCATAAACCAGCGTGGTTGTCGTCGTTTTGCCGTCCGAACCGGTGATGCCAATAATCGGGCACGGGCACAGCTCAAAGAACAGCTCCATCTCGCTGGTAACCAGGCTGCCCCGCTCGCGGGCGGCGCACAGCGCGGGATGCTTCGGATGTACCCCCGGCGTGCGAAAAATCACATCCTCCGGCAAATCATCCAGGTAATGCTCCCCCAGTACCAGCTCCGCGCCCAGCCCCGTCAGGGCGTCGTACTGCGATTCCAGCGCGGAAGCGGTCTTTTTGTCATGGACGGTGACCGATAATCCCGCCGCCCGCAGGCGCTCAATCAGCGGCATATTGCTGACCCCCGCGCCGATGACGGCCACGCGCTTCCCGCGCAGCCCGTCCAGATATGTCTCAAATGCTGTCATAATCGGAACAGCCCCCTGTTTTTATTATCCATCTTATCATACACGCTCCGGCGCATAAATTCAAGGGGAATCCGCACTTGATGAAAAATTTCCGCGTCGGATCGCACCGCCTGCCCACCGCGCCCGGATCGCCGCCGCTGTCAGCACCAACGCGGCAGCCAAAGAAATCAGGCTCAAAATATCCACAAAAATACGGAAATTCACATCAGGATTTACAAAGCAATTGATTCGATTGGGTGCGGTTGCCGGATAGGCCCAGCACCAGATATACCCTTCCAGCAGCGCCCACAGCAGCCAACAACCCACTGGAAGAAGCCGCTTCCGCCCGGTCAGGGACAGCTGGCGGAAGGCATACAACGCCAGCAACAGCAAAATCATCTCAAATAACAGTTCTGCCGAGGCAGCTTGAGAATCAATCCGCTGATGTAGAAACAACAGCCGCGCCTCACCATTCAGCGCCTCATTCCGAAGGGACGCGTCAAGCAGCAGTACCCCCGACCAAACGCACCAAAGGCCGGTATGTTTCGGAAAAAACAAGCACAGTGCCCCGCCAAGAAACAGCAGCAGCGGGCATAAAAGCCCAATTTCACGCGCATCCCCAAAGAAACGCGCCCATTGGAACAGTTCCAGCCCCCCGCAGGCCAACAGGCCAATGCCCGCCAGCTGCCCCACCGAAAAAAAGGTGGTTTTGGGCAGCACGGCAGTCCCGCCCCGCAGCAGCCCTTCCAGCGGGAGACCGAACAGCCGGGAGAGCGCCAGCAGATTTTCCAGCTCAGGCACAGCGTTTCCGGTTTCCCACTTGGAAACCGCCTGCCGGGAAACCGACAGCTTCCCGGCAAGGCCGTCCTGCGAAAGACGGCGCGCCGCCCGCAGGGCGCTGATGCGCGTGCCAAGTGTTTCCGCTTGCCCCGTCCGTGCCACGGTCAGCGACAGCGCCGCCGCCAGCATACACACCCATGGCTGTCCAAACATGTGCAGCATGGCGGACGGTCCGCGCCATACCAGGAACAGCAATGCCGCTGTAGCCACCCACGCCGCAGCGGCAAGCCGCCGCCGCAGGCGTTCCGTTATTGGCAGCGGCTTCCGATGGAAATACCAGGCGGTTGCCAGGACGGCGGCAGGCGCTGCCCAAAACTGTACCCAGAGGTTCATATCACAGCGCTGCCAGCCGTATCCCCCGTGCCACGGCGCAAATATCGTCCACCAGCTTGTCCAATCCACGCTGATAATTGCCATATCGAGCGTCAGATACAGCGCCCAGCCGCACCACACCGTCGTATGGCGTTTTATAAACAGGCAAAGCCCCCCGCCCAGCAGAATCCCCCACATTCCCAGCCATTGCACAAGGTTCAGCCGGCAGAGGAACAATCCCACAAGGCTGGCGGCAATCAGCAGCAGCCCCGCGGACTGGTTTGGGCGGAGCGGCACGGTCAAACCGGCTGCGGGCAGCGGTGCCGCCTGTACGTCTGGCAAGTCCTCACCCGCTACCAGCCGGTCAACGGATACCCCCAGCACCTCCGCAAGAAGCAGTAGCTTCGGCAGCTCGGGCGCCGCGCTGTCATTTTCCCACTTCGAGACCGCCTGACGGGAAACCCCAAGCTTTTCCGCCAGCGCCCCCTGCGACAGTCCCAACCCGCTGCGCAGTGTATAAATCTGATTCCCAAGGCTCATAAGGAACCTCCTCCTTTCAGCACCAGTACACCTCACAGGCCTAGTATACCTCTGCATCCTCCAAATGTCTGCCATCCTGCCTTGAAAATCCCGCAACCAGCGGTTGCATCCTGCAAAACGGCACAAAAAAGGAGCCTCCCGCAAGGGAAGCCCCAGTGTGAGCAAGCCTGTAAGCCGCGTTCTGTATTTGACGGTCATCTATCTGGGACGCGCGTCACCGCGCGCCTCTAGCCATCCGTTGGAGCGGCCGGGCAGGCCATAGCCCCTGTCGATGTTGCTGCGGATAGAGTTTACAGACCCCCCGTGTTGCCACGGGGCGTGGTGAGCTCTTACCTCGCCTTTCCACCCTTACCGCGCGTTTGCGCGCACGGCGGTATCTCTCTGTTGCACTATTCCTGGGGTCGCCCCCGGCAGACGTTATCTGTTATCCTTGCCCTGTGCAGCGCGGACTTTCCTCATACCGGCAAGAACCGGTACGCGACCGTCTGGCTTCCTCACGGGCTTTATTATACCATATCCGGCTGAACGATTACAAGCCTTGCTTTCAGAAAAATGCAGAGAGGACAAAATTTGTGGGAGAGGCGCTCCGTTTTACGCGGCAGTCACCGTTTTGCGCGGGAGGGGCAAGCCCCTCCGCTGCAATCGTATTCTGTTCCCGGCTCCCAAAAGGGAAATGTAACAATCTCCCATTGTCTGGCATGATTTTGGCGCACAGCGGCAAAGGCTGCCGCTTATAAAGATACGGCAGCCTTATCGGATCATTAGCAGCAGTGCTTGCAGCAATTATTGTGGTTGTTCCCGCCAACGCCGTTGTTGTCGCAGCAGCAGTGGTTCGGGTTCTGTCCGGGGTTCGGGCCACAGCCGGGATTCGGGCCACAGCCGGGGTTCGGGCCGCAGCCAGGGTTCGGGCCGCAGCCGGGGTTCGGGCCGCAGCCAGGATTCGGCAGACAGCCGGGATTCGGCGGGCGGCGGTCGCCGCCAATCGGGAAGAACTCGTCAAACGGGAACGCGAACCGGTCGAACGCATCGCAGGGATCCTCAGTATCGGTGCCAGCGCTGCTGCAATCCTTTTCGGGCAGGCAGACATCGTAAGCGGGCATCAACAGCTGAATGTCGCGCTCCAAACGGATAATAGAGAACTGCCCAAGGGTGACAAACAAGCGGTTAGACAAATTGTTCTCGCCCGGACAAAGGTCAATATCCTCACCAAAGCAGCGGGTAATGCAGCGCGGTACCTCAGTAATCGAGCAGCAGCAGCCGCAGCGGTAGGTCGGCTCGACGATCTTGGCGTCCAGGATGATCGGGTCAAGCACCTCGACGACAGCTTCCGGGCGGTTCGCGCGCTCGGCGAGCTGGATATCGGGATCGTTGGAAACGTAACGCGAGGAGAAAATCCGCGCGCCGCCCTCACTGCCAAACAGGATTACGCGCTTATCGGCAACAGCGAAGCCGCGCAGCATCTCGGCACGGCCAAGGGTGCCGTAAGCATCACATTCAATGCGGTAGAAGAAACGCACATCCACCGAGTAGAACCCACGGTTGAACGCAACCTTTTCCACATCAATCTGTACAAACAGAAGCTCCGCCTCACGGGGCTTGACAGACGCGTCAGGGTGCGCGTCGATGTACTGCTGCGACTGGCGGGTCAAGTACACCCGAAGATCGCGCAAACATTCCTTGCTTTTACAGGAATCATATACTTTTTTGGTGTGAATGCACACCGCTTCCCGGACACTGGCATTTGCGCCGACCGGACCGGGCATGACTCTTTCAGACATAAGATTTACCTCCATCAGAATTCTGGGCAGTGCCGCAAAAAAACCATCCGTCCACCTGCGGCACAGCCTATGGAAAGCCCATATGGCGCCTGGCCCAAAGGCGGGTGCCCGCAGAGGCTTCTAACACAGACTATGCAGCCCGTAAAATTCTGTGACAACGGCATGAATGCCCCCGCCCGCGCATAAACTATCTCCATGGATATCATACGGGAACGCACAACAATCCGTATCAATGGAGGAATGCAGGATGGAACAGGAACGGAGCTTCGGATATACCGTAATTCTGGGGATATGCACCATAGCCAGCGTGGCTTTAATCGGGAAGATGGCATTTTATGAGCCGGTCGGGCTGCACCGCCCGCACGCGGCGGTGGAAAACGCGATTGCGGGCGAAACCATCGCCGAAAACGAGGTTTCCCTGTCCGGCGCGGAGCTGACCACCATCCTGCGGGCGGCGCTGCCCGAGGGCACGCCCATCGGCGATATCCGGCTCAGCCCGCACGCCGATGGCACGGTCGAGGCTTCGGGCAGCCTGGAAAAGGAAAAGCTGCAAGCCAGCCTGACCGGCGTGCCGCGCACGCTGATGCTGCTGATGCCGGAGCACACCGCCCTGCGCGCGGTACTCAGCGTGGGCTGTGACCGGGGAACCGGGCGGCTGCTGCTCACGGTCGAATCGGTGGAGGCAGGCGGCTACGGTCTGCCCTCCGGGCTGTCCAGTCTGCTGTCCGACCAACTGTCCGACGCCGCTAACCAGGCGCTGTCCGAGCGCGGCGTGCAGTTTTCGGGCATCCGTATTTCGGAGGATCAGATTGCGTTTACCCTCTAATCAAAAAATTTTTAAGCGCTGGAAGATTTCTCTTTTCCGGCGCTTTTTCATTTTTAATGCATTTTATAAAAACAAATGTGCATATTTTCGCAATATCGCACGGTGAGCGCGCCGCCCCGTGAAAAATTTTTTGTAAAAACATGCAACAATTTCCTGGCTCCCCGTGTATATAATAGTGTAAGCAGCTTACAACAGAAAAAGGAAAGGGGGTGGACAGGGTGCGTGACAAGCGTCTGATTGCCCAGATGCAGGCCGGTGAACGGGGCGCGCTTGACCGGGTAATTGAGATTTACACGCCATATATCAGCGTTATTGTGCACCGGATTCTGTCGCCCACGCTCCCGCATGAGGAAATCGAGGAAACGGTCGCTGACGTTTTCATTACCCTATGGAAAAATTTGGACAAGCTCACCGGCGATACCCTGAAGGGTTGGCTTGCGGCGGTGGCGCGTACCCAGGCAATCAACCGCCTGCGCCAGGCGCCCCCCCAGCACGAAGAGCTTGACGGCTTCGGCAACATATTGCCCGACACCCTTCCACCTCCCGACGCGCAGGTGATAGAACAGGAGCGCGCCGCCCTGCTTTGGGACGTCATTAACCGGCTCGGCTCACCCGACCGCGAAATTTTCCTGCGCTACTATTACGGACAGCAAACTACCAGCTACATAGCGGACGCACTCTCCATGTCAGAAACGGCGGTCAGATCGCGGCTGGCACGCGGGAGGAAAAAGCTCCGGGACGACTTGACCGAAAGGGGGGGTTCCCTTGAAGAACTGCTTTAACCGGATCAGCAGGCGCGCGGCCTACCGGGAAACCGGCATTTCGGTGGACTCCGTCCGGCAAAGGGTCGCCCAGAAGCTTGGCGACGCGCCCGAAGAACAAGAAAGGACGAGACGACGTATGAAAAAAAGGCTTGTTTTAAGTGTCGTGGTCGCAATTTTACTCTTTGCAACTGCCGCAGCGGCAGGAGATAAATACCTGAGCTTCTTTTTCCAGAACGGCACACCCGGTTTTGAAAAGGAAGTCAAAGCCGAACCGATTGTCGGCAAGTTCGACAATGGAAAATGGGAAGTTACCATCAATGAGTCCATCAGCGACGCAAACACCACCTATCTGTCTATGACGCTCCGCGCGGGGACAGCAGAAGCCGCCGCTTATTTGGCAGACTACGACAATTGGGAAGCGCGCGCCTTTCCTGATTTTAAGTTTTATCAGGAAGGCTCTGATACAGAGATTGATTTCGGTCTATCCGGCGAAATTCACTGTGGATCCTACAAAAGTCCGGAGGATACCGAGGATTTCATGGACTTCTGGCTCAATCTTCACATTCCGAATCCGCAGCAGAAGGCAGTGGTCCTTCGGATGGTAAATCTCGATGCACTCGATAGCAGAACCGGGTTTGTATTTTACCCCGAAAAGCTTACCATCCCGATTAGCAGCAATATTAAAAGCTTCACCATCGAACCGAACCAGAAAACAATCTCTTATAGCCGCCAACGCAAGATTGGAACCATAAAGGAACTGGAACAGGAAATCACCGTCCGGAAGCTGTCCTTCACGCCGCTGGGGCTGAATGTCGATCTTACCAGCAATGATGTCACGTTACCGCAGCACAGCTTTTTTATCGAAATGGCGGACGGGACAATCCGCAGCTTCAACCAACTGCTGGCGCAGGATGAAATCTACGACTGCTTTGACCAGGAATCTGAACCTGAGAAAAACTATGGTTTTTCCGCCACGATGCGCGAAGTAAAGGGACTGGAAAATTTTAAGTCCTTTATCATCGGTACCACCGCTTACCCGCTGGATGGAGGAACACCCTATCAGGTGAAAATTGACGAGCATCTGAAACCCTTTACCTTATCATGTGTTGAAAAAATGGTAACGGCAACAAACAAATTGGGTAACACCTATCAGCGTCCGACCGACTGGTACCCGGTGAAAGAACTGTGTGACAAGCTGGGTGCCGGTTATCAATGGGACGAAGCTAAGCAATGCGCATCGATTACACGCTGCGGTGAAACTCTGACGCTCCCGCTCGGGCAGACCATTACCGTCAAAACGCCTGGTGATGTAACCCCGAATAAAATTCAAACGGAATTTATCAACGGCACACTGTATGCCAGCCGCGATTTAATCTTTGCGCTCCGAATAAGGGATCGTGACACCACTGATAACTCTGTCAAAATCATTTTCCCGTAAATACACCCGGCGTAATAGACAATCCAACCCGTGTTGCAGCATCCCGCTGTAACACGGCAAACAACTAACAAGAGGAGGTGGACAGGGTGCGTGACAAGCGTCTGATTGCCCAGATGCAGGCCGGTGAACGCGGCGCGCTTGACCGGGTTATCGAGATTTACACGCCTTATATCAGCGTGATTGTGCACCGGATTCTGTCACCCACGCTCCCGCGTGAAGAAATCGAGGAAACGGTCGCCGACGTTTTCATTACCCTGTGGAAAAATTTGAACAAGCTTACCGGCGATACCCTGAAGGGTTGGCTTGCGGCGGTGGCGCGTACCCAGGCAATCAACCGCCTGCGCCAGGCGCCCCCCCAGCACGAAGAGCTTGACGGCTTCGGCAACATATTGCCCGACACCCTTCCACCTCCCGACGCGCAGGTGATAGAACAGGAGCGCGCCGCCCTGCTTTGGGACGTCATTAACCGGCTCGGCTCACCCGACCGCGAAATTTTCCTGCGCTACTATTACGGACAGCAAACTACCAGCTACATAGCGGACGCACTCTCCATGTCAGAAACGGCGGTCAGATCGCGGCTGGCACGCGGGAGGAAAAAGCTCCGGGACGACTTGACCGAAAGGGGGGGTTCCCTTGAAGAACTGCTTTAACCGGATCAGCAGGCGCGCGGCCTACCGGGAAACCGGCATTTCGGTGGACTCCGTCCGGCAAAGGGTCGCCCAGAAGCTTGGCGACGCGCCCGAAGAACAAGAAAGGACGAGACGACGTATGAAAAAAAGGCTTGTTTTAAGTGTTGTGGTCGCAATCTTACTCTTTGCGACTGCTGCGGCGGCTACCAGCTATCATTTAGGTATCCTCATCCCCGGCAACCTTGGGATCATCCAATCCAACATTCAGACGAAACCTATCAGTGGAAAGCTCGGCGAATTTGAGGTAACTGTTTTAGAATCTGTCAGTGATGAAAGCAGCATTTTTATGACCGTTTCCATTAAAGGCCTGACTGAAAAGGCGATACAACTCGTCAAAGATGAAAGAGCCTGCCGAGAGATCCTTGACGTATACGTAGACGGCTCACTCGAAAAAGAGCGCGAAATGATTATTTTTAATGATTTCGTCACTGAACTGTGCACCGCAGATACCATTTGCATGGTGGGCGATTTCAATTGTCCAAACCCCGAACGGAAACCGCTTATTGTGCAAATTGAGCCATACTTCCTGAAGGATAACTATCCGGGCGTAACCGTTACAGAGACGCTGACTATACCGACGGACAACCAGGTCAGCGGCAGCTTTACCATCGCGCCCAAACAAGATGTAACCGTCAGCAAATTGATAAACGGCGGAAAGCAAATTACCATCAATCGGGTCATCCTGTCACAGTTTGCAGTAAGGGTTGATTTCACTGTCCACAACCGGTATTGCAATCCGGACGAAGCCCTTTTCCTGCAAATGGCAGACGGCAGCATCCGCACCTATAACGATACCTTTACAGTCCACGGCGGCGGTGGCGGAGGAACAAACGACGATTACACCGATTATGGCAAGTTCCGCGAATTGACCGACCTGAAAACCATTAAAGCCTTTGTCATTGACACGACCGCTTATCCGCTCGACGGCGGAAAGCCCTATCAGGTGGAAATCGACCCGCATCTGAGGCCATTCCAGATCACATCCCGCCAGAAGTTCACCACGGAAACCAACGTCCTTGGCGAAACCTATGAGCGGCCGCATGACTGGTATCCGGTGAAGGAGCTTTGTGAGAAGCTGGGGGCACAGTATGCTTGGGACGCTGCCAAGAAAACCGTTTCCATCACCTATCGCGGCAAAAACCTCACACTCCCCCTTGGCAAGACAACCGTCAGCCATTCTTACTTTAAGACGCTCGAGATTGAGACGGAACTTGCTCCTGACGGCACTCTGCTTGCCAACCGTGAACTGCTGCTCGCGTTCAACTTAGGCATGAGCAGCATAACGCCAAACTCAGCTTCACGAGTTATTTATCCGTAAAAGCATCCCATAAAATAACAGCCAGACATAGCAGCGGGAGCGGCAGACAACGCCGTTCCCGCTGCTTTTCTATGCAAAAATCCCCTGACCATCCTGATGAAAAGAATCCATCAAAAACCGTCAGGGGACATTTATATCATTCCAGCCAATCAGCGGAACTGATTGGTTCGCGTATCGTAGCGGTAGCCGAGCCGTTCCAGGCGGCTGCACAGCTCCTCCCGCGCGATATCGGCTTCTTCGCACAGCGTGTCAAGGTCGTCATAGCGGTCGCGCAGGCGGGTATTGACCACGCTCAGCAGGATAGCCGGGTCATTCGGCAAGGACATTTGCAGCTTCCCCCTTCCCGCTTAAAGCACTTTCGACAAGAACTCGCGCAGGCGCGGGTGCTGGGGATTGGAGAAAAACTCGCCCGGCTCGTTCTGCTCGGCAATCACACCCTCATCCATGAACAGCACACGGGTCGCCACCGACCGCGCAAAGCCCATCTCATGGGTGACGACGACCATGGTCATGCCATCCTCGGCAAGCTCCTTCATGATTTCCAGCACCTCGCCGACCATTTCCGGGTCCAGCGCCGAGGTCGGCTCGTCAAACAGCATAACCTCCGGGTTCATCGCGAGCGCCCGCGCAATGGCAATGCGCTGCTGCTGCCCGCCGGAGAGCTGCCCGGGGTACGAATCCGCCTTGTCGGGCAGGCCGACGCGCGCCAGCAGCTCCAGCGCCCGCTTGTCGGCTTCCGACTCAGTCATGAGCTTGAGCTTGACCGGCGCAAGCTTAATGTTTTCCTTTACCGACAGGTGCGGGAACAAATTAAACTGCTGAAACACCATTCCCATGCGGGTGCGCAGCTTGTTGATATCGTTTTTCGGGTCGGTGATATCGATCCCGTCAAAAGTAATCGTGCCGCCGGTCGGCTGCTCCAGCAGATTCAGGCAGCGCAGGAAGGTTGATTTGCCCGAACCGGACGCGCCCACAATAACGACCTTTTCGCCCTTGGAAATATGCTCGTTGATGCCTTTCAGCACCTCATGGCTGCCGAAGGACTTGCACAGGTTCTTAACGTCGATCACTTTCGCGCAGCCTCCCTTCGATTTTCCGCTGTACCACCGTCAGCCCGACCACCAGCACCAGATAAATCAGCGCGGTGACATACAGCGGCGCAATATTATAGATTTTCGTCTTGATGTTTGTTGCATTTTTAACCATGTCGGGCACGGCGATTACGCTGGCAACCGAGGTTTCCTTGAGCAGCGTAATAAACTCGTTAAACAGCGCCGGAAGGATATTGCGGAATGCCTGCGGCAGGATAATAAACCGCATGGTCATACCGGCCGAAAGCCCCAGGGAGCGCCCCGCTTCGGTCTGCCCCCGGTTGATGGACTGGATGCCCGAACGGACAATCTCGGCCACATAAGCGCCTGAGTTGATGCCGAAGCCTACAATCGCCGCAAGCGTGCCGTCGCTCATAGAAGCGAACACCGAAAAGTAAATAATCATCAGCTGCAACATAACCGGCGTGCCGCGGATGACCGTCAGATACACGTCACACAGCCATTCCCCCGCGCGCAGCAGCACGCCGCAGTGGCCGCCCATTTTCTTCTGCACCGCCGACACCTTGATAATCGCCACGATAACGCCTATCAGGATGCCGAGCACAACCGCGCCCGCCGAGATTTCCAGTGTCTTGCCCAGCCCGCGCAGGTAAAGCTTCCACCGCTCCCCTTCGATCAGGGCGGCATACAGCGACGCCGTGACCTTATTCAGCCATTGCATGGATGAACCTCCCTTTTTTGTGGTTTTCTGCTGCCCTTTCGGATTTACAAAACAGCAGGGGGTTCGGCCCCCTGCTGTCAGGATACCAATATTTTCTTATACACCCATGTGCTGGTTGACCAGGGAATCTACCGTGCCGTCATCAATCTTTTCGGTAAGTACCTTGTTGATGACCTCAAGCAGGTCCTCACAGCCCTTGTTGACCGCAAACGCATACTGCTCATCGGTCAGCTTGGTGGGAAGCAGCTCCAGCGCGTCGCTCTGCGACTCTACAATCTTGGTTGCGGGCAGCTCGTCGATAATCATCGCGTCCGCCTTGCCGGAAGCAACCGCCATGCCCGCCTCGATACCGGACTTGAAACGCAGGACGTTTGCGTCGGCAATTTGGGAAGCCGTCATATCCTGGTCACCGGAAGCATAAAAGTCGCCGGTCGTGCCTTCCTGCACCGAAATGGTCTTGCCGGACAGCGCCGCATCGTCGGCAGCCAGGTCAGAGCCCTTCGGGATTACAACCATCTGCGCGGAGGTAACATATTCGGTCGAGAAATCGACTTCCTTCAGGCGCTCCTCGGAGACCGTAAAGCCGGCCGCGATAAAGTCGCCCTTGCCCGCTTTCAGCGCGTCAACCAGGCCGTCAAAATCCATGTCGATGATTTCAAGCTCAACGCCCAGCTCATCGGCAATCGCCTGCGCGAGGTCGGGATCAACGCCCACCGGTGCGCCCGCGTCGTCGGTGTACTCAAACGGCGGGAACTGCGCATTGGTCAGCATGACGATTTTGCCGGCGTCCTTGATGCGCGCAACCGCGTCACCCGCCGGCGCCGCCGCATCCTCAGGCCCCGCCTCACCGGAATCCGCAGGATCCTGCACGTCCGACTGGCTGTTATCCGGGGTGTCCGCGCCCACGTCACTGTTGCCGCCGCAGCCCGCAAGGCCCGCGGTCAGCAGCATGAGCGCTGCAAGTAAAAACGCAATCTTCTTCATAAAATTCATTCTCCTTCTGTACTTTGTATTTATTATACAAGCACAAAGTATATTATACATCGTTTTTTGCAATTTGCAAGATAAAAATCGACCAAATCAACCAGTTTCCCGGATTTATTTTTGACGGTTGTTGAATAACTATTCACAATTTCTGCATATTCCGCCTTTTTCCCCCGATTCCTGCATATCAAAAAATTGCCCTCCCATGTAATTTTGTTGGCTTTTACGTTTTTACCCCTTGGCGGACGACCCGATTTGTGCTATCTTAATAGAGAAAGGGCTATCGGGACGAAATCCGCCCGCAAACGGCAGGTTCATCCCCAGGCAAACTGGAGAAAAAAAGAGGAGTAAAGATGAAAATTATCATTGTCGGTGACGGCAAAGTGGGCCTTGCCCTCACCCGCCAGCTCTCGCGCGAGGATCACGACATTACAGTCATTGATTCCAATCCCCGCGTCAATGAAACGCTGGAAAAATACGACGTAATGATTGTCAACGGAAACGGCGCGTCGTTGGAAACCCTGCGGGAAGCGGGCGTCGAGGAAGCCGACCTGGTGATTGCCGCGACCAGCTCGGACGAAATCAACATGCTTTGCTGCGTGACCGCCAAATATTTCGCCGACGTGCACACGATTGCCCGTGTCCGCAACCCGGCTTATGCCGAGCAGCTGATCCGGCTGCGCCGCGAATTCGGGCTGTCCATGACCATCAACCCCGAATTGCAGGCGGCAAACGAAATTTTCCATCTGCTGCAATACCCCAACTTCCTGAAACGCGAAAGCTTCGCCAAGGGGCGCATTGAAATTGTCGAGCTTGAGGTCAAGGCAGGCAGCCGCCTGGCCGATATCCCGCTGCACCAGCTGTACCAGGTCGCGGGCGGCATCCTGGTCTGCGCGGTCGAACGCAAGGGAGAAATCACCATCCCGAACGGCAGCTTTGTGCTTCAGGCGGGTGACCACATCCATGTCACCGCGCAGGTGCTTAACCTTGCCATGCTGCTGAAAACGCTGGAAATCACACCCCAGCGCGTGCGGCAAGTGCTGATTATCGGTGGCAGCCGGACGGCCTTCCATCTGGCAAAGCGGCTGATTAAGGCCGGTATCGGCGTGAAAATCATCGAGCAGGACCACCAGCGCTGCCTGGAGCTTGCCGAGCAGCTTCCCAAAGCGTCCATTATTGAGGGCGACGGCTCCCAGTTCCAGCTGCTTGCGCAGGAAGGTATTGAGGAATCAAACGCTGTGGTCACGCTGACCAATATGGACGAGGAAAATATCGTCATTTCGCTGTACGCCAACCATGTCGGCGTACCCAAGGTCGTGACCAAGGTCAACCGTCTCGAATATACCAATATGTTCGACGGCTCCGGGCTTGGCTCGGTTATCAGCCCGCGCGACCTGTGCTCGGCCAATATCGTCCATTACGTCCGCGCAATGGGCAACACGCCGGAGGGCGGCAGCATGCTTTCGCTGCACCGCATGATCGGCGAACGGCTGGAAGCGCTGGAATTCGCCATCGGCAAATCGACGCGCTATATCGGGACGCCGCTTAAAAACATTCCCCTGCGCAAAGGGGTACTGGTTTCCTGCATCACCCACAGGGGCAAAACCATCATCCCGAACGGCGACAGCTGCTTTTACCCGGATGATATCATTTTGGTTGTCACCAGCAGTGAACGGCCAATCCAGCAGCTCGATGAGATTTTTGTATAAGCGGGGTACGGTATGAATATCAAAGTTATCTGCCACCTAATGGGGCTTATCCTGGTACTGGAAGCGGTATTCATGGTACCCGCCGTGCTGATCTCGCTGTATGACGGTGAAATCGCGGCGGTACAGTCGCTGCTGCTGACCATCACGGCGATGGCGGCGGTTTCGGCGGTGCTGCTCTACACGGCGCGCACCCGCAAGCGCAGCTTTTACGCGCAGGAAGGCTTTGTCACCGTTGGCCTTTCGTGGATTGTCATGTCGGTTTTCGGCTGCCTCCCGTTCGTCATTTCCGGGGAAATCCCCTCGTTTGTGGACGCGCTGTTTGAAGTGGTTTCGGGCTTTACGACGACAGGCGCGTCGATCCTGCCCGACGTGGAAGCCATCAGCCGGGGGCTGCTGTACTGGCGCTCCTTCACCCACTGGCTGGGCGGCATGGGCATGCTGGTCTTTTTGCTGGCGGTCATACCACAGGGGCCGGGCGCAGGCTATTCCATGCACCTGCTTCGCGCCGAAAGCCCCGGGCCTTCGGTCGGCAAGCTGACCCCCCGCCTGGGTGAGACCGCCAAGGCGCTTTACCTGATTTATATTGCGCTCACCGTCTCCTGCTGCGTGTTCCTGCTGCTGGGCGGCATGCCGCTGTTTGACAGCGTGTGCACCGCCTTCGGCACGGCGGGCACCGGCGGCTTTGGCATCAAGGGCGACAGCCTGGCGGGCTATTCCCCTTACCTGCAAAATGTCGTTACCGTTTTCATGGCGCTGTTCGGCGTCAACTTTTCGATTTATTATCTGCTCCTGCTGCGTGAGTTCAAGATCGCGCTGCTCGATGAAGAGCTTCGCCTGTACTTCGGGCTGATGCTCGGCTCAATTGCACTGATTTCGTGGAATACCGTGCCGCTGTTCGGCAGCCTGCGCGAGGCCATCCACCATTCAGCGTTCCAGGTCAGCTCCATCATGACGACCAGCGGCTTTTCCACCGTAGATTTTAACGTCTGGCCCCCCTTCTCCAAGGCGATCCTGCTTGGCCTGATGTTTGTCGGCGCAAGCGCGGGTTCGACCGGCGGCGGCATCAAATGCGCGCGTATCCTGCTGCTGATGAAGGAGCTGCGCCGCAACATCCGCAAGACGATGCACCCGCGCGCGGTGCGCCTGGTGCGCATCAACAACCGAGGCATTGATGAACAGGTCATCCAGAATGTCAACGCCTATATGGCGGCTTACCTGGTGCTGGCCGGGCTGAGCTTCATCCTGGTTTCACTGGACGGGTTTTCCTTCGAGACCAATTTCTCGGCGGTCGCCGCCTGCTTCAACAACATCGGCCCCGGCTTTGACGCAGCCGGTCCCATGGCCAATTACAGCGGCTACAGCATCCCGTCCAAGCTGATCCTGACCGCCGACATGCTGCTTGGCCGTCTGGAAATCTTTCCCATTTTGACCCTTTTCAGCCGCCACACCTGGGACAGGAGCAAGTAACCCCGCGCCGTGCGCCCTCTGGACAAATTGCCGTTTTCCGGAAGCCCCGGAAGGCTTTTGCGGAAGACCGGTGTCGATTCCCGGCGAATTCTACCATTTCTGTGTACTTTGTGCGTTCTTCACAAAAAGGTCTTGCATTTCTTATGTAATGTGCTATAATGGACAGGAACTTTTGCAAAGGAGACAGTTATGAGAAAATTCAAACTAGCAGCCTGCCTGACAGCTGCCGCGATGATGATCTTGTCACTGGGCCGGACGCCTGCGGCGCAGGCGTCCCAAGCCGACCTCTCACCGGCAGCAGTCCAGACAAATTCTGCGAATTATTACGCTTATCTCCCGAACCACTCGATCTACTTTGTCGATGCCGGGGAGGGCTTCGCGTGGGCCTACCGCGCGATTGACTATCTCGCCGGGGGCGGCGTGGTTTCCGGTGTCGGCGACCACCTGTTCGCGCCGGGTAAGCCGATTACGCGCGCCGATTTTATGGTCATGCTCTACCGCGCGTATGATATGAGCGATTACTCCCGTACCGCAACCTTTTCCGATGTCCCCGCCGACGCGTACTACGCCGAGGCCGTCGGCGCGGCCGAAACCCTGGGCATTGCGGCGGGCAGCTCCGGGCAGTTCCTCCCGGAACAGGAGATCACCCGGCAGGATGCCATGGTCTTTCTCAAGCGCACCCTTGATTTGACCGGCTTACAGTTCGGGACGGGCAGCCTGGCGGGCTACACCGATACGGCCAAAGTGTCGGACTATGCCGCAGAAGCCGTTTCCGCCCTCTCCTGGGCAAATATCATTTCCGGCAGCGGGGACAGCCTGCTGAACCCGGAAAAGCCAATTACCCGCGCCGAAATGGCCGCGCTGCTTTACCGGGCGCTGCACCTGTCCAGCGACGGCATTTATGTGCACCGGCCCGAACTTGTCAACGTGTGCATCGGCGACACGATTTATACCGATGTTCAAATTATTGATTATAAGGAAGAAGAGCCGTATCAGGGGCTTGTCCGCTGCCTGACCTTCTACCAGAACGGGGACGGGTATTTTATTGAGCTTGGCGGCGCGGAGGAAATCGACCAGCAGGTCACCTATGAGGGCGGCAGGCTGACCGTGGACGGCAAAGTAATGGCGCTGTCCTCCGATGTGGTCTGCGTTGACGTCAGCCCCTACTCCACGCTTGATGCACCGGTTTCCACGGGCGGGCATTACCAGACCGCGCGGGTTGCCACCCTGGGCGAATTGGTGACAGAAATCTATTATCAGGCATAATTTACCCCCCTCCTGCGCACCATAAGCGTGGGAGGGATGTTTTTATGTCCATCGAATTTACCACCGACCTTGACCGCAATGTTGCTGTTTTGAAACAGCAGTTTGAAGGGGACAACACCTTTGTCACCCGTGAGACCCGCAGCCCGTCCGGCCTGCGGTGCGCAGTCTTTTTCTT
>CAJUJQ010000056.1 GCA_910586575.1 uncultured Clostridia bacterium | reverse complement strand
GGACCGCCCGCCGCGCAGGCGAACCGAACGGCAAACTTTCACGCACACGAGTATAAATGTTTTCTGTTATCGATTCGGAAATCAAAAAAGGACTGATTGATTTTGCTGCAAACCGTAGTTTCCACCGCACTGCCGGTACAGGAGCGGCTCGCCATCCGCAAGCACCGGCTGACCCCCGCATCAGGCGACACCGCCGGGCTGCCGCGCCTGTGCGTCGTGACCGGCACCCACGGCGACGAGCTGGAGGGGCAGTATGTCTGTTACGCCCTGCAACAGCGTATCCAGGCCGCGCCCGAGCACCTGACCGGTATTGTTGACATCTACCCCGCGCTGAACCCGCTGGGGATTGATACCATTTCACGCGGTATCCCGATGTTCGACCTCGACATGAACCGCATTTTCCCCGGCACGTCCAACGGCCCTGCGGCGGAGTACCTCGCAAGCGAGCTGATGAAGGACCTTCACGGGGCGTCCTGCGCGGTTGACCTGCATGCCTCCAACATTTTCCTGCGGGAGGTGCCCCAGGTGCGCCTGAACGAAAACAACGCCGACCGCCTGCTCCCCTTCGCGCGGCTGCTGAACACTGACTTTATCTGGGTGCACGCCAACGCGACCGTGTTGGAATCGACGCTTGCCTATTCGCTGAACGCGGCGGGCGTGCCGACGCTGGTGGTCGAAATGGGCATCGGCCTGCGGCTGACGCCCTCCTATGGCGGCCAGCTGACAGACGGGCTGCTCGCCTTAATGGCGCGGCTCGGCATCTGGTCGGGGGAAATACCCGAGATCCGGGTGCCGGCCGAATCCAGCGACGGGGAGGTCGTGCTGCTCAGCGCCGAGGTGCCGGGGATGTTTCTGCCCGCCGTGCCGCACGGCGTACAGGTGCAGCGCGGCCAGCTGATCGGCGAAATTGTCGATGTGCTGCGCGGCCAGCCCGTCCAGCAAATCACCGCCCCGGCGGATGGCTGGCTGTTTACCCTGCGCGAGTATCCCGCCTGCTATGCGGGCAGCGTCGTCGCGCGCCTGATGCTGGGAGGTGCTGTATTTTGATCCGTGAAACCCTGTTTACCTTGAAAGCCCCCTACCGCGACCCGCTGGAAATCACCGGCTTCCGCTTCGGCAAGGGGGAGCGCGCCTGCTGCATTGTCGGCGCGGTGCGCGGCAATGAGATTCAGCAGCAATACGTCTGCTCCCAGCTGGTCAAAGCGCTGCGTATCCTCGAAAGTAAAGGGTTGATTGCGCAGGACCATGAAATTATGGTGGTCCCCTCGGCGGGCGCGGGCTATTCGATGAACACCGGCAGCCGCTTCTGGGCGGTGGACCATACCGATATCAACCGCATGTTCCCGGGCTACGACGCCGGGGAAACCACCCAGCGGCTGGCGGACGGCATCTTCCGCCAGGTGCGGGACTACTCCTATGGCGTGCAGTTCGCTTCCTTCTATCTGCCCGGCGATTTTGTGCCCCATGTGCGCATGATGGAAACCGGCTACCAGTCCACCAGCCTTGCCAACCTGTTCGGCCTGCCTTATGTCGTCATCCGCCCGCCGCGCCCTTATGATACCGCGACGCTGAATTACAACTGGCAGCTCTGGCACACCAACGCGTTTTCGGTCTACACCGCCGCCACCGACCACATCGACGAGCCGAGCGCGCGGCAGGCGGTTGATTCCGTGCTGCGCTTCCTCAACCGCATCGGGCTGGTGCGCTACCAGTGCCACAACGGCTATATTGCGTCCGTTGTCCGTGAGGACGAGCTGATCAGCGTGTTCAGCTCGACCGGCGGTGTTTACCATCCCCTGCGCGCCCCTGGCGAAGAGGTCTCGCGCGGGATGCACGTCGCCGAGATTACCGACCCCTACACCGGCGAAACCATCGCCAAAATCACCTCCCCTGCTGACGGCGTCATCTTTTTCGCCTACCATCAGCCGCTGGTGATGGAACACGCCGTGATTTACAAAATCATTAAGCAGGCACACGGCTTTTAACGGCGGCGGCACTCCGCTTCCGGGAAATCCTCAAAGGCCCGGTTTCCCTTTTCTACACCCGAAATCGTTTCCGTTCCGCCCCGATATGGGAATATGAGGGAAATCACGTACTTTGTGGCTTTTCCTGCATTTCATCATATTTTTTATGAAACCTGTTGTTTCCTCACGAAAATTATGTGAATATTTTGTGAACGTTGCTTCTTGTCAAATCTTCCTGCCCGGTGCTATAATAAGACCATCGGTTGAGGCGGAACAAAAAAAACGCCTCCCGAAACCACTTCTTAAACACCTTTCATTTCATTCCCTAATTTGCTGAAAACCGCGATGGGGCTGTGCAATAGCGTGGCCTGATATCGCGGCTTTTTTTATCCAAAAATCAAAAAACCATCCTTTTCTGCCGCTTTTGACCGTCCGTACCCCGCCCGGCAAAATGCCATCCCGCCGCGCTGTCCTTTTATCCGGTATTCTATAGGTTTCCGGCCTTGTTTGTCGGAAAATTGATACCGAAATGTAACCTCAAACGGAAAATATGTGCTATAATAGAAGAGAGTGCCTGCTTCAACCGCCGGAAATCGCGGCAGAGGGAAAATGACAGCAAGCGCGGCGCATTCTCCTTCCGGCACCCAACTGCATTGGTGCAAAATCCATTTTGGTTCCCAGAAAGGGGTAGATAACATGAAAAGAAGACTGGTCAGTGCTTTCCTGGCGCTTTCGCTGGTGTCAGCCATGTTCCCTGCCGCTGCGGCAGGCGGTTCAGGCGGCGCCGCCGCTCCGGTGCAGGCGTCGCCTCCTGTACAGGTTACACCTCCGGTACAGGTATCGCCGCCCACCCAAACAAACCCAACCCCGCCGCAGAATAATTCCTCCTTGAATTCTTCTGGACAGACGAAGCCTGTCACGAATCCCTCGTCGCAGACGAAGCCCACAAACAGCACCACGACTTCCTCTGCGCAGACGAATCCTTCCACAAGCACCGATTCTGCCGCACAGACAGCGCCGCAGACGCTTCAGCAGGTCAACGGCGTTTACCAGATCGGCACTGCCGCCGACCTGCTCGCTTTCGCAAAGCTGGTCAGCGGCGGCGCAGCGAACGCCAATGCTACGCTCGTGAACGATATCACCCTCACCGGGACTTGGGTGCCGATCGGCACCACCACAAAGCCCTATGTCGGTACCTTTAACGGCGCAAGCCGCATTATTACCGGCCTCAAAGGATACTTGTTCGGCGCGCTCGGCGCGGGCGGCAAAATTGAAAACGTATTGCTCAGCGGTAAAGATGGGGCTGTTTGCCTGATTAAGAACGGACAGATTGTCAATTGTACCAACAATATTCTCCCCGATTCCAATGCCGCGAACACGACAACCCCGGCAGACAATCCCAGCGCCGGGACGGCTACAACGCCGTCAGCCGGGACAAACACGTCAACAACGCCCTCAGCCGGGACGAACGCCAATCCTCCGGCTGGGACAACCAATACGACTACTCCTCCAGCCGGAACTACGACAACGCCAGCCGTTACCACGCCGGCCACCGCGAAAAAAGCCACGGTCAGCCCGGCCAGCGCCAGCGTCAAACTTGGAGAAGCCGTAACGGTAAACGTCTCGAACGCAATCCCAAACAGTACCATCCTGGTCAAAGGCCCGGTCAGCAAAACAACCGATGTCGGCGCGGATGGGACAACATATTTCACGATTGATACCGGGACCAATTCCGACAAGTTTACCCCTTCCAGCGGAAACAGCGAAACCTTCCGCTTTACGCTGGAAACCGGCGGGGTGGAGATTGGCAGCTTCGCGCTGACCGTCACCAGGCCGGAATCACCCGCGGCACAGCCCAAACCGGAAACCAAGCCGGATAGCGCCCCGCAAAAAACGCAGGCCGCCCCGACGCTTGTAAAGCCCGCCCCGGAACCCACCGTATCCACTACACCCGAATCGAAGGCGGAGCAGCCTGCGGCGGATTCTTCAACCACGCAAAACGCCCCCGCTGAGCAAGCGGAAGGCGATCCCCCTGCAACGACTAAAACCGACTTAACTACCGCAACAATAGTAGCGAAGGTTCAGGAATTCACTTATACCGGTTCGCCGATTCAACCTGTGGGTGAGCATATCAGCTTGAAAGTCAACGGCAGTGACGTAATCGTAAATAATTCCCTATTTGATTTATCTTATCTACGCAATGAAGATGTGCCAACGAACCGTGACTTTCTTCCTCTTGTTGAAATCAAAGCAAAGGATAGCAACCCTACCTACACTGGATTTTGTACGGCTACCTTTGAGATCAACCCTGCAACGCTGACGCCTAGTGCAGCTACGGCAAACAACAGAGATTTCAATGGAGAAAACACTCTTAAAATTACTGGAATTAAATTAGGCGGTATCCTAGGTGCTGATGATGTATCAGTTAATATCCCATCGGGCTATACCGGCACACTGTCAAGCAGCGATGCGAGCACATATGGGAAAGTTACCCTTCCGAGCGAGCCAGAACTCACGTTGAAAGGTACAGACGCAAGTAATTACAAGTTAGTGCGGGAGACCGATGCAATTGATTTGGATCCAGAGGTTACCATTTCGCCTGTCACCATTGACCCCGATCAAGTTACTGTAAAAGTTACCGGAAAAGAATATGATGGCAAAACGACGGTTGACGCGGATAAAATTCAAGTTGAATTCCTGCTTTCATCCAACAGCCCGCTTAATTTATCAAGCGATGATTATGCTGTCACCGCCACATATGACGATCCTAGTGTTGGCCAAAACCATACTGTAACAGTTCAAATCACGCTGACAAATGGAAACGGCGCGTTTTCTACCTCTACAGGTGGAAAGACAGATACCATAACCAAAACCGTAACGGATGTCGAAATCACACCACAGTCCTTGAGTATTTTAAGCGTTTCAAACCTGTCCAAGACTTACGACGGGAATCAGTCGATTACAATTTCTGAGGACAATGTGAAGCTCTCGCAAAACGTTCCTTTCACTGTTACGTCAGCGGAATTTAAGGACGCGAATGCAGGTGATGCTAAAGAATTTACCGTCACAGTTGAACTCGATTCTTCGGTTGATCCTAATGATTACGGACTGAAAAGCCGTACCCTTTCGGCTACGCTCAATACCGGCAAAATCACCCCGGCTGACCTGACAATGACATGGCCAACCTACTCCGATTTAACGCTTACCTACGGGCAAAAGCTCAGTGAGTTAACGGCATCAGGAGCAGGTTCGGCGGCGGGCGTAAATGGTGCTGTCCCCGGCAAATTCTCCTGGGAAACCGGCGATGAGCTGCCGGACGCGACCGATGCCAGCGGGAAAAAATTCAAACTGATATTCACCCCGGACAGCGAAACGGATAAATCCAATTACAATCCTGTCGGGCAGGAATATACCGTTGTCGTAAATAAATCTACCCCGGTAGTTACCATTCCGGAATCTGTAAAGACGCTTCCGTTCGGCCTGCCGCTCTCCCACATCACGGAAAATGAAAGTGTAACCGCCATCAATCCCCATATTACGGGTACGGATAAAGAAAAAGCGGTTGCCGGTACCTGGGTATGGCTTGCCGGAGCGGATACGATTCCCACACAAAGCGGCGCGCAGGACGTACAGTTCACGCCAACCGACACCAAAAATTACAATCTTCCCGATGTCAACACGGTTGCTGTGACGCTGGGCAAAGTGGAACCCGACATCACCATTAAGCCCGCCGACAAAACCTCCTGCCTGCCGGGCACGCCTCTGAAGGTTGAGGTTACAGCAGCCAACCCGCACAGCAAAACTGTCCAGCCACAGCCCGCGATTAACAGCATCACCTATAAAATCGGGAACGGCGAAACAAAGCCTATCCCGAGCAACGGGCAAATCCCGGTTGATAAGGATTTGGACAACAATACGGAAATTGTGATCACGGCCACCACAAACGCGGATAATTATTATCTCGCGAAAACTGTCACCAGCACGGTCAAGGTGACCAACCGCGACGCTGTCACAATCAATGCCGCCGCCAAGGGCAAGGTTTACGACGGCGAGCCGTGCCCCGGTTACGAAAACCTCACCATCACTGATGTCAATGGCTCACCGGTTTCGGCAGTCACAACCACCTGTGTCTACAAGACAAAGGACGGCGACCGGCTTGACGACGCACCGATTGACGCGGGCGAGTATATCGTTGAAATTTCCATCGATACCGAGAAGTTTGTGACCAGGGAACCGATCACGCGCGAATTCAAAATAACGCCCAAGCAGCTGTACTGGACCTCGACCGGCAGCCGCAGCGCCCATAAGGAAATCGGCGCAGCCGGGGAAGCCACGGTCACCGGTACCCTTGGCATCGGCGGGCTGTATGAGCGCGACAAGGACCGCGTAAAGTTCACCCAGCCTGAAATGCGCTCGCTGAATTTCAGCCAGTGCACCACCGAGGGCAGATATGATATTTTGGTAGTGCCCGCAACAGGGACCTGGGCGGACTGCTTCCAGCTGGCCGAACCTTACAACTATACCCTGCCAATCGGCAACCCGACCGCCGTTGGCACGGTCGGCAATGTAGACGCGTCAACCTCGAATGAGCTGACCATCACCCCGGCAACCGACAGCCAAGGCAACAAGCTCAAGCTGGAATACACCCCGAACCAGGTTTCCGTGCCAGAATCCCTGCGCACCAATGCCGCGCTTAACACCCCGGCAAAAATCATGGACGTGATGAAAAAGGCGGTCATGGGCAAAAATTCGGCGATTATCAACGAGGATGTCTTTGTATGTGACGTCAGGCTGATGGTACAAAAAGACGGTAACTGGGTCGAGGCCACAAAGGGCAACTTCCCGAGCGGCGGGATTACCGTAACCATCCCGTTCCCGAACTCCCGCGCACAGAACGCATCCTACTTCACGGCGGCGCATATGTTCACCAACAAGGAGTTTGGCCATGACCCCGGCTATATTGAATTCCCGAAGGCCAGCAAAACGACCTCGGGTATCCAGTTCACGCTGACCGGCCTGTCCCCGGTTTCCATCGGCTGGAGCGACAAGCAAGGCAGCGGCAGTGATTCCGACAAGGATGACGATAAGGATGACGACCAAGATAAAGACGATAACAACAACAGCAGCAGCCAGGAAGAAACCTACCGCGTGCGGATACTGAGCACCCGCCACGGCCGCGTCAGGACCAGCCATACCCGCGCGGAATCAGGCGAAACGGTCACCCTGACCATCCGTCCGGACAGCGGCTATAAACTGGATGATTTGATTGTTACTGACAATCGCGACCGTGATATCCGCGTCCGCTCAAAGGGCAACAGCCGGTACACCTTCACGATGCCGTCCCGTCCTGTTACGGTTGATGTATCCTTCACCGACGGCTCGTATTCCAGCTCGTCTACGTCGTCCTCTACGGTTCTGACCCCGGCAACCCTGCCGGTATGGAGCGCGAACTATTCCTACCTGAACTGCGACGGCATAACCAATTGCCCGTCCCGCCGGTTCCCCGACCTGAACACTGCGATGTGGTATCATATCCCGCTCGATTTCAACATCAACAGCGGGCTGATGGGCGCCATGGGTGACGGCCGCTTCGGTCCAAATGAAACGCTGACCCGCGCAATGCTAGTACAAATCCTGTACAACCACGCGGGCAAGCCGACGGTCGTGGCAAGCGGCACATTCCGCGATGTAGACCGCGGCGCATGGTATGAGAACGCGGTGAACTGGGCTTCCATGCAGGGCATTGCAAGCGGCACGGGCAACAACGCATTCTCTCCGAACGCCCCGATTACCCGCGAACAGCTCTCCGTGATGCTGTACAACTACGCGACACGGCGCGGGCTGACCCTCAAAAACGGCGCGGCTTCCAGCTTCACCGACAGCTGGAACATCAGCTCGTGGGCACAGAACGCGGTTTCGGCCATGCAGCGCGCAGGCATTATCGCCGGGAAGGCAGGCGGAAACTTTGACCCCAAGGGCCAGGCAACCCGCACCGAAACGGCACAGATGCTCTATAACCTTCTTCGATAACCCCTAAAAACCCCCCTGCCCACATGGGCAGGGGGGTTTCTTTCCGCAGACGATAATCGTCACACGATTGCAGGGGCTTGCCCCGCAAAACAACCAAAAAGGCTGGCCTTTTGCAGGCCAGCCTTTACGGTATTTTATCAGTTGTAGTGAAAGAAAATTTCATCGCTGCATACGCGCTTGAGCATCGTGCGCACCGCGCCGGGGCCTTTGAGCATCTCATTGAAGTAGAACAAAACCGTATCGTCCAGGCCGACTTCGGCAAGATTCACGCCGAAAATAAACTTATCACAGATAATCGGCTCGATCCTGCGCATAGGTACGCTCATACCAAGCTCAATATCACCCAGGATTTCCTTCAGCGCGGGGAGGCGCGGATCGGGCGCAAGCTCCATCGGCTTGCCCGCATCGTCTACGCCAATCAGGTAGCGCAGCCAGCCAGCCAGCACAAACGGAATATAACGCAGCCGTGAAACCCGGTGCTTGGGCAGCTTGGAATCATAATATGCCAGAATCGTCTCGCCATAGCGCACCCCCAGTTTGTGCGAGGTATCGGTCGCGATACGCTGCGGCTGATCCGGAACATAGGGATTGGGCAGGCGCTCGGTCAGCGCTTCGTGCAGGAACTCCCACGGGTCTACAATGCCGGGATCGGTTACCATCGGGACGGCCTCGCCATAGCTCATCTTGCGGTTAAAACGCTGCAAATCAACATCCCTCATGGTTTCCGCAATCGTCGGATAGGAGAACAGGCTGCCAAATATAGCATTAGAAGTATCAATCGGGTTCAGGCAGGTTGCCGATTTCATCCGCGCCGTGCGGTCAACCACATTGCGCGTCGTGAAAATGACGCCGGTCTGTTCGAGCGGCGGGTGCCCGTTCGGGAACCTGTCCTCAATCAGCAGATACTGGGTCTTTTCCGAGTTTGTGAACGCTGCCGCAAACGTACCCTTTTCGGTTTGGGTGATGGTCAGATCCTCCAGGCCGTCCTCATGGAGTACGTCCAGGATCCGCTTGTCCGGGGCGGGCGTAATCTTGTCAATCATCGAATACGGGCAGAAAATCTGGGTGGTCAGGTACTGGATATCCTCGTCCGTTACAAAGCCGTTTTCCTTCCACGCACGCGCAACCTCCAGGATCGCGCGGTGCAGGCGGTTGCCATTGTGCGAACAGTTGTCAAGCGAAACCAGCGCCAACGGCTTGTCGGTCACCTTCCTGCGCTCCAGGCACATCGCGGCGGCGGCGGTAATGACATTGTCGCAGTGCTCCGGCCCGCGCGCCAGGTCGCCAACCACGCAGTCCTTAAACTCGCGGTTGCCCTCACGCAGGGTGTAGGCCTTTTCGGTTACGGTAAAGGAGACCATCTGTAAGCCCGGGTCACAGAAAATTTCACGTACACGGTCCCAATCCTCGCTCAGCTTCAGGCTCTCGGTAATGGAAGCAATGACTTCCTTTTTGATAAAGCCGTCCGCGTGCAGCGTCGTTGCAACCGAAAGGTTGTCAAACGGACGGTATGCGCGGTCAATCAGCTCCTCATCATAGCTTTCACAGACAATAATGCCCGTGTCCATCAGCCCCGCCGTCAGCAGGCGCTGTACCAGCATCGCCGGATAGGCACGGAAGATACTGCCCGCACCAAAATGAAGCCAGGTCGGATTCTTCGCGGTGCGCTCCCGCACGGCGGCAATGTCGTAGGTGGGAAGCCGGTAGGTTTCCCAGCCGGTTTTCACTTGCAGGCCTTCTAAAGATAATTTCATAAAGTACCTTCCTTTCAGATATCTGTCGCTTGATACTGTTAGTATACCAGATACCGAACCGTTTTTCCATACCTGTTTGTGCATTTTTTCTATATTTTTCAGAGAATGTATCCTACCTCTTCCGGCTCGGCTGCAAAAGATCCCCAAAATGAAAAGCTCCCCCAATCGGAGGAGCTTTCTGAGATTCACATTGTTATACGCGCGGTCAATCAATATGCAACGCCCTGCCAGATCATCGCGTCGCAGACCTTCTCGAAGCCCGCGATATTCGCGCCCGCAACCAGGTTGCCCGGCATGCCATAGCGCTCGCTGGCGTCCTTGCAGGCCGCGTAAATGTTGACCATGATCTGATGCAGCTTCGCGTCGACCTCGTCAAAGGTCCAGCTCAGGCGCTGGCTGTTCTGGCTCATCTCCAGGCCGGAGGTTGCCACGCCGCCCGCGTTTGCAGCCTTGGCCGGACCGAAGGCAATGCCCGCCGCCTGGAACGCCTCAACCGCCTCGGGGGTGCTGGGCATGTTCGCGCCCTCGGCAACGGCAATCACGCCGTTCGCAATCAGCTGCTTGGCCTCGTCGCCGTTCAGCTCGTTCTGGGTCGCGCAGGGAAGCGCAATATCGCACTTAACGCCCCAGATGCCGCGGCAGCCCTCGAAATACTTCGCAGACGGAACATAGTTGACATAGGTCTTGATGCGGTCGCGCTTGACTTCCTTGATTTCCTTCATGACCTTGTAGTCAATGCCGTTCTCGTCAACGATATAGCCGTTGGAGTCGCTCATGGCAATGACCTTGCCGCCCAGCTGGGTGGCCTTCTGGTTGGCGTAAATCGCCACGTTGCCCGAGCCGGAAATGACGACCTTCTTGCCCTCAAAGGAGGTGCCCTTGTCCTTGAGCATCTCATTCATGTAGTAGCAGACGCCGTAGCCGGTCGCCTCGGTGCGCGCCAGGGAGCCGCCGTAGCTCAGGCCCTTGCCGGTCAGCACGCCGGTGAACTCGTTGCGAAGGCGCTTGTACTGGCCGAACATATAGCCGATTTCGCGCGCGCCGGTGCCGATATCGCCCGCCGGTACGTCGGTATCCGCCCCGATATGCTTGGACAGCTCGGTCATGAACGACTGGCAGAACTTCATAATTTCGTTATCGCTCTTGCCCTTGGGGTCGAAGTCGGAGCCACCCTTGCCGCCGCCCATGGGCAGGCCGGTCAGGCTGTTCTTGAAAATCTGCTCGAAGCCAAGGAACTTAATGATGGACTGGTTGACCGAAGGATGCAGGCGCAGGCCGCCCTTGTAGGGACCGATTGCGGAGTTAAACTGGACGCGCCAACCGCGGTTTACCTGTACCTTGCCGCTGTCGTCTACCCATGAAACACGGAAATTGATGATACGCTCCGGCTCAGCGATACGCTCCATAATGCCGTTCTTTTCGATCTCCGGGCGGGCCTCGACAACCGGCTCAAGGGACTCGAATACTTCGCGGACGGCCTGAAGGAACTCCGGCTCATGGGCATTGCGCTGCGCAAGGCCTTCATATACCTTGCACAGGTAAGCATTTTTCAAAGACATACTGACTGACCTCCAACATTTTCAAAAATTATCCGGGGCGCGCCACACAATTGGGCGCGGACGGGATGCCAAGTGCAAATCACAGCAGATGACAGTAAAAAACCAAGCCCATTGGCGGGCTTTGGCTGAATCTGCGGTCATTTGAACCGGCAGACCGCCCGCAGTCCCAGCGATACAACGCGCCCCGGGTTATAACATTGCTATTTTATCACCTTAAAAGCTTCCATACAATAGTTTTTGCGCACAATCCTTTTCTCTGCTAAAGTTTTGTCTGCCCGCATAAAAAACAAAAATTTCAGCAATCCATTTTTGGCTAATTTTTTCTATTAAATGGATACTGGTTCCAGATTTTCCAGCCCTGCCATCAAAAATCCCTAATCAAACAGCGCCCGGATCCGCTCCATGTTATCCACAGCCATTTGATAACCCTTGTGATAAACCCCGGTCAGGCGCTCCACGCTGCTTTCAAAAGAATCGATCGGCTCCTCGGGGCGTAGCAGCACGGTATCGGCGGGGCGCTTTTCCGCCAGCTGTTCACAGAAACAGATGGTGTCGTTATACATTTTCGGGCGGCGGCGCATCGTCTCCGCCAGCTTGGGGTAACGAAGCCGCAGCGCGCGGGCCGCATGCAGGGTACCGCGCGTCATTTCCTTGCGGTAGCCCTTGGGCTGGGTCAGGATGATGAGGTTTTTGCGGTTGCCGTCCCGCAGGGATTTGCGGATAGGGACAGAATCGGACAGCCCGCCGTCATAATAGCGCTCCTCCCCGATCCGGATTGGCGGAAAATAAAAGGGGAGTGCACAGGTTGCGCGCAGCATCATGCAGCGGTCGTCCAGCTCCATCCCATCCAAATATTCCGGCTCACCGGTGCGGATATTCGTAACGCCAACCAGGATTTTGCCCTGATAGGCATGGTAAGTTTCCCAGTCAAAGGGGAAATACCGCATCGGCACCTGGTGATAAACGAAATCCAAGCCAAACAAAGAGCCACCACGCAAATAGTTGCCCAGGGAAAGATACCGGGGGTCATTGCGAAACGCTGAAATCACCTTCAAATTGCGCCCCTTTTGGCGGGAGACATAGGAGACCGCGTCCGTAATCCCCGCTGAAACACCGATGACATAATCGAACATCATATCGTGGTCAAGCAGCGCGTCCATCACGCCGCAGGAAAAAATGGGGCGGAACGTGCCGCCCTCCAAAACAAGTCCTGGCATACTGCCGCTTCCTTTCTTTTTTGATACGTACAGGGTCTCATGTACCAAGTAAGAGATTTACTCGAAAACCTGGCCAAAATCAACCGAACAGTTTTCCAAAACCGACACCGGGACAACCGCGCCGGACATATAAAAATCCGGGGAATTATACAATCCATTTTCCAAAATATGCACCGCTACCGTATGCGCCGCAGGGTCTACAATCCAGTATTCCTGTACGCCTGCGGCCTGATACATCTTGTACTTGATCTGGCAGTCATAGCGGCGCGTGGAATCGGACAAAATCTCAATCACCAAATCAGGCGCGCCATGAATCCCACGCCGGTCAACTTTTTTGAGGTCACAGACAACCATCAGATCGGGCTGAACAACCGTGTCCACATCCTCCGGACGGTCGTCCTCCGTTTCGAACAAGCGAACATCCAGCGGAGCATAATAAGCTTTACAACGCTCCCCTTTCAGGTAATTAAAAAGCTGAGCGAAAATCTCCCCGCTAATCCCTTGGTGAATATCGGTCGGTGACGCAAGCGCTATCACCTTTCCATGATGCAGCTCGTAACGCTGGTTATCCTCCCATGCCAAAATGTCAGCATAGGTATAACCGTCCCCTTTTTTAACTGGCAGTGACATAAAAGCGCCTCCTTTTCAGGCTGCCATTTGCTTAGGAACTGTTCAAAAATAACTTGCGACAATCGCCTGCATCTTCCCATACTGCGCCCGGTTCCCTTGACGGGCGACAGCCTGCCCGCGGAAACGCGCCTTGTCTGGCGAAAGCATCTGCGGCGCGCTTGTCATAATTGAATTGATGCACAGTTCCTTACCTCTGAGCCGCCGTTTCCTCTGCGGGGACGAAATCAATCTGCCCGTTCACCGGGTTTGCGCCGGTCAGCTTCACCCGCATCGGCGTGCCGATGGTATACCGGAAGCCCGAACGCTGCCCGCGCAGCTCCATCCGTTCCTCAATAAATTCATAATAATCCCCGGGAAGCGTTTCAATGCGTACCAACCCTTCCACCGAATTGGGCAGCGACACAAACAGCCCGAACGGCGCAACACTGGAAACCTCAGCGTCAAACTCCTCGCCGATAAACTGCCGCATATACATCGCAAGGTACAGCTTATCGATATCGCGTTCCGCAGTGTCGGCGGCGTACTCGCGCGCGGTAGACTGGCCTGCCGCCTCCTCGCAGAAGGTCTGGTCGGTCTTGGTAAACTGCTGCCCGCTGATTGCCTTATACATCATTCGGTGGGCGGCAAGGTCTGGGTAGCGCCGGATGGGGGAGGTAAAATGCAGGTAATACCGCGCCGCCAGGCCGTAATGCCCCAGGCACTCCGCGTCATAGCGGGCACGCGCCAGCGAGCGCAGCAGCAGGACCGGCAGGGCGCGCTGCTTCGGGTCGCCCTTCGCGCCGTCGAGTACGGCTTGCAGCTGCCGGGTATTCTGCGGCTTGCCTGCGTCCACGCGGTAGCCGAACGGCCGCGCAAACACCGCAAACGCGCGCAGCTTATCCGGGTCGGGCTTCTCGTGGATACGGAACACCGACGGGTCGCCGCGCTTGCTTAAAAACTCGGCGGCTGCTTCATTCGCCTGAAGCATAAATTCCTCAATCAGCTTTTCCGCCGCGCCGCGGCCACGGTACTGCACATCGGTCGGCATGCCGTTTTCGTCTACCATAATCTGCGGCTCCGGGATATCCAGGTCGAGCGCGCCGCGCTCCATCCGGCGCTTGCGGGTAGCCTCAGCCAGCGCCGCCATGCGTTCAAAGGTTGGGACAAGCGCCGCATACTGTTCCCGTAGTGCCGGGTCACCGTCCAGGATTTTATTCACATTATGATAAGTCATCCGCGCCTTAGAATGAATGACCGATTTCGCGAAGCGGAAGCCATAGCGCCGCCCGTCCTTATCCATTTCCATCAGCGCCGAGAAAGTCAGCCGGTCAACATCCGGGTTCAGCGAACAAATCCCGTGCGACAGCGCAAAGGGCAGCATCGGGATGACATGCCCCGGGTAATAAACCGATGTGCCGCGCCGCCAGGCTTCATCATCCAGCGGGCTGCCGGGGGTGACATAATGCGACACGTCGGCGATATGCACGCCCAGCTCAAAATGCCCGTTTTCGAGCGGCTCCAAAGAAACTGCGTCGTCGAAGTCCTTGGCGTCGTCGCCGTCAATCGTAAAGATGACTTTGTCTCGCAGGTCAAGCCGCCGCGCCGCCTCCGCCGGATCTACCGTATCGCCGCAGGCAGCCGCCTGCCGTTCGCTCTCCTCGGCAAACTGCAAATAAATGCCGTTTTCCCGCAGGATGCCTGAAACCGCCGCCTCCATCGTACCTTCCAGCCCGTGCACCGCCGTCACCGCGCCCTGTGGGGGCAGGCCGTTCTCGCCGTAAAACATCATCTGCACCGACACATGGTCGCCCGGCTGCGCCCCGTTCAGCTTGCCCTTGGGCAGCACAATATTCGGGAATTTCGCGGAAACCGGAACCAAAACGTGGGACTTGCCCTTCATCTGTACCTCACCGGTGATTTCGTGGCGGCTGCGCTCCAAAATGCGCACAACCTCACCCTCGCTCTTGTGCCCGCGCGCCGACGGCACAACCTGTATCAGTACCCGGTCACCGTGCCACGCGCCGCCGTCTTTTCCGGGCGGGATGAAAATATCCCCCTCCGGGCGCGGCTCGTCCGGCTTCGCGAACGAAAACGCACGCTCGGTCGCAAGAAAGGTCGCGGCGGTGCAGCCGAAATGCTCGGCATGCGCATAACGGTTCTTCTTGTTGCGCAGGATCAACCCCGCTTCGCCAAGAGCCTCCAGCTCGGCAATCAGATCCTGCTTGCTCATCTCCGGAAGCGCCCGCTTCAGCTCCTCAAAGCGCAGGGGCTTTGAAAGCAGTCGGTATACAATACTGTTTTTCATCTGGCTCTCCTTTCTCAAACGCACCGGGGCGGTGGCCCCCGGCACAGGGATTATCTGCCCGAGGTTGTTTTTTCCTTATTATAACACATCCCAGATAAAATTAACAGCAAAAGATTAAGGGGACGGCAGCATTTGACCGTGCGTATCGCTGCGGCAGCGACCAAGACAGCGACTTAGAAGGATCCCCGGAGAAGCAGCCCCTCCCGGTGTCCGGCGGGGTTTTGGCTTGCCCATAGTTCCCTTGGAAAGCAACCCTTTATTTTTCCTGTTCCGTCAATGACTGGTACAGCTTCATCAGCGCCGCGACGCATTCGCTCTCACTTATTTTAATGGAAAAACTATAGGCTTCCATGACAGCGCGGTCGTTTTGCCGATGGGCTTTGCGCAGCTCCGGGGGCATGGTCGTTTCATCGTAAAGGTCGGCAAGGCTGGCGTCCGGATAAAGCGCGCGGGCGTTTAAAATTGCCTGTGCAGTCTGCCCAATTTGGGCTTTTTGCTTATCTGTCAGTTCCGGCCATGGAAAATTATTATATACGACTGTATTTGAATAACGATAATCACTCTTTAACCTGCCACAAACCGCACGCATCCAAGCCATATGGACATTTGATGTCAAAATTCCAAAATGAAATAATGATATCTCCGAAACCATAAAGAGTGTATCTCCAGCAACTACTTCCGCTTTAAGGTAATCCATTGGTATATAACGACGATTTTCGGATGAAATTTTAGGAATAGCAATATAATTTGTTTTGCATTCATGTATTTCATCAAACAGCATTGGTGTGTCTGCCTTTATCCGTGTCGCTGCCTTTTTACTTAAAAGCCTGAACTCACGCACATTTTGAATACGTTTCATCACATCCGGGCACTTTTTAATTTCAGCAGGATTTGCTCCTAACAGCCATATGCAGAAACGGGGTTTTCTATTGATGAAATCTTTACCCATCCTATAAGGACGAATATATTTCCCGACTGCCGGCTCTTTAGCAACCAACTCATCCCGTTGCTCAGCTGTTAAAATTAGATTTCCGTCATCTGTCGGCTGATTCCCTCTTTTGACTTGTGGTACTGAACAAATTGGTTTTGTCCGCCGCTCAATGAAAATATCGGGAGCATCCAAAAGGTAACCGTTAATATTATCTACGCACTGAACACGGTCAGAAGCATATAATCGTTTCTTTTCTTCAGATGATTTAACAGAAAACCCCACAATGATGCAATGTACATGTGCTTTTATATTGGCCTCACTGTCCCATCTAAATGTCCGATGTGCAAAATCTATATGAACATGATAATTCTGCATAAGTATTTTCCATATGCCAATTACCTGTTCCCCCTGTGTTATAGAATTGGCAGAAACAAAAGCAGCGCTTATCGAAGCATCCTGTATGTATTGAGCCGCCTTAAAATACCATCCAGCTACATAATCAATATTTTTTCCAATCTGCTTATCAACTGCCTGTAAATCTTGCTTTTGCTCCTGTGACTGGTATGCGTATCCCACAAAGGGCGGATTCCCCATAAGGAAATCTCCATTTCCTTTTTTATCTGCGCATTCCCCATATCAACCAGGAGCGCAAGCCGATGGTATTCTTTTTCCAGGTTTTCCAGCTTCAAAACCTCCGGCTCGTCATTGGGGCGGTTCATGTCATGGATTTGAAATTCCCGGAAATTACATACCACAATCCAACGGGGATTCCGGTCGTGCGGCAGATAGCCCGCATAACGGCGCGCTTGCTGATAAGGTGTCAACAAGCTGCCGTCTAACTGCTTGTATGCCTTTTTCAGGTCAATATCCTGCCCTTTCTGCTCAATCAACACACGTGTTTCCGCAATCAGGCCGTCAATAAAGCTGGTGTGGTCAAGCTTGACCGGTACCTCAAAGGCAATCCATTTTTCAGGCTCTTCCACGCCATAAACCTTTTGCAGCAGCGCCAGCCAAAAAGCCTGCGTTTCCTGCTTTTCATCGCCCGCCCTTTCCAATCCTCCGCGAATTTTGCAGCGGCGGCGCGTTTTTCCATATCCGTCATTTGACTGCCCCTTGCTCCCGTCATTATTAGACCTGTTCAAAAAAATAAATTGCGACAATCGCTTGCATCTTCCCATACTGCGCCCTGTTTCCTTGACAGGCGACAGCCTGCCTGCGGAAACGCGCCTTGTCTGGCAAAAAAATCTGCGGCGCGCTTGTCACAATTTATTGATTTACAGTTCCTAATCAGACAACTATCTGTCAAGTTCCATGAGACGTGTAACGAGATAAACGACTTCATCGCCCCATTCGGAACTATGCCCGGCAGCCTGTGCGAGCCGATCAAATTTCGTACGAATTCCTTCCTCGTCACCCCGCTCATCAAACAGTTTTAAAAAGCGAACCCACCACCTTGCCTCAATACCCCCAAGCGGGGTTTTCATAGCGTCAGATACCCATTCATCCATCAACCCATGAACCCTGGCAATGCGACCAAAATTACCGCCTCGATCATCATGTACAATATCCGAATAAGAACTTCCAGGTTCCGGATACGGATGCGTTTCAGGATGTTCAACTGGTCTTGCGTTAGCACTGCGATGTTCCCAGTAATATGTCCGCAAATCAGCAGCATACTTTGCCTGCTCAATGTAGGGAGGCTCAAGAATGGGTTTTCCCGAAATCACGTTAGATAGTGACCAAGGGAAAACCGCTATCAAATCCCATATTGTCATGGCATTTACGGACGCCCTAAAACGAAAAGAGGGCATTTCTTCTTTGGCAAGAAGATACCAACCTTTTAATTCAATCCCAATCAGCGGCTGCCCTCCATCGTTACGTTCGAGGCGCACATCAGGAAAACTCTCTGCGTATCTTCTAAATTCGGGTAGTGTCACAATATTGTTGAACAGTCTATTTTTCTTCCAAAGAAATACGTAT
>CAJUJQ010000055.1 GCA_910586575.1 uncultured Clostridia bacterium | reverse complement strand
ACTGCTTTTTCAAGGATGATTCACTTTTTTTGTTCAAAACTTGGAAACTGGTGTTATATCACATTTTTGCGGATTTCGCATTATGCGGTATTGCCTTAACTCTAGCGCTGGCAAGAAGTCAACGTTTTCTATATACATCTTAGGAGGCTTTTGTAACACTTTATATTCTTGGGACAAATAAGCCGTGTGTTGAAGAGCGCAGTATTTGGTGACAATTGGATATATTGGTTAAATATATAGAAAAACAAGTGAAAATAGGGGGTTGAATTTTGCAAATTGCTGTGATATAATGTGACAAAGAATAAGCTGTGTTACATTACGCGCTGATATGTGCTGGTTTTCGATATAAAAAACAGAGACTTTGAATAGCGATTGTGTATTTGCGCGGATGTATTATAGGGGATTGTCCGTATATCTGTTTGGGGGTTAAGGCGAGGAGGAAAGGTATTGCAGGCAAAATTCGGTGTTGAGAAGCTCAAAGGAAGCAATGATGAGGTGTTCTGCTTGACGGCAGAACGTATGAAGCGTATCTGGAGTTTCGTTTCAGGAAGGCTGTTCTAAAAAACAGTTGAATTAAACGGTCAGCATCTGAACAATCGCTATATAATTTCCTGCCAGACAAAAAGGGAATAACTTGTAATACGTTGAGCCAATGGCAAGAGGAGCTACGGCAGCGTGGTTATTCGTCTAAGACAATTAATATGTATATTGCAACCGCTAATTTCTATCTTGCCTATATAGGTCATCGAGAGTATCAGTTATTGAATACTTTAGGGACTGAAGATGATCTGAATCGGACAACGCATACGAGACTCATCAAACGGTTGTGCAAGGAAGCATCTATTTCGGAAGAAACAAGGAAATCCCCAGTTCCTTCGTATCCTTTATCAATCTACGACAAGCAGAGATGGCACAGAATGTAACGGCTCAGGTTGATCGAACGTTGGAACAGCTCATGGAGCAGGAACAGTTTGAAATTGGTTGGAATGTTCAATTTGAAGCTGCATAAGGTTTTCGATTAGAGGACAGAATGAAATGGTAAATCCAAGAAATCACCGACCTCATATTCGTAATGAAAAATTGATTAGCATAGAGGATAACCGTTTGAATGTTATGACGAAAGAAAGCGTTGAGCAATTCCTTGAACAAGGCCAGCAAAAAATATGCGCCAGAAACCTTGGAGATACAACGCGGAATACTCCATTATCTCTATGAGTATCTTCCAGAAGGGGAAAAGCTGTACAAGAGTACTCTTGAGGGGTGGAAAGAATATGCAGTCTCAACGATTAACTCATTTATTTTTGTAGCAAACAGATATATGGAGTTTATTGGACATCGGGAATATTAACTTTTATCACGGCTGAAAAAGATTCAAGATGCGATTCTTCTGAGCTTACACGAGAAGAATATTTGTAGCTGTTGCGAACCGCAAGAAAGCGGGGGAAAGAATACCTCTATCTTGTGATTAAGGCAATAGGGTCGGCGGACTGTACCATAACAGAATAGGTTAGATTAACGGTTGAAGATGTTATGGGAGACAAAATTCTTATTTTTCGTGACGGATCGAAAAAATATATTAAGATTCCAAACGGCGTGAGACAGGAATTACTGAATTATGTGGCACGAGGCGATATCACTTCTGGCCGTATATTTTGAAAAGCGGACGGATCCGCATCAAAAAGAGCGCATGTAACTATATATTGCTAAGCTGTGTATAGCAGCAGGCATCCCGGAAAGCAAGGGGACTGTCAGTTGCATTCAGAAAATGTATCAGGCAACAAGAGTTCGGATTGAAAATGGAATTTGCCCATCGGTGGAACAGAGGCATTAAGGAGCTGATAGCGCAGGAACAGCTTGGGATTGGCTGGGGAATAGCGCGGCTAAGAGAACGCTAATTGTCGCAAAACCAGTTTTGAGGAAGTTATCAATACTCGAGAATTGTCTGATAACAAGTAATTAAGCATACTTGTTTTGGAAGCTACACTGTTCGGATGTAGAAATATACTGGTGTTTTGGAATCTATATTTACGTACAAATAGATACAGGGCTTCAAGCCTAAAATGAGGTGATTCAAATTGCACATAAATCAGAAGAAATGCACCCGGTCGACTGACGGCATACTGCGTCGGACTGCATTGTTCATACTTGTGACTTATGTAATACTTGCTTTATTGTTTTATTTTTTGGCGGATGAACAGTTACATTTCCGACCATCACGAGGGGATTTTGGGTTTCCTGTTGCTGACAGCGGAATCACAGAGCTAACCTCAGATACGATTGTTGAACAACGTTTTACAAACAAGATTCAGCGCCTGGAGGAAATAAGTGTTCAATGGGGGGATAGCTATCATCCCAATGCCGATACTGTTACACTTGGATTGTACGATCCAGAGAGTGGCGAACTTATTTTAGGGGAGACTTTTGATGCATCTGTGATTGGTGAAGGCGGTGTTACAACCATGAAGCCGTCATCTCCCATCGAAGGATTTTACCGAAAGCCATTATTGCTGCGTCTAAGCTCAGATGGAAAGTTAGGCAGTTCGGCTACCCCGTGGATGAGAACGGAGACTGCGGGGGTAGAGGAAGCATTACAGGATTCCGAAATTGACATGGGCGACCTAACATTGAATGGAGAGCGTTATCCGGGAATCTTGTGTTTTCGTGTAATTGGGACAGATTACATATGGAGCGGTCTTTATTATTGGCGGATTGTGGCTGCCGGATTTGTCTTTCTATTGCTGGGGATGGTCGCAGTTGGATTACGCTATCGTCGCGGCCGCCGCAGTTATCTTATAAACGCGGTGATTGCAATGGAGAAATACCGATTCCTGATTCGCCAATTGGTGTCTCGCGATTTTAAAACGAAGTACAAGCGGTCGATACTTGGCGTATTCTGGAGCTTCTTAAACCCGTTGTTGACCATGTGCGTTCAGTATTTCGTCTTTTCGACCATTTTCAAGAGTGATGTCAGCAATTTTGCGGTTTATTTGTTAATCGGCGTGGTGATGTTTAACTTCTTTTCGGAAGCATGTGGAATGGCGCTTACATCGATCCTTGGAAACAGTTCTTTGATTACAAAGGTCTATATGCCCAAATACATTTATCCGTTGACTAGAGTAATATCCTCGCTAATCAATCTTGCAATTTCTCTGATTCCGCTGGTAATTGTCTGTTTTGTTACGGGCGTGCGTTTCCAAAAGTCTGCTGTTCTTTCCATATATTTTTTACTTTGCTTGGTTGTTTTCTGCCTGGGACTGGGTCTTTTGCTGTCCACTTCGATGGTTTTTTTCCGTGACACGCAGTTTTTGTGGAGCGTGCTGACCATGATGTGGATGTACGCGACCCCGATCTTCTATCCGGAAACGATCTTACCAGAGAAATTTAGTTTTGTTCTGACGATAAATCCTCTTTATCACTTTTTAAAGAGCACACGGTTATGTATTTTGGATGGGATTTCGCCGGAACCAGTTGTTTACATACAGTGTCTCCTGATTGCGTTGGGGATGCTGTTGATTGGTGCGCTGATTTTTCACCGTCATCAGGATCGGTTTTTGCTATATTTGTAAGGTGTTTTTATGAGTGAAAAAATCATAGAAGTCTCAGACGTTACCATGCATTTCCGGATGAACAATGATAAGATTTTATCGCTAAAGGAATTTGTGACAACAGCGTTGACCGGACGATTGGCGTACAAGGAATTTACCGCGTTGGAGCATATCTCTTTCAGCGTTCAAAAAGGTGAAACATTGGGACTGATTGGCCGGAACGGCGCGGGAAAAAGCACCCTGCTAAAAATTATATCCGGAATTTTGAAACCGACTGAGGGCAGCGTATCCTGCCGCGGGAATGTTGTTCCCATGCTGGAGCTGGGCGCTGGTTTCGATATGGATTTGACCGGCAGGGAAAATATTTTCCTGAACGGGGCTATTTTAGGGTACGACGAGACATTCCTCTTGGAAAAATATAATGAAGTTGTGGATTTTTCTGAGCTCGGGCAGTTTATTGAAACACCGATTCGGAATTATTCTTCCGGTATGCTGGCGCGATTGGCTTTTTCGATTGCGGCTGTCGTGGATCCGGAAATTTTGATTGTAGATGAAATTCTTGCAGTTGGAGACAGCGCGTTTCAGGAAAAAAGCAAAGCGCGTATGCTGGATCTAATGGGCGGAGGGACTACAGTTTTGTTCGTATCACACAGTATTGAGCAGATTCGAGAAATGTGCAGCCGGGTATTATGGTTAGAACACGGCGCGGCGAAGATGCTTGGTGACCCGGAAGAGGTCTGTTCGTGTTATGAGCTGTAGAAGGCTGTGCGTAGGGCTGTTCTGCGAAACATGGGGTTCAGGGGGGATAGAATCATTCCTTCTGAATGTTCTGCCTTATGTGGACCGTGAGCGGTTTCATATCCGGATTATTACGGTGAAGCTGGAATCTGATTTTTATCTTCAAAGACTTCTCAAAATGGGAGTGGAATTGGATTGTTTTTCGGAGAGCAACCGAAGCAGTCACGCGCGATTCTATACATTTTATAAAATGCTTCATACGAATCAATATGATGTCCTTCATTTTCACTTATTTGAAGGAATGGCGCTTGGATATGTTCAGGCAGCGAAAGCGGCGGGGGTTCCCGTGCGTATTGTGCACAGCCATAATACAGATCTTCGAAAAAGCTTTTTTCGGCCGCTGAAGCTTGCGGTTCATGAATGCGCGAAATTTGTATTTTCGGATGCAGCAACCTATCGCCTTGCATGTTCGCGGTCCGCTGCAAGATTTTTATTTCCCGCTGAGGATGATATAACCGGGCGATGGGTTTACATACCAAACGGCATCCGGGCAGAACAGTTTTCGTTTGATGCGGATAAGCGCCGCGTGATGCGTCGGGAGCTTGGCATCGGAAGTGAACTGGTGGTTGGCTGTATCGGACGGCTTTGCAGGCAAAAAAACCAACGGTTTTTACTGCGCGCGTTTGCCCGGCTCCATGAGCGCGAACCGCGCAGCCGGTTGGTATTGGTTGGCGAAGGGATAGATGAGCAGGAGTTGCGGAAACTGGCAAATTCATTTGGAATTTGGAATGCCGTCACGTTTTACGGTGTGAGCCAGCATATTCCGGAGCTTTTATGGGCCTTTGATGTACTGGCGTTCCCCTCGCTTTTTGAGGGGTTGGGGATTGTTGCGGTAGAAGCGCAAGCCGCGTGCCTGCCAGTAGTTTGCTCCGATTACATTCCACAGGAAGCTGCGGTAACAGATCTTGTAAGGTTTCTTTCGCTTGAGGCAGGAGAAGAGGGCTGGGCAGATGCTTTGCTTCATGCGAAATGTATGAAGCGCAGGGACATGCGTCAGGAGATCCACCAGGCGGGATACGCGATAGAAAGCACCGCGGAAAAGCTTCAGGCGCTTTGGGCCGGTGAAGCGTACAGCTGATTGGGAAAGGGGATAATTATGCTGAATTTAGTTTTACTGTCCGGAGGCTCAGGGAAACGGTTATGGCCGTTATCCAATGACGCGCGCTCCAAACAGTTCTTAAAGCTGTTGAGCGGTCCGAGCGGTGACTCGGAATCCATGGTACAGCGCGTGTACAGGCAGATTCAGGAATCCACTTTGGATGCGCGTGTTGTGATTGCGACAAGTGTTTCTCAGGTAGATTCGATTCGCAGCCAGCTGGGGAGCGAGGTGGTAATTGTCACGGAGCCGGAACGACGTGATACATTCCCTGCAATCGCATTGGCGGCAGCCTACCTTTGCGATAAGCTGAAATGCAGCAGGGACGAGCCGGTTGTAGTGATGCCTGTCGACCCTTATACGGAAATAGGTTACTTTGAAACCATTGCGCAGATGGAACAGGCGGTGCTGGATCACGCGGCGGATATTGTGCTCATGGGGATTACACCGACTTATCCATCGGAAAAATATGGATATATTCTTCCGATGGATAATGGAGGCTATCGCTTTATCGAGAAACCAGATGCGGTTCGCGCGGAAGGACTGATTCGTCAGGGAGCACTGTGGAACGGTGGTGTTTTTGCGTTCCGGACGGGTTATTTGCTCGGGGTGCTGGCCGAAAAAGGCCTGCCGGAGGATTATGAAACGCTGTATAACACCTATGGGACAATGCGTAAAATCAGCTTTGATTATGAAATTGTAGAGCAGGCGTCATCCATCGCTGTGGTTCCGTTTCACGGCGTATGGAAGGATATGGGGACATGGAATACATTATCCGAGGAAATTCGGGAGGACATTGGGCAGGTTATTTGTGGGGAAGGCACCGACCGCACACAGATTATCAACGAACTGGACATTCCCCTGGTAGCCCTTGGTGTCAAAGATATGGTGGTTGCCGCTTCGCCAGACGGGATTCTGGTTGCAGGAAAAAATGAAAGCTCGTTTATGAAGCCGTATGTGGATCAGATATCACGTCGTCCGATGTACGAAGAACGACGCTGGGGTTATTACAAGGTGCTCGATTACTATACATATGGGCAGGGCGTGCATTCATTGACAAAACATCTTTTTGTCCATGCAGGCAAAAAAATCAGTTATCAGTCCCATGCATACCGTGATGAGATATGGACAATTGTTGAAGGCGCCGGGACATTGATGCTTGATGGGCATACGCGGAACGTCCGTCGCGGAGACGTTGCTTATATTACGGCAGGCATGAAGCACGCGCTTTGCGCCGTGACGGATTTGCATATGATTGAGGTTCAAATTGGAGACGAGCTGACAGAAACGGATATTATCCGCCATGATTTGGATTGGCAGTGATTTTGACGGGAGAGATGCATTGAATATAAGGATCCGTTTCACCGATCAGCCGCCGGATTTTAACCCTGAAAATAATGTTTATACCCGGGCGTTGCAGCGAATTGGCGCTGTGGAGTTTTGCGATCATCCGGATTTTGTATTTTATGGCGCGTTTGGGACGCAGTTTCTATCTTATCCGGACAGCGTGCGGATTTTTCTCGCCAATGAGCCGGTACTCCCCAATTTTAATGACTGCGATTACGCAATTGGCGCTATGAAGCTTTCCTTCGGGGAGCGTTATTTCCGTCAGCCCCCGTTGCTTGGGTTTGGCGAGATCGATTATGAACCTATGCTTCGGCCGGACAGGCGGCAAATCCCGGAAAATGCGGTATCTCGTCGGTTTTGTAACTTTGTCTATGCGAATGGGAACTGTGGAAGCGGCGCGGTGCTGAGGGTGCAGTTCTGTCGCCGGCTCTCTGCATATCGGCGGGTGGATTGTCCGGGGACAGTGCTGAATAATATGTCCGGCGCTGTGCACCCGCGGTACGAAGATAAACGTGCCCGGAGCCGTGGGTTGGTCGGCACGGAATGGGCGGCGGACAAGCTTGCGTTTTTGCGGAATTATAAATTCACGATCGCGTTTGAGAATACCAGTTTACCGGGGTTTACAACGGAAAAACTGCTTCATCCTCTGATGGCATGTTCTATTCCGATTTACTGGGGTAACCCGGATGTGACGGAATATTTTAATCCGAAAGCGTTTATCAATTGTCACGACTATGAGAATGACTGGGATGCTGTTGCAGCGCGGGTGCGTGAATTGGACCGGGATCCGGAGCAGTACCTGGAAATGCTGCGTCAGCCGCCGTTGCAGGTAAATTTTCCGGTGGACTGGGAGGAGGGGCTTGCGTGCTTCCTTTCTGGCATTGTGAGACGGGGACGGTGCCCTTTCGACAAGAATCCAATTGGATTTGCCACGATGGGGGCACAGGACTTGGGCGGTCTTTGCAGAAGCGGGAAAGCCGGTTTGTGTAAAATTCTTCAAAACACCGCGGATGGCCTGAAAGGCTGGCTGGACTATAAAATACATCATTTATGAACTGAGAGGTTTGTTTTGTGAAAAAAGCACTGATTACCGGTGTATCCGGGCAAGATGGCAGTTATCTGGCAGAATTCCTGCTGGAAAAAGAATATGAGGTACATGGCGTTGTGCGCAGGACCTCCGTAGAGCGGCGGGCAAATATTGATCATTTGTCCGGTCATGCGAATTTCCGCCTCCACTATGGAGATGTGACCGATTCCATGAGCATGGTGCGTATTATCAGGGCGGTGGAACCGGACGAGATTTATAACCTTGCAGCACAGAGCCATGTGGCTGTTTCTTTTGATGTACCCGAATACACGGCAGATACCGATGCATTAGGTGCGCTGCGGGTACTGGAATCGGTCCGTATCCTTGGTTTGGAAGATAAGTGTCGGATTTATCAGGCGTCAACCTCTGAATTATTTGGGCGCGTCGAGCAAGTGCCGCAAAGTGAAGAGACGCCATTCCATCCGTATTCCCCATATGCTGTCGCGAAGCAATATGCATTTTGGATGATGAAGGAATACCGGGAAGCCTATGGGATGTTTGCCTGCAACGGCATCCTGTTTAACCATGAATCGGAGCGGCGCGGTGAAAGTTTTGTAACACGTAAAATTACGTTGGCCGCAGGGCGGATCGCCTATGGGTTACAGGATAAACTGTATCTGGGTAATTTGGATTCCCTGCGGGACTGGGGCTATGCAAAGGACTATGTCGAATGCATGTGGCTGATGTTACAGCAGGACAAGCCAGATGATTTTGTCATTGCAACAGGTGTGCAGCATACGGTACGGGAATTTGCGGAATTGGCATTCCGATATAATGGGATCGAGTTGGAATGGCGGGGGCAGGGTGTAGAAGAGCGTGGAATAGAGCGTTCGACCGGTCGGGTGCTGGTTGAGGTTAGCAAGGAGTTCTATCGTCCGACCGATGTTGTCAACCTGCTGGGAGATCCGACAAAGGCGCGTACGGTGCTGGGGTGGAATCCGCAGGCAACTACTTATGAGCAGCTGGTAGAGCGTATGGCGCGCCATGACCGGGCGCTGGCTGAAGCAGAAGATAAAGGCAGGAGGGCATAGATGGACATTCGGTATCCGTTATCCAATGATACATGGGGAAAAGAAGAGCTTGATGCACTTGAGAGCGTAATTTCATCTGGACAGTTCACGATGGGGAAACAGGTTGCGGCAGCAGAACAAGCTGTGGCCGCATATTTTGGTTCTCGTTATGCGGTTATGTCTAGTTCCGGTTCTGCAGCGAATCTGCTGGCGGTTGCTTCTATGGTGTATTCCGGTAAGCTTGCGCGTGGGGATGAGATCCTGGTGCCCGCAGTTTCCTGGAGCACAACTTATTTCCCGCTGGAACAGATGGGTCTGAAGATGCGTTTGGTCGATATAGATCCGGAAACACTGAATATGGACCTGTCCAAGATTGATGACGCCGTTACGGAGCAAACAAAAGCGGTATTTGCAGTCAATCTTTTGGGAAACCCCAACGACTTTAACAGGATGTTAGCGTTTTGCCACGAGCACGGCTTTCTGCTTATGGAGGATAATTGCGAATCCATGGGAGCGGAGTTTGAAAAGAAAAAGGCGGGAACTTTCGGTATATTTGGAACCTTGTCCACCTTTTATTCGCATCACTTGTGTACGATGGAAGGAGGCTTCACGCTGACAGACGATGAGGAGCTGTATCATTACATGCTTTCTGTCCGTGCCCATGGCTGGACGAGAAATTTGCCGGATCATAGTAGCCTTCATATCAAAAACAGGGATCCGTTTTATGAAAGCTTTTGCTTTGTGACGCCAGGCTTTAATCTGCGCCCATTGGAGATAGAGGGGGCACTCGGTCAAGAGCAGTTAAAGAAATTGGATGGCTTTCTCCAGCAAAGACGGGAAAATGCGGCTTATTTCAAAAATAAAATCGGCAAAGATAAGCGATTCTATATGCAAAGTGAAACCGGAAGCTCGTCATGGTTCGGATTTGCACTTGTTTTGCGGGAAGCGGATACTGCGCAGCGTGATCGTTTCGTTGCGCATTTGCGGGCAAGGGGGATTGAGACGCGACCAATTGTTGCGGGGAATTTTGCTCGCCAGCCAGTGTTTCGACGTTTGAACGCAACTGTGGCAGGTCGTTTGGATGGAGCAGATTACATTCATCATAACGGTTTTTTTGTCGGCAATCATTCAATGGATATGCGTAACCGCATTGATTATTTGTGGGAAGTGCTTCAGGAGATCAGCTGATAATGAAAAAAACGGATCGGATTTATGTGGCGGGACACACTGGCTTGGTAGGTTCGGCGATTGTTCGCCGTTTGCGGGCAGAGGGCTTTAATCATTTGGTTTTACGCACTCACACGGAGTTGGATCTGACGGATCAAGCTGCAACAGAACTTTTTTTTCACAGGGAACAGATCGATTATGTTTTTGTCGCGGCTGGACTTGTTGGCGGGATACAGGCAAATCGCGAATCCCCGGCAGACTTTTTCGCAGTCAACATGATGATCGCCAGCAATGTGCTGTTATCCGCCTGTCAAACAGGGGTAAAAAAGTTGTTGTATTTGGGAAGTGCTTGCCAATATCCCAAAGAATGTCATCAGCCAATGCGGGAGGATTTTCTGCTGACTGGATTACCTGAGCGCACCAATGAGGGTTATGCGCTTGCAAAAATATGCGGGTGTCAGTTATGTTCCTATATGAGGCAGCAGTACGGGGTGGACTTCATCAGTGCGATACCCGCCAATACTTATGGACCGAACGACTGCTTTGATCCACAAAAGTCGCATGTCATTCCGGCTTTGATTATGAAATATCATCAGGCAAAGCTTTTAGAGCAGCCCGCAGTGGAACTCTGGGGAACTGGAAAAGCAATGCGTGAATTTCTTTTTGTGGATGATTTGGCGGATGGCTGTATCTTTCTGATGAAACATTACAGCGGAAGCGAGCCAGTCAATATGGGGGCTGGAAATGAGATTTCGATTTTGGAGCTTTCAAAAATTATCCAAAAAATCGTTGGTTATCGGGGGGAAATTGTCTGTGATCCCTCAAAGCCGGATGGGATGCCACGCAGGATGCTAGACAGCCGGAGGATTCATTGTTTAGGCTGGCATGCGGTTACAAATATCGAAACAGGACTGCAAAAGGTTTATGACGCATATTGCAAGCGATTTTGAAAATTTTGAGCCTTGGAGACAAAACATGGAAATATATCGGCAAAAGCTATCCCTGCCCCCGATCGGGTTTGGAACGGCGGATCTGTCGGGGCCTGCCGAAGAGGTCGTTTTGGACGCTGTCCGCTGTGGATACCGTTTGATCGATACCGCTCCGGTGTATGGCAGCGAGAAAGGCGTTGGAAGGGCAATCCGTCAGGCGGAAGAGCGGGGATTCGCCAGGCGTTCGGATATTTTAATTGAAACGAAGCTTCCGCCAGACCGGCACGGTTATTATGAAGCGATTGACAGCCTGGAGGAGTCGCTTGATCGATTACAAACAGACTATATTGATGTTTATCTGATTCACTGGCCAGTTTCCCGCGGGAATGAGGAAACCTACCGGGAAAAAAATATCGCCGCATGGCAGGCGTTTGCGGAAATGAAAAAACAGGGAAAAGTGCGTCACATAGGCGTTTGTAATTTCCTGGAACGGCATCTGCTCCACCTGATTGAAAGCGGATTACCCTGCCCGGAGATCAACCAGTTGGAATTGCATCCTGGTTTTCAGCAGCGTGGATTGGTGCGCTTTTGCAGAGAACGCGGGATTATGATCGAGGCATGGTCGCCAATGGGACGCGGGTTGCTGCGCACGCCGGAATTTGAAACAATGGCAGCATTTTATGGAAAAACATCTGGGCAGCTGGCGCTTAGATGGAGCATTCAAAAAGGCTTTCTTCCGCTGAGCCGTTCGTCCTGCCAGATGCATATGGAGCAGAATTTACAGATTTTTGATTTCCAGATTTCTCCGGAGGATATGATGAAGCTGGATGCACTGAATACGCCTGACAATCATCAGGATATCTGGAGCTACCGTCGCCAGCAAATGTATTGAATAGTTCTAAATGAAAGGAGATATTTACGAATGAGGATTGCGGATTACCTTGCGGATACACTTTATCAGGCAGGGGTTGCGGATATTTTTATTGTCACCGGAGGCGGACTGATGTTCTTGACCGATGGTGTGGCGTGCCATAAGCATCTCCGTCCCGTTCCCTGTCTGCATGAGCAGGCCGCGGCGATGGCTGCAATCGGATATGCACAGTATCGCTGTGGCTATGGGGCTTGTTATGTGACGACGGGATGCGGAGGAACGAATACCGTAACCGGCGTGTTGCATGCGTGGCAGGATCACATTCCGGTTGTTTTTGTATCGGGGCAGTGCAATCGGGACGAAATGATGACGATTGCGAAAGCACCGGTGCGGGCGATTGGCCAGCAGGAGGCCGACATTGTTTCCATTGTGAAAAGCATCACAAAATACGCGATCACGATCATGGAGCCGGAGAATGCAGTCTATGAAATCGAAAAAGCAATGTACTTGGCGAAACAGGGATGCTGGGGGCCGGTTTGGCTGGATATTCCTATGGATGTTCAGGAAGCTGTAATTGATCCAGGCACCCTGCGCCATTTCGATCCGGCGCACGCGGAGCAATTGAAAACGCAGCCCACAGAGGAGGAAATAAGTCGCCTGTGTTCCGCTTTGGAGGAGGCAGAACGTCCTCTGGTTATCCTGGGTGCAGGCGTGCGTGATTCCGGCGCGGAGGAAGCGTTTGAACGGTTTATCCATCGTTACCAGATCCCCTATGTCGGAACACGGCGTGGTTGGGATATCTGCCCGAAAGCAGACCCGCTACATGTCGGGCTTGCGGATATCCGGGGAAACCGTTCCGCGAATATGGCGATGCAAAATGCGGATCTTTTGCTGGTCCTTGGAAGCCGGCTTTCCATGTTTACGACAGGATATAACTACGGAATGTTTGCGCGCGGCGCGAAACAGGTGATCGTAGTGGATATTGATCCGGATGAGCATCGAAAGGGCACGGTCCATCTGGATCAGGTTATTAATGCGGATGTCGGGGCATTTTTGTCAGCCTTGCCGGAGCTGCGCCTGCGGGAGCACCGTGCATGGACGGATAAGTGCATTCACTGGAAGGAGGTATTTCCTGTATTTACGCCCGACCAGGAGGATGATTCCCAGGGAATCAGTAAATTTGGTTTTATCCGTCTGCTGAATCAATTTCTGAAGAGGGACAGTGTGGTCGTAACGGACGCGGGGGCAACTACGGAATTCCCAATGCAGGGTCTGTTTTATACGACCCGGCAGCAGCGTTACATCGGCAGCGCGGAACAGTGTGAGATGGGCTACGCGCTGCCGGCGGCAGTCGGCGTAAGCATTGCCCGCGGCAAGAGGGAGACGTTGTGCATCGTTGGGGATGGCAGTTTACAAATGAATCTTCAGGAGCTGCAAACCTGCGTGACGCAAAAGCTGCCCGCGAAGATTTTTGTATGGAACAATGGCGGCTACGGCACGATACGCGGGCATCAGAAAACCATTTTCAAGGGACGCTTTGTTGGCGTTGACCCGGAATCGGGCACGGCGTTCCCGCCGCTGGATAAGATTGCAGACGCTTACGGCATCCGCTATTATCAGGCGAAAACATTGGCGGAATTAGAGGCGGTCATACCAAAGGTTCTCGCCGAAGAGGGACCGGTACTGTGTGAGGTTTTCTGCTGGAAGGAAGAGGCCAATCCAATGGTGAAGGCGAAATATGCCCGCCCGGATGGCAGCCGGATTGCCTTGCCGCCGGAGGATATGTTCCCGCCGGTGAGCCGGGAGTTATTTGAATCGGAAATGTTGATTGAACCGATCCGTTGGTGGGAGTAACGACATGGCAAATCAAGTATGTGGCCCCCGTATGCTTTTAGACTGTACCCTGCGGGACGGCGGTTACGTGAACAACTGGGAATTTGAGGAGGATACCGTACGGAAGGTCGTGCGGGCTTTGTATGAAGCCGGTGTGCGCTATATTGAACTGGGCATTTTAGGTCAGGGCGGCAAACCGGGCAGGAGTACGAAGTTTTCGGATTTTGTTCAGATTGAGCCGTATCTGGAGGCGCGCCATCCAGACTGCCGGTACGCGGTTATGCTGAACCAGGCGGAGGCAGAGCGCTATAAAATCCCCGTGCGAAGCGAAAAAACACCAGATTTGATTCGGATTGCCTTTTTCAAGCCGGAATATGCTGCTGCAATGCGGAAAGCGGAGGAATTGAAAGAGAAGGGGTATCTGGTCTGGCTTCAGGCAATGGCGACGTTTCTTTACAGCAGGGAGGAGATGGAGCGTTTGCTGGACGCGGTCAACCGTGTTCGGCCAGATGGATTTTATATGGTGGACAGCTTTAGCACGATGTACGGTGAGGATGTGCGGCAAATGGCGGATCAAATCCTGGCGAGGCTGTCCCCGGACATCCAGTTCGGCTTTCATGCCCATAATAATATCCAGCTTGCCTATGCGAACGTGATCGAGTTTTTCTCTGTTCCCACAGACCGTGCGCTGATTGCGGACGGAAGTATCTACGGGATGGGGCGCGGCGCGGGCAATGTCCCGACTGAGTTAATGATGGAATATTTGAACAAATTTGCTGGCGGAAAATATGATATTATGAAGGTTCTGCGTGTATTCCAGCAGGAGATTCGGCCGATTTTCAGGCAGTACTATTGGGGGTATTCACCGGAATATTACTTGACTGCCAGTAAGGGTACGAATTCGGCGTACAGCTGGTATCTGGGAAATCGTGAAATTCGTGATCTGACGGATTTGGACGAAATCCTGGATCGTATCCCGCCGGAGGTCCGTTATACGCTTTCGAGGGAAGCAGCCGATGAAGCAGTCCGAAGCTACTGTGAGGAGAAAAGGTTATGACAGAACAGGCGAGACAGTTGCGGAAAAGCATCCTGCATATGGCATATATCGCGCAGGACGCCAATTTACCCAGCACGTTTTCGGCGGTGGAAATCCTGCGGGTCTTGTACGACCGGGTGCTCAGGGTGTCGCCAGAAACGGCGGCTGATCCCTGCCGGGATCGCTTTGTACTGAGCAAGGGCCAGGCAACGATGGGGCTGCTGGCGATTCTTGCGGAAAAAGGGTATTTTCCGCAGGAGGAGCTGCTGACTGCCTGCCGCTATGATTCACGTGTCAGCATGCAGGCGGATCGGACAAAACTGCCGTTTGTGGAAGTGTCTGCCGGAAGCCTTGGCCATGGGTTTCCAATGGCGGCAGGCATGGCATGGGCGAATCATATCATGAACCGGGATGCTTCGGTATATGTGCTTGCCGGCGACGGGGAAATGAATGAGGGCACCATGTGGGAGGCTGCTCTTTTTGCAGCCAGCGAAAAACTGGACCGCCTGACGTTGGTCATTGACGATAACAATTCCATTGGACAGATGGTTCGGATGGGGGATTTGTCAGAAAAACTTCGCGCGTTCGGCTTCCAAACCGTTGAGACGGATGGCCATGACGAGGGGGCGCTGGCGCAAGCGTTTGCAGTCAGGCATCCGGGTAAGCCGATGGCGATTCTCGCAAAGACGGTAAGAGGATATGGCAGCCGGACATTGACGGAGGATCGATCGTGGTTCCACCGGGCGCCAACTCAAAAAGAGATGGAACAGCTTGCCAGAGAGGTAGAATGTTATGGAGCATAATCGTCCATATCAGGTCACGCGCAGTGAGACGCATCAGATCGGCCGGCTGACTGTGGTGAAGGATACAATCCTGATTGGCGGCAAGGAACATCCATATACCTATGTCGCTTACGGGGACAGCGTCTGTGTCCTTCCGATATATCAGGGAAAGGTCATTGCAATTGAGCAGTACCGCCATACGCTGAACAGTTGGGAGCTTGAGCTTCCATGCGGCGGGATTGAGCGCGGGGAAACGCCGGAGAATGCCGCTCGCCGTGAGCTGGCGGAGGAAACCGGCTGCATTGCCGGGGAACTGGTATATCTTGGGAAGTATTATACAAATCAGGGCTATTCAAATGCCGCGTGCAGTGTGTATTTTACACGGTGTATCGGGCGCGGCCCGACACAGACAGAGGAAACGGAGCTGATCCGGCTGTGTGAGATTCCGGTTCCGGACTTTCAGGAAATGGCAGAAGACGGCCGGTTCCGGCTGCTGATTGGACTGGCGGCGTGGTATCAGGCAAAAAGGCATGGTCTTTTGAATGCGCAAGGAGGCGAATCGTGAGAAAAGCGATGCAGGAGACTGTTCGGGAGATCATCCGGAACCGCGAGGATACGGCACTGCTGCTGGTAGATATCGGCGCGTATCCGTTCCGGGATCTGCTGGAGCAATACCCGAAACGGGCGAAGAATATCGGTATTTTCGAAGCCGGGACCGTTAGCTTGGCCGCGGGCCTGTCACTGGCAGGAATCACGCCGGTTCTTTATGGGATTTCACCGTTTATTGTCCAACGCGCCCTGGAACAGATTAAGCTGGATTTTGTTTATCAGAAAACGGGTGGTAATTTTATTACAACCGGGGCGGCGTATGATTTTTCAACACTGGGATATTCACACTACTGTCCCGAGGATGTGGCAACCCTGCGCCTGCTGCCAGGGATAGAGATCCTTACGCCGGGGACACCAGAGCAGTTTACGACGTTGTTCCATGCCTGCTGTTTTAATGGAAAGCCATCTTATTTCCGAATGACCGATCATAGCTGCAAAGCACAGGTCCCGGTTGCGTTCGGAAAGGCGGCCGTCCTGAAGCGTGGTACGCGCGCAACAGTAATCGCGGTTGCGGAGCAGCTGGATGCAACCCTGGAGGCTTGCGCCGGACTTGATGTGACCATTTTATACTATACAACGCTGGCGCCCTTTGACAGGCAAACGCTGTACCGTGAGCTTGTGGGCGGTAAGGTTTTTGTTTCCGCGCCGTTCTATGCGGGCAGCCTTTACCCTGAAATTATGGAGGGGGCAGTGGGGGAGCCTGTTCAAATAAGCGGCGCGGAAATCCCGCTGGAGATTTTGCGAAATTATGGCACAAAGGAAGATAAAGATAAGGCATTGGGGTTAGACGCTGCTGGAATATATCAAAAGCTGAAAGACTTTCTTATGGATTAAGCAATATAATAAATGGTTTCGGGAGGTAGCAGAGTGCATGAAGACAAAGGGGAAACGCGGCAGCAGGCGAAAGACAACAAAAATAACGGAATATAAATCGTCAAACAAAGTCGATTTGAGCGTGATTATTCCGGCGTATAATTTGGAGGACTGCGTATCAGATTGTTTGGATTCTGTAATTGCGCAGAAAATCGATAAGCTACAGGTAATCGTTGTAGACGATTGCAGCAATGATCACACGTGGGAGATCCTTCAAGCGTATGCAGAAAAACACCCGCAGATATCTATCATCCAACACACGGAGAATAAAGGCCCGTCTGGCGCAAGGAATACCGCGTTAGAACTCGCAGAGGGTGAATTTATCCATTTCTGTGACGGAGATGATTCTGTTCCAGAGGGAGCGTATCACGAAATGCTCCGAATTGCGATGGAAAAAAAAGCAGATATTGTAACGGGAAATTACTCCAGGATGTATCCCAATGAAAATGGCGCGATTCGGCCATTTTCCCACTATTCTTCCCCAACCGGCATTGAACGGTGTTTTGAGTCAGGGAATACGACATTGTGGAATAAGATTTTCCGGCGCAGTATGATCGAAGAGGATCATCTGCGCTTTGATGAATCGATGGCGCAATATGAAGATTATTTATTCTATTCTCAATTTATCTTGAAGAATCCGATTACGGCTTTTACGGATATGTACGTTTATATCTATACAGAGCCAATTACTCGCCCGCTTGCAGGGCAGATCCGTTATGCAAATATCAGCTGTGCCCGTAATATCGAGCGGGCATGGAGGACTATTTTTCAAACAGAGATTGCGAGAAATCAGCAACTCTGGTTTATGGCATATCAGCATAATTTGGATTGGTATTTTAATTGCAGCTGGAAACTGATTCAGAACCCGGAAGAACGCCAAGAAGCGTTTGAAATCATGCGCGGCCTGGTATCCTGGGTGGAAAAAAACGTGAAGTTTTGTAGTTGGGGTTTAGAGGAACGGGCGCAGGCCTTTTATCATATATTCCATGTGGACTATTTGACCCTTTGTTCGATCCGCTACGAGGATTACCTGCTGCATCTGGCAATATTAGATAATATCCATCCACGCGGGCCGGCAGCAGTATCAGAGGAGAGACTCAAAAAATTATCCTTTGAGGAACGGGACAGAAAGCTTTGCCAAAGCATTGAAAAACAGCTGGATGATTTGGAAACTACCTACCAGGCTGTCCATACCAATAAGCGGATTTGGAAAGACCACTATTGGAACTTGATGGACAGCGTAGTAAATGATTATTGGCGTCAGCTCCAGGGGGCAGAGGAACGTGATCGTTTTTTCCAGAGGATCCGGGCAACAAATACTGTTAGCTATGAAAAAAACCAGTTTCTGCGTTTGTCGTCTCCCGACGATGTACAGCGGTTTAAGCAGATATTTTGTGTT
>CAJUJQ010000054.1 GCA_910586575.1 uncultured Clostridia bacterium | reverse complement strand
TTCGCAAAACGGGGTTCAATCCTTTGCGCAAAAAATATGATGTTTGCAATGTTATCTCTTTCTCCCACGCTGCGGACGGTGCGCAGCTGATTTTTTCGCGGACGGTGCGGGACGGCGAGCACCTGCCTCGCTGTGGGCGCGGGCACGTTCGGCCAGCTTGGCTTCGACCTTGGCGCGGATACGCGCGGCGGTTTCGGCGGAAATGTGGCTCGGGTTGACCGGCGTCGCAATATCCACGCGGGTGTTGTCCTCGAAGCGGTCGCGTCCCCGGGTGGGGCGTGTCCTGCGTCCTTTCCCTTTGGACGGCGCGGCAGTAGGATTGTTCCCTGTCCGGCGCTGGTTGTTTCTGGGTGCTTCCACCGGACGTGAGCCTCTGCCGCGCGGCGCTTCCGGTGGAAGGCTTTCCGGCTGGCGGCGCGTGTTTCTGCGCGGGGATTCGCCCGGCTCCATCGAGATGGGGGCACGGCCCCGGCCGCGCAGGGATTCACCGCGTACCGGTGCGGTCGAAGCTGCGGCGCGGCTGCGGCTGCGCGGGGGCGCCATCGGTTCCGCCGGGGCTGCGGCGTGCCCCCTGCCGCGCGGCGCAGGTGCCTGCTGCGCCGCTGCCGGACGGCGGCGGTTCCGCGGAAGCGGCGCTTCGGGTACGGCGGCAATCACCGGCTCTGGGCGCGGCGCGGGGCGGCGGCTGCGCGGGAGCGGCGCTTCCGGCACGGAAGCAATGACCGGTTCGCTTCCCGCCGTGCGGCGGCGCGGGGCGGCGGCCAGACGGCGCGGCGGCTCTGCGGGGGCTGTCACGCGCGGCACATCCGAAGAAACCGGGATACGCTGGCGGGTCAGCTTTTCGATATCGGCAAGATAAGGCCGTTCGGTGCTGTCACAAAAGGAAATCGCCATGCCCGACTGACCGGCGCGCCCCGTGCGCCCGATGCGGTGCACATAGGTTTCCGGGATGTTCGGCAGTTCATAGTTCACGACTAGCGGCAGCTCGGAGATATCCAGCCCACGCGCGGCGATATCGGTCGCGGCCAGCACCGCAATTTTGTATTCCTTGAAGTCCCGGAGCGCGGCCTGCCGCGCCCCCTGCGACTTGTCGCCGTGCAGTGAACGCGCCGAGATGCCCGCGCGGCTCAGGTCGCGCGCCACGCGGTCCGCGCCGTGCTTGGTGCGGGTGAAAACCAGCGTCTGCGGGACGCCCTGTTCGGTCAGCAGTGCTTTCAAAAGATCCCGCTTTTCTGCGCGTTCGACGAAATAGACCTTTTGCTCAATCAGCTCGACCGGGGTCGCCGCCGGTTTGATGGCAATGCGCACCGGCTTTTTGAGCAGGCTGTCTGCCAGCGCCGCGATTTCCTGCGGCATTGTCGCGGAAAAGAGCAGGGTCTGGCGGCTTTCCGGAATAAACTTGACAATTTTTTTCACGTCATTGATAAAGCCCATGTCCAGCATGCGGTCGGCCTCGTCGAGCACGAAGCATTCGACCTTGTCAAGCTGCACCAGCTTCTGCCCCATCAAGTCCCACAGCCTGCCCGGGGTCGCGATCAGCACATCCGCGCCGCGCTGGAGCGCCTCCACCTGGGGCACCTGGCTGACGCCGCCGAAAATGACCGCCGCCGTGCAGGGCGTATAGCGGGCGTATTGGCAGACGTTTTCATAGATTTGCAGCGCCAGCTCCCGCGTCGGGGTCAGGACGAGCGCGCGCACGCCATGCCCCTTTTGGCCGGACAGGCGCTGTAAAATCGGGACGGCGAACGCGGCGGTTTTGCCGGTGCCGGTCTGGGCGCAGCCGAGCAGGTCGCGTCCCGCCAGGACGGGGGGCATGGCTTGCTGCTGGATGGGTGTCGGGGCCTTGTAGCCGACCTCGGAAAGCGCCTTCAAGATCGGCGCGTTGATTCCTAATTCATTGAAATTCATGCATAACTCCTGATTTATGATTCCATAACGAACGGGGTGCTCCCATCCCCGCCGCAAGACTGGTAATTCCACCGGCTTTGGTACGGAACAGAAAGGCCCTCCCGCGTCAAAGGCGGGGTGTGTAAAGCCCTGTTTTTTGTTCGTCCTGCTGCTTGCCATTTGAAAAGCAAAATGCTATAATGAGAATCATTCTACAAATTGCGGCCCTTCGATAATGAGGGTGGAAAGCAGGTGGTACTTGTGTTGGACGTACTGGTGGACAGCGTGTTGGATGTCCTGAAAACCATACCGGTTTTAATCATCGTATATACGCTGCTGTATTGGATGGAGTCGCGCACGCGCACGACCCCGGCGCTGCTGGAAAAGGCGGCGCAGTTCGGCCCGGTCTGCGGCGCGGTGGCGGGCGCGGTCCCGCAATGCGGGTTTTCCGCCGCGGCGTCGGCGCTGTATCTGGAGGGCTGCCTTGCGCCGTCCACCCTGGTGGCGGTTTTCCTGGCGACCTCGGATGAAGCCATCCCCGTTCTGCTTGGGAACGGCTGCGGCGCGGCGGAGGTGGTTCGCCTGGCCGCAGTAAAAACAGTGCTCGCCGTGGCGGGCGGCTATCTGCTCCGCCTGACCGTGCTGCGCGCGCGCCCCAAATGGGACGAGCCGCTCGAGGTCGAGCTGGATGGCTGCTCATGCTGCTCGGGCGGGGGCGTTTTCGCGGTGCTCTGGCGGACGGCGAAAACCGTGCTGCTGCTGTTCATCGTGCTGTTCCTGTTCAACACCGCTGTGTCCTTCATCGGTGAGACGCGGATTTCCGTGCTGCTGCTGTCGGGCAGCGTGTTCCAGCCACTGCTCTGCGCGACGGTGGGCCTGATCCCCAGCTGTGCGGTGTCTGTCCTGCTGGCCGAGCTGTACGCGGGCGGCGCGATCGGGTTCGGGAGCATGATCGCGGGGCTGTCAACCGGCGCAGGGTTTGGTTATATGATTCTGCTCAGCGACCGCAGCCAGCGGAAAAATGCCGTTCAGGTCATTGCGCTGACCTGGCTGCTGTCCGTGGCGGGCGGGATCGCGGCGCAGGCCATCTTTGGGTGACGGCACTGCAAAGGGCGGGACATTTCCCGCGTGCCAATAGATCCCATACTTCGTAACAGCTGACCGGATGGCATACACCGTCCGGTCAATTGTTTTTTGCGCGGGTATTATACTCGTGTGCGTTAAAGTTTGCCGTTCGGTTCGCCTGCGCGGCGGGCGGTCCTGCGCGGACAGCGCCAGAGGGACTCATCCCTCTGGACTCCCTTTCTCCGCTGCGGCGGGAATTGGAATGGCAATCATCGTTGCTGCACCTTGCCCTGCCCGCCAAACAGATGGCGAGCAGGGTGGGTGAATACGGCAAATCTTATCATTCGCGAGTATAAAATTGCCGTTTCCGGCGCAAAACCGCCAAGGTTCCTCCAAAATGGGCACGCGCCTCAGCTGTGCAAAAGCTCCAGCGCGACCTTTGCCCAGTCCAGCCCGATTTTCTGGAACTCGCGGTTGTTGGTAAAGAGCTGTTCGGCGACATCGGCGGCAAGGCGCTGATAGGTATCGCCGGGCATGGAAATATACTGCTCGACACCGTCTGATAAAACCGCGACAAACGTAAACGTCCCGTCGTGCTCATCCAGGTCATGGAACAGCAGCTCGACAACGTCCAAATCGCGGTGCAGCTGGAATAGCAGCAGCAGCTTCATCAGCTCGACCGCGCGGTCATCCAGCCCGCGCTCGAGCACGTTGATTTTCTCCCGGAAGGCGTTCAAATCATCCACATAGCGCAGCGTATAGCCCGCCAGCGGGTCAAAGCCGCCCACCTCCTGCGGCTTGCCCTCAGGGGAGAGCCAAACCATAAACTGGTTTGACATATCATGATATAAACAGGGGTCGATCACCAGCGACGACACGCCGCAGTTGGGGCAGACCCAGCGGAAGCAGGACAAATCCTGTACCGCTCCGCGCAGTTCGGGGTTCTTATCCACGTTTAGGTTGGTCAGCACCCTGCGCGCGCTTTTCTGCCCGCAGTGGGGGCATTCTGTCATTTCCTTTGGCACGCCTTTTTCGCCTCCTGTTATTCATACAAGCTATATTATACCACATTTTGTCCTGGATTTGCAATCCCCATCTTGCGGTCAGGAAGGACAATTTATGATAGCCTGTTTGTCGATTTCTGAGCAGTTTTCCTATGGTTTGCAACATTTCCCGCAAATCGGCAGAGCGGCAGGCCAGCGGCTGCCGCCCCTTGCTTTCTTTTGCGCCGCAAGGATAAAAAAACCCTTATCCAGGCAGTACGCCGGGATAAGGGTTTTTTCGGCTTGACTGGGGTTATTCCTCCGAGAAAAACTTGTTATGAATTGCCTTAACGGCCTTCTCGCTGTCCTCCTCGTTTATCAGCACGGAAATCTTGATCTCCGAGGTGGAAATCATGCGGATATTGATCCCCGCCATTGCCAGCGCTTCAAACATCTTGGCGGCAACGCCGGAATTGGACGCCATGCCCGCGCCGACAATCGAAACCTTCGCGACCTCGGTATTGACCGACAGATCCTCGAAGCCGAGCTGCCCCTTGGCGTTGGCGAGCACCTCGCGGGTTTCCTCCGCGCTGTCCTGCGGCACGGTGAACGAAATCGTTTTGACGCGGTTCTTCCCGACCGACTGCAAAATGATATCGACATTGATTTTATGCTTCGCCAGCAGGCTGAATACCTTGAACGCAACGCCCGGCTCATCGGGCAGGTTAATCACTGCGATACGCGCGCAGTTATTGTCACGGGCAACACCGCTTACATTCATTTTTTCCATATCTGAACCCTCCTTGACCTTGGTGCCCGGGTTGCGGGTGAAGCTGGAAACGACTTCAAGGTCTACGTTATATTTTTTCGCCATTTCGACCGAACGGTTATGCAGGACCTGCGCGCCGAGCGAGGCCAGCTCGAGCATTTCATCATAGGTGATTTCGGTGAGCTTGCGTGCATTGGGCACAATGCGCGGGTCGGCGGTATAAACGCCGTCAACATCGGTGTAAATCTGGCACAAATCCGCCCCCAGCGACGCGGCAATCGCGACCGCCGTGGTATCCGAGCCGCCGCGTCCCAGGGTAGTGATATCATCCTGCTTGTTGATGCCCTGGAAACCGGCGATAATGACAATCCTGCCCCGGTCCAGCTCGGAGCGCACGCGTTCGGGCTTTACCTTGCGGATGCGCGCTTCGGAGTAGTTGATATCGGTTTGAATCCCGGCCTGCCAGCCGGTCAGGGAAATTGCGGTGCAGCCCAGCGTCTGGATGGTCATGGCAAGCAGGCTCATCGAAATCTGCTCACCGGCGGACAGCAGCACATCCATTTCCCGCTTGGACGGGCGGGCGTTCAGCTCGGCGGCCTTTGCGATAAAATCATCGGTGGTATCGCCCTGTGCGGAAACGACAACGACAACCTCGTTCCCCGCCCGGTAAGTGTCGGTGACAATCCGGGCGACATTCAGCAGGCGCTCGGCGTTGGCGACCGACGAGCCGCCAAACTTTTGCACAATTAAACTCATAAGTATGTTTCCTCCTAAATCTTGGGGACGCTTTTCCCGTCTCAGCGCGGGCGCCGCACGTAAGCAGGGGAGGGGGCTTGCCCCTCCCGTCCTGCGCGGGTGCTGCCGTACCGTGGGATGATACCGTTACAAAATGCCTGCATTTCCACAGATGCATCCACGGGAACGGCGGATATCCCCATCGCGCGTATGGGTCAAAAAATCACAGGACACGCATTGCGGAAAGGACGCTGCCTTCCAGCTTTCCAAGCCGTGCCTTCAGCTCGCCGGTTGAAAGGGCGCTGACCGACGCCGCCAGCTCTCCGCCGACCTCACGCACGCTCTCGCAGGGGAGCGCGGCTTCCAGCGCGGCGCGGCTGCCCTGGAACCGGACGTACCACGGCGACACAAACCCTTCCAGCGGGCGCAGCAGCTTCTTCGAGCCGTCCCCCCAGGAAATGCGGCGGCGGTGCTCCCGGTGCTCAATGCAGTCGAGCATGTCGGCACAGACCGACGAAGCGGTCGCCAGCTTGCCCGCGCCCTTGCCGTAGAACATGACGTCACCGGTCGCGTTGCCCTCGACCATAATCGCGTTGAAAACGTCCTCAACCGCGGCAAGGGGGCTTTCCTTGCGCACCAGATGGGGCGCGACAAAGGCATACGCCGTGCCGTCGCCGCAGCGCACCGCGCGGCCAATCAGCTTGATAACGCAGCCCAAGCGGTCAGCGCACTCTACATCCTTCAGGGTAATCCTGGTGATGCCCTCGCAGGAAACCGCGTCGGGGTCAAACTTATCGCCGAAGGCGAGATTGGACAGGATGCAGATTTTCCGGCAGGCGTCATGCCCTTCGATATCGGCGGTGGGGTCGGCCTCGGCATAGCCGTTCACCTGCGCCTGGCGCAGCGCGTCCTCGAAGGAAACGCCGTTTTTAATCATTTGGGTCAGGATATAGTTTGTCGTGCCGTTCAGGATGCCGCAAATCTGGTTAAATTCATTCGCGGCAAGGCACTGGATCATCGGGCGGATAATCGGGATGCCGCCGCCGACCGAGGCCTCAAACAGGTAATTGACGTTATGCTCCTCGGCGATTTTCAGCAGCTCCTCCCCCTTGCTGGCGACCAGCTCCTTGTTGGAGGTGCACACCGATTTACCCGCGAGCAGGCAGCGCCTGGTAAAATCATACGCCGCGCGCACACCGCCCATGACCTCACAGACGACCGGGATTTCGGGGTCGTTCTCAATCACCGAAAAATCGTTCACAAACTTATTCCCATAGGGCAGATGGGAAAAATCGCGCAGGTCGAGGACGTATTTCACCTCAACCGGCTCGCCGGCGGCGAGGGCGATTTTCTCGGCGTTCATTTCAAACACCTCGTATACGCCGGAGCCGACCGTACCATGCCCTAAGATGGCTACCTTTATCATATTCCAAAAAACCTCCCCTTGGAACTGTTTCTGGAGAAACAGCCCCGGTTAATATTTTCAAAGGATCCGCAGGCGCGCGGCAAATCCTACTCGCTTGCTACGATCTCAATCCGCTGCACGCCGTCGAGCTTGCCGGCGCGGTCAAGCAATTCTTCCACCGTGCCCGTCAGGCTGCTTGTCCGCGCTGCAATCGTCACGGAAGCCTGTCCGCTCATCGGGATGGACTGGTTGATGGTCAGCAGGTTCGCCCCCGACTGCGCCATCAGCTGGAGCAGGCTCGACAGCACCCCCGGCTGGTCATGCAGCATCAGATGGAACGTAATCACGCGCCCGTCCGCTGCCTCGTAAAATGGCCGCACGCCGTCTTTATATTTGTAAAAAGCAGAACGTGACAGCCCGACCTTTTGCGCAGCCTCCGCCGCCGTTTTTGCCCGCCCGGTCTTGAGCGCCGCGTTGGCCTCGACAACCTTCTGGAACACCTCCGGCAGCAGCGACCGCTCCACAAGAAAGTATTCGATCCGCTTCATACTGTCCACCTCCTGCATACATTTGTCCGTACAGCACTTGCCTTAGCATATCATAGTTTTCCGCTTTCCGCAACCTTTTTTTCGATATTTTCCAAAGAAATAAAAATTTTGTCCGGTTGCACAGGAACAGCCGTGAAAAGTCCCCTTCCGCTTGCAAATCACCCAAAATTGTGCTATGCTTGTCTCACCGGCAGGCGGCGCGCCCGTCCGTGCGCCAATCACGACGGTGCCGATATTGATAAGGAGGTTTCCCATGAAATTTCAGTTTGCACACAATAATTTTAACGTCCGTGACCTCGACCGCTCCCTCGCTTTCTACCGCGAGGCCCTCGGCTTGGAGGAGGTCCGCCGCATTGCGCCGGAGGACGGCTCGTTCATCATTGTTTACCTGGGCGACGGCGTAACCCCCCACAACCTGGAGCTGACCTGGCTGCGGGATTGGGACCGCCCGTATAACCTCGGTGACAACGAGTTCCATCTGGCGCTCCGCGTGGATGATATGGACGCCGCCCACAAAAAACACCAGGAAATGGGCTGCGTCTGCTTTGAAAACGAGAAGATGGGCATTTATTTCATCAATGACCCAGACAACTACTGGATTGAGATTGTCCCGACCCGCTGACACTTTCGCTGCAATCGGACGGCGGTAACCGGCAGGATTGCCGGTTTTGCGGGTGGGAAAAGCCTTCCCTGAATTTGAAGGGAAGGCTTTTTGTCTGCTGTTTGCGGTGCGTCAGCCGTTCAGCCTGCCGCGGGGCAGCTGTCGGGCTTCCGCGGGTTTCAGGGTAATCTGATCCTGTACATCCTCCGTATACCGTTCCGGACAAAGCCGTTTGCACAAGGCATCGATTGCCTGAATATAGCCCTTGTTCCGCTGAAACGCCCGTTTATCCAGTGTGCAAAAGATTTCCATATACGCGTCAATGGAGGTACCGGCCAGCGTACGCCCCAGCAAAGCCTCTTTTCCATTCTTGCCCGCCCGGCCGCATCAGTTTGCCCTGGAATGTACCGGGAACTGTCGCAGACACCGGACAGGGTTTGCGGATACAGCTCGCTGTTTGCCAACCCGCCGCGCGGGCAAATTCGGCCGGGCTTTCCGATGGTTTGCTGCGTATCTTTCTTATTTACTGTTGCGGAGCTGCCCGCGCAAACCAATCGGGCAAAAAATTTTTGGATACCCCCTTGACAAACGGATGATACTGAGTTATTATTGTATTATCAAGTTGGTACAATACAACAACAAATCATTATGCACCAGAAAGGAGCGTCTATGAACTGGATTCTGGTAAATGACCGCCCGATCTATATACAGCTGACCGAGCAGATTACACAGTACATCGTGGCAGGGATATTTAAGCCCGGCACACGAATGGCATGTGTACGCGATCTCGCGGCAGACGCGGGCGTCAACCCAAACACCATGCAGCGGGCCATGGCCGAGCTGGAACGCAACGGCCTCGTCAAGACCCACCGCACCACCGGCAGGATGATTACGGAGGATATGGAAATGCTGAACAACATCCGAAATGAATTGGCAGGCGCGCGCGTCGCTGAGTTCCTCGACGGCATGAAAACGATCGGCTTTTCCCCGAAGGAGGCCGCCGCGCTGCTCACCCAGCGCGCGGAAGCGATGGAGGACAAGAAGGAGGGGCAAACCGCATGAACCAAATCAATCTCATTGAATGCCAGGGCCTGACCAAGCATTTCCTGACCGCCAAGGCGGTGGAATCGCTCGACCTGACCATCGGGCGCGGGCGCATTGTCGGGCTGCTTGGACCGAACGGCTCGGGCAAAACCACACTGATTAAGCTGCTCAACGGGCTGCTGGTGCCCACCAGCGGCGCGGTGCTCATCGACGGCGAGCGCCCCGGCCCCTACACCCACTCGATTGTCAGCTACCTGCCCGACCGCATGTATCTGAGCGACTGGATGAAAACCTCGGACCTGATTGACTTCTTCACCGATTTTTACGGCGATTTTGACCGGGTCAAGGCCTATGATATGCTGCGCTCGCTGAATATTTCCCCGGACGACCGGCTGAAAACCATGTCCAAGGGCACCAAGGAAAAGGTACAGCTGATTGTCACCATGGCGCGGCAGAGCCAGCTTTACCTGCTTGACGAGCCGATTGGCGGCGTGGACCCCGCCGCGCGGGATTATATCCTGAATACCATTCTGACCAACTATTCCGAAAACGCGACCGTTTTGATTTCCACCCATCTGATTTCCGATATCGAGCGAGTGCTGGATGAGGTCGTTTTCCTGAAAAACGGTATTATGACCCTGCACGACACGGTAGACAATATCCGCGAGACCGAGGGCAAGTCGGTCGATCAGCTTTTCCGGGAGGTATTCGCATGCTGACAAAGCTTCTCAAATATGAATTCCGCTCCATTGGGCGCCAGCTTATCCCGCTGTACCTGGGCGTTCTGGGGCTTGCGGTGGTCAACCACTTTTTCTGGTTCACCCGGTCGGATTATGATATCTATCTGCCGGACGGCCTGGGCAGCATCCCCGCTGTCGCGACCATGATGGCATATGTCGCGGTGATGGTCGCGCTCGGCGTGATTACCCTGCTGCTGATTATCCAGCGGTTCTATAAAGGGCTGCTGACCGAGGAAGGCTACCTGATGTTCACCCTGCCCTGCAAGCCCTGGCAGCTGATTGCCGCCAAGGGGATTACCGCTTCCGCAATGACCATCGTCGGGTCAGCCGTCGGGATGCTTTCCATTATGCTGATGGGCATGGAGCTTTCCGATTGGGGCGGGATTTTCCAGATGTTCGGGAAAATCCCGTGGGGTGAGCTGTTCCGGCAGCACGCGCTCTGGCCGCTCTACATCCCGGAGGGGCTGGCGCTGCTGCTGGTGGGCGTATTTGCTTCCATTGGGCATATTTACGTGTCCATCGCAATCGGGCACCTGTTCCATAAGCACCGCGTCGCGTGGTCAATTGGCGCGTATATCGGCATCAATATTTTGCAAAGCGTACTGATGTCCGTATTCTTCCAGATTATGAACCGCTTCGACTGGCACTGGATGAACCGGCTGTTTGAAAACATTGCCCCGGCATGGCGGGCGCATATTATCATGCTGGTGCTGATTGCCTGCGCGGCAATCCCGGCGGCGATATTCTTCTTTGGTACGGACTGGATTTTGAAAAACAAGCTGAACCTTGAATAATAAGGGGAATCTGTCACAACTGAAACGAGGTGTATACGATGAAGAAATGGATTGCCGCATTGCTTGCGGCTGCGCTGCTGGCCGGGCTGGCGGGCGGCTGCGTCCAGACAGACCCCCAGAACAAGGCGGCGGACGACAAGGACGGCAGCGACGAGCTGGGCGACACGCTTTCCAAGGCCGAGCAAGTCGATATTTACGACGGTAATTTTGAGCTGGTGCGCTCGCTGACGCCGGGGGAGGAAATGGACGCTTTCTTCGACGCGCTGGAGCTGGGAGATTGGGACGTGGATGACGAGGAGCCGGAGGAGCACTATCCGGCGGAAGCGTCGTTCGTATTCTCCCAGCGCCCGACCGAAACCATCCTGGGCGGCAAGCCCGCGGAGGACGAACGGCAGGAGATTGTACGGCTGACCATTTATGAAGGCTCGGACGTTGCCTATCTCAAGCTGCTGCTGTTCAGCATCCATATGCGGCTGCCGGAAGAAACGCTTTCCGCGCTGCGTGAGATGGCGCTGCCCGCCGAATAAGAACGCATAGGCCCGCTGGGAGTACGGTTCCCGGCGGGTTTTCCGCATTTTCTCGGGGATATGGCTGAAAACGCAATTTTTTTACCGCAGGGCGCATGATACCGCCCATAAGCGGGTGCAAAACCTACCAATTCCGAACAGGGGAGGGCGGGCGCTTTCCATCAAAATGATGAAATTTGTTCGGAGCGCCGCAGAAATGAAATTTGAATTGCAATGGCCCCCGAAAAATGGTAAACTACAAGTGGGAAATTAGAAAAGCCCGCTTGTGGGCTGCCCCAAAACCGGCGGTCCCGTTCCGCCTGGGAGGCAATTTGGAAAGGCAGTTCCGTAAATTAACGGGGAAAGGTAAGGAAAAAAATATGCGCAGAACCAAAATTATTTGTACGCTTGGCCCGGCGACCGATCAGGGCACAGTGCTCGAGGACATGATGAAGGCAGGCATGAACGTTGCCCGTTTCAACTTCAGCCACGGCACGCACGAGGAGCAAAAGGTTCGGATTGACCAGGTGAAGGAGGCCCGCACGCGGCTCGGCCTGCCGATTGGGCTGCTGCTCGACACCAAGGGGCCGGAAATCCGAATTAAGACCTTCAAGGAGGGCCGCATTGAGCTTGCGACAGGAGATGAATTCACGCTGACGACCCGCGAGGTAGAGGGCGACAAGGGCATTGTTTCCATCACCTATGCAGGCCTGCCGAAGGATGTGGAAGTTGGCACCCGCATCCTGGTTGACGACGGCCTGATTGGCCTGGAGGTACTGCGGATTGAAAATGACACGGATATCGTCTGCAAGGTGCAGAACGACGGCCCGCTTTCCAACCGGAAGTCGATTAACGTACCGGGTATCCGGCTGAACATGGAATATGTTTCGGAGAAGGACCGGGAAGATATTATCTTCGGCATTGGGCAGGGCATTGATTTTATCGCGGCATCCTTCATGCGTTCGGCGGAGGACGCGCGCGAAATCAAGGCGATTCTTGCGGAGCATAACGCGCGCCATGTCCAGCTGATTGCTAAGATTGAGAATATGGAAGGCGTCAACAATATTGAAAGCATTCTCCGGGAGACCGACGGCCTGATGGTTGCGCGCGGCGACCTCGGAGTTGAGGTCCCTTATTATGAGCTGCCGGAGATCCAGAAGCTGCTGATTAAGACGGCGATTTCTGCTGGCAAGCTGGTTGTGACGGCAACCCAGATGCTGGAATCCATGGCCAAGAACCCGCGCGCGACCCGCGCGGAGGTATCCGACGTTGCGAACGCGGTCTTTGACGGCACGTCCGCGATTATGCTTTCGGGCGAGACCTCGGTGGGCAAGTACCCGGTTGAGTCGGTGCGCACGATGAGCCAGATCGCCGAGAATGCCGAGTCCAAAATCCACTATGACCGCCGCCGTATTACGCGCGACGAGTTTACCGAAATCCAGCTCGAGGGCGAACGCCGCACCAACGCGATTGCGCACGCAACCTGCACGACCTCCTCTGACCTGGGCGTGAAGTGCATTGTCGCGGTTACACAGTCGGGCGTTACCGCGCGGGCGGTATCGGCGTTCCGTCCGGGGACGCTGGTTGTGGGCGCGACGAATTCCGAGCGCACCTTCCACCAGCTGACCATCCATTGGGGCATTATGCCCTGCATGGTCAAGACGGCGTATTCGGGCACGGAGCTGTACACGCAGGCGGTACGCGCGGCGGTTACGGCGGTGGACGCCAAGATTGGCGATATGATTACGGTTACGGCGGGTATGCCGGTCGGACACTGCCCCTTCACAAATACCCTGCGCCTTGTCCCCATTACGCAGGATTATATTGATATGGCATTCGAGGAATAAACCCGCTCTGCGCGGCGGACAATTGGCAAATCACCGTTCACAACTTAAAAAGATGGGGAATATTTCCACATAGGGCAAGCGCTGAAATTTCTATATTTTTGTCGTAAAAACAACCTCTTCCCCTCAGAATAATCCTCCCTGAAAATGGAAGTCAACCTTAAGTTGTGAATAGTGATTGGCAAATACGACAGAAAGATGTGATTCAGCTTGTCATTCAGGCGATTTACCAGAATTTTGCGGCGCTGGCTGCTGATGGCCGTGGTGCTTTCGGCAGTTACCGTCGGCGGGCTTTATGCCTACCGGCTGCACGCGGCGCTGCAATATGATTACGATGATTCGTTCGACAGCGCCGACCTGGGCGCACGCGGCAACCGCGCAAAAGGCATCACCAATATTGCGCTGTTCGGCATTGACGCCCGCCCCGGTGAGGAAATTGCACGCTCGGATTCCATTATGATCCTGACCGTTGACAATACCCGCGGCAAGCTCAAGCTGACCAGCATCATGCGCGACTCCCTCGTCGAAATCGACGGCAGCAAGGGCAAAATCAATCAGGCTTATACCGCAGGCCCCCAGCAGGCTGTCCGCACCTTGAACGAAACCTTCGATCTCGATATCACCGAGTATGCAACCGTCAATTTTGACCAGATGGCAGATATGATTGACGCGGTCGGCGGTATCAATATCACCGTCTATGACAACGAGATCAAAGAAACCAACCGCTTTATTAAAGAATACTGCGTGGAACAGCGCGGTATCCCGAATTTTGAAGATTATTACCTTCATGAGGAGGGCTACCAGTGGCTCAACGGCGTGCAGGCGATGAGCTATGGCCGTATCCGCAAAAACGGCACCGGCGACGACTGGCAGCGCGTGAACCGGCAGGGCCGCGTTTTGCAGTGTATGGTTGAGCAGGTGAAAGGGCTTTCCATCGGGAAGCTGACCGACCTTGCCGCCAAGGTGCTGCCCAATGTCAAAACCTCGCTCAAAATGGGCGAGCTGACGCCGGTTCTTGTTGGTATGATGCGTTTTGGCGCGCCGCATGTCGAACACTTCCGGATTCCGGTGGACGGCTGCTGGGATTATTCCAGCGACGGCGCGTACATCGTTTTCGATACCGATGAGGCCGCGGAGCAGCTCCGCCAATATATCTACGATGACCGGCTTCCGGAGGGCGCGGCGGAGAACGGCTGACAGGCTCCCCTCGCGGGTGAAATATCAGGTTTACAGAATGAAGAAGACCGTAGGTTGTACCGAGATCCGTACAGCCTGCGGCCTTTTTCTTGTTTATCCGTATTTCCGTTTTCGGGTGCGCCTGGGAAATCAGGCAAGCTTGGAGGTATCAATGCCCTCCAGCTGGAGCAGCGCGCGCTTCACTGAAAGCCCGCCCGCGTACCCCGTCAGGCTCCTGCTGGCGGATATGACGCGGTGGCAGGGAATCACAATGAGAATCGGGTTGTGCCCGATGGCGCCGCCCACAGCCTGCCCCGGCATGTTTGGACGGTTCATGCGCGCGGCAACCTTTTTGGCAAGCTCGCCATAGGTTGTCATTTGCCCATATGGGATTTCGCACAGCTCCATCCAAAGCGCACGGCGGAAGGCACTTCCGGCGGGCCGGAGCGGCAGCTCGGACGGTGAGGGCTTTTGGCCGGAGAAATACCGGTCCAGCCAACCGTGCGCCGCGTCAAGGACCGGCGTCGGCTTTTGTTCCGGCGGCTCGCTTGGGAGGCCCTCCCCAAAATATTTCTGGCCTTCCAGCCACAGTCCGACGAGCGCGCCGTCCTGCTCGGCAAGCAGCAGGTTTCCAACAGGCGATGGAAATATCGCCGTGTACAGCATGTGAACATTCCTTTCCTTTTTTGGTAATCCTTAGTATAACACAAAACAGAGCGAAAGCGCAACCTGTTTTTTCCAGTTTTGCGGCGGACGGGACGGAGCCGTCCGCTGGAAGCCCCCTCTTTTTTCTGGAACATGTGCCGAATTTAGTTGACAGCCGATTGCTTTGCGTGCTATAATATAAGTTAGTAAAACGGTTTACTAACCATCTTGCTAAGCCTGAAAAGGAGGAACTGCACCCATGAAGCTGTATACCTGTCGTCGTACACCCGATGGTGCGGACGAGCTGTTTGTCTCCGCACAGCCCGGTACCGTTTATCCGGTCGCCGCCTTCGGCCTGCAATTCCGCGACATGACCGGCCTTGTCCGTTCCATTACCCCCGAACAGCTGGCAGCCCTGCGCAACCCGCCCGCCGGCGCGGAGGCAATTCCCCTTCCGTCTCTTACCATGCGCGCCCCCATCCCCTTCCCCGCGCAGGATGTGCTTTGCCTGGGCATCAATTACCGCGCCCATCAGGAAGAAGCCGGGCGCTTCAGCCAGGATGCCTTTGGCGACCGCACGCGTGCCATTTACTTTTCCAAGCGCGTCAGCGAGGCCATCGGCGACGGCGACCCTATCCCACGCTATGCCGGGCTTGTGGACAGCCTGGACTATGAGAACGAGCTTGGCGTGATTCTCGGCCGTGACGCCTGGCAGGTCCGTGAGGAGGATGCCGAACAGTATATCTTTGGATATACCATCGTCAACGATGTCAGCGCACGCAATTTGCAGACCGGGCACAAGCAATGGTATTTCGGCAAGAGCCTTGACGGGTATACCCCCATGGGCCCCTGCATCGTGACCGCTGACGAAATTGCTTACCCGCCCGCGCTGTCTGTCCGCACGACCGTCAACGGCGCGCTTCGCCAGGACGGCAACACCAACCAGTTTATTACCAATATTGCGCAGGTGATTGCCGAGCTGTCCCAGGGCATGACGCTCAAAGCAGGCACCATCATTGCCACCGGTACGCCTGCGGGCGTTGGCATGGGCATGCAGCCTCCCTGCTTCCTGGAAACCGGGGATGTTGTTGTTTGCGAAATTGAGGGGATCGGTACGCTGACAAATACCGTAAAATAACCCCACCTTGTTTTGTGTCCCCCGCATTTTCACACCGATTCATCTTAATAAAGGAGAAACCACCATGGATATTCGCTATTCTGCCAACCAGCGCGATTTCAAGCGCTACACAACGGAGGAAATCCGCAAGGAATTCCTGATTGACGGACTGTACCAGCCTGATGAGGTCAAGGCCGTTTATTCCCATGTGGATCGCATGGTTACGATGGGCTGCATGCCTGTACACGAAGCCGTCCCGATTGACAAGGGCATCGATGTCTGGCGTACCTTCGGTACCCATTTCCTGCTGGAGCGCCGCGAAATCGGCATCTTCAATATTGGCGGCGACGGTTCGGTCGAGGCCGACGGGGAATCCTTCCATATGGGTTTTGAGGATTGTCTCTATATCACCCGCGGCACGGAATCGGTCGTATTCCGCTCGGCGGACGCCGCCAAGCCCGCGAAATTCTTTATGGTTTCCGCGCCCGCGCACAAGGCGTGCAAGACCACCTTTATCCCCATGGCAAAGGCAAACCACAGGCCGCTCGGCGATGTGAAAGCCTCTAACAAGCGCGTCATTAACCAGTTCATCCACCCGGATGTGCTCGAAACCTGCCAGCTCTCCATGGGCCTGACCCAGCTCGACGAGGGCAGTGTCTGGAATACCATGCCTGCGCATACCCACGAGCGCCGCATGGAGGTTTACACCTATTTCGATATCCCGGAAGGCAATGTCGTGTTCCACATGATGGGCGAAGGCACCGAGACCCGCCATATCGTCATGCAGAATGAGCAGGCGGTTATTTCGCCTTCCTGGTCGATTCATTCGGGCTGCGGCACGTCTAATTACACCTTTATTTGGGCGATGGGCGGCGAGAACCAGGCGTTTGATGATATGGACGTTATCCCGACGGAAGAACTGCGGTAACCGTTTCAGAAACCGGGCATTCCGGCGGCTCGGGCAGGGCTGCCGGATGCGTTCGACAGATATGCGGATTGACAAGCAATGAGGAGGAAATTTGGATGAGTATTTTAGATTCGTTCCGCCTGGATGGCAAGGTTGCGCTGGTAACCGGCGCTGCCTATGGCATTGGCTTCGCAATGGCCAAGGCATTGGCGCAGGCCGGCGCGAAAATCGCGTTCAACTGCCGCAGCCAGTCCAATATGGACCGGGCGCTGGCCGATTACGAAAAGGAAGGCATTGACGCGCGCGGCTATATCTGCGATGTAACCGATGAGGCGCAGATTGCGCAGCTCGTCAAGGACATCGAACGCGACCTCGGGACGATTGATATCTTAATCAATAACGCCGGGATTATCAAGCGTATCCCCATGCTCGATACGACCTGCGAGGAGTTCCGTCAGGTGGTCGATATCGACCTTGTCGCGCCCTTCATCGTTTCAAAAGCCGTGATTCCCGGCATGATCCAAAAGGGCGGCGGCAAAATTATCAATATCTGTTCCATGATGAGCGAGCTTGGCCGTGAGACTGTTTCGGCTTACGCCGCAGCCAAGGGTGGACTGAAAATGCTGACACGCAACATCGCCTCGGAATACGGCGAGTTCAATATCCAGTGCAACGGCATCGGCCCCGGCTATATCGCTACCCAGCAGAATGCCGTCCTGCGCGAGAAACAGCCCGACGGCACCCCGCATCCGTTTGATTCCTTCATCCTCGCAAAAACCCCCGCCGCACGCTGGGGCACGCCGGAGGATCTCGCCGGGGCAGCGGTGTTCCTCTCTTCCTCCGCGTCGGATTTCATCAACGGGCATGTGCTTTATGTAGATGGCGGTATCCTGGCTTATATCGGCAAACAGCCGTAAACTGGATTGCCGTTTCAACGCTGATTTTTTTGATTGCATTACAGGGGCTGCGGCAGAGGATGCTGCGGCTCCTGTTTTTCGCCTTTTTGCCTGCACGGTTTTATTAGATCTGCTTGAATCGGAAAATCCTTCCTTTTTTACGCCGCAAAACACCCAGAATTTAGCTTTCGCGTGGTTTTACATATTTCCCGCCCCGCTGTAAATACTACCACTATCGCAAATGAAATACCGTGATTGGGAGGTTAATCAGATATGAAAGCAACTGGTATCGTCAGAAGAATTGACGACCTTGGGCGCGTTGTGATCCCGAAAGAAATCCGCCGTACTATGCGGATTCGGGAGGGCGACCCATTGGAAATCTATACAGACCGTGACGGCGAGGTGATTTTTAAAAAATACTCACCGATGGGCGAGCTTGGCGCGTTTGTCGGTGAGCTGGCCGAAGCCCTCAGCCGGACGGCGGGGCTTAGCGTCGCGATTTGTGACCGTGACGCGGTGATTGCGGCGGCAGGCGGCGCGAAGAAGGACATTTTCGAGAAGTCCATTTCCTCCGACCTGGAAAACCTGATGGAACAGCGTCATATTTATGAGCATGACGGTTCTGATACGGGAATCAGTGTCTCCGGGAACGATCAATATCATGTGCTGGTTGCCGCGCCGATTATTTCTGAGGGGGATGTGACCGGCTGTGTCACGTTCCTTTCCGACAGCGAGGACGCGCGTCCGACCGAGGTCGAATCCAAGCTCAGCCAGACGGCCGCAAGCTTCCTGGCGAAGCACGTAACGATGTAACAGCGTTTCAGGCGCGAAAGAAAGGCGGCGGAGCCATGCGATGCTATGCCGCTGCAAAAGCCGTAAACCGTACATGGATCATCGGTTTACGGCTTTTTCGCATCATTTGCGGCGATGCAATACGCTGAAAGAAGGGGGATGTCTCAACAAAAGCCCACTGCCGTCAACTTAAGGCAGTCATTGTCGAAATCGTCAATAATAACGCAAAATAATTGTGCAATATACAAATTGACAAAACCGGTTGCATGCTAGAGCAATCGGCGAAAAGGTATTCAGTATCCAGCGCAGGCAAACCAACCTTGA
>CAJUJQ010000053.1 GCA_910586575.1 uncultured Clostridia bacterium | reverse complement strand
GATGGCGGGCAGGGTGGGTGAATACGGCAAATCTTTTCATTCGCGAGTATAGAATTAAGCAAGATAACAAAGGCCGACGGCAGCCGGCCTTTGTTGCCGCTTATAAAATCACAATCGTAATCCCGTTGTTATGCCTTTCGAGGTCCGGGTCATTTCGGAGCGCTGGGCATAAATCCAGCGCGCGGCGGGTATCCTCATGAAAGATGGAAAGCTTCTCCCCCGGAATGTAGAATTTCAGATAGCCGCGCCCGCGCTGGGCGTCCAGAAAGCGGCGCACCTCCGGGCGCAGCTTGCCCCCGCGTCCGGAAGAGCCAAAGCCGTGAATCAGCTTGAGCGCTTTAATCCGAGTGCCGCGCGTCAGGCGCAGCTCCATTTGCAGGTGGCGCAGCGCGTCGGGAACCGCCGGTTTCCCTTGCTCTAAATTAACAATTTTGAGTTGATCCATGGCGTTTTTTACATTCCTTTACAAAGTCGGTGAACAGGCACAGATGATTGACCGGAAGGTCGGCGCAGCTGCCGGGAACCATGCGTTCCGGGTGCCACTGCACCGCGAACACGGGGAGCGTCTCGTGCTCGAGCGCCTCAATCGTACCGTCGGCGGCTTCCGCAGTCACAAGCAGCCCGGGCGCGGGTTCCCATACCGCTTGATGGTGCCAGCTGTTTGTCTCGAAGCTGCCGCCGCAAACGGCGTGTATCCGGCTGCCCGGAGCGGCTTCCACGCTGTGCCGCACGTTATCTGCATGGCCGGGGATATCCTGCCGCAGCGTTCCGCCAAAAAAGACATTCAGGATTTGAATCCCCCGGCAGATGCCGAAAACTGGGCGTCCCAGCCGGGTAAAAGCGTCAATCAGGGCGAATTCCTCGCCGTCGCGCGCCTCGTCCACCTCGTCTGTCCGAAGCCGCCGCGCACCGTAGCGTTCGGGCGCGACATCGCCGCCGCCGGTGAGCAGCAGCCCGCCAAAGCACGTGGCGAGCTGTTCCGGGTCCCCGCCCGCATATCCCGCGGGAATCCCGCCCGCGCGCGCGACGGCTTCCCCATACAAGGCGGAAACCATCCGCTGCATGGAATGTGCCCCGTCCTTCCTGCCGCTCGAAAGCAAAATCAACGGTTCCATCGTATCCCTTCATCTCCTATCATACACGAAAAAATATCCAAATATGGATTGACAATACCAGGGTTTGTACACTATACTAAAATGGGGTGGTTCGGAAAGTTTTTCACCCTTCCTCCCCTGAATTTTTTTGAGGCTGCCTTTTTACATAAGGCCCTCGGAAGGAGCTGCTTATGACTTTTGATTTCCTGTCCCTGGTCCGGATGGCGGGCGGGCTTGCCCTGTTCCTCTACGGTATGACGATCATGGGCAACGGCCTGGAACGCGCCGCTGGCCCCTCGCTCGAGCGGACGCTGGAACGTATGACCGGCAATCTGTTCAGCGCGCTGTTGATGGGCGCTGTGGTTACTGCTGTCATCCAGTCCTCGTCCGCGACGACCGTTATGGCGGTCGGCTTCGTCAACGCGGGCATCCTGACGCTGCGCCAGTCGGTCGGCATCATCATGGGTGCGAATATCGGTACGACCATCACCGCCCAGCTGCTGCGGCTGGACTCCGGCGGCACGGTGGAAGGCAGCCTGCTGCTTCAGCTCATCAAACCGAAAAACCTGGCATACCTGGTGGTACTGGGCGGCGTTATCCTGATGCTGCGCGGAAAAACCCGCCGCAGCCGCTCGGCAGCCAATGTGTTCCTGGGCTTCGGCATCCTGTTTATCGGTATGTCTACAATGGAGGGCGCGGTTGCGCCGCTTGCCGATTTGCCGCAGTTTACCAGCCTGTTCGCCGCAATTTCAAACCCTGTCCTTGGCGTGCTTACCGGCGCGCTTGTGACTGCGGTGATCCAATCATCGTCCGCGTCCGTTGGTATTTTGCAGGCGCTGTCCACCACCGGCGCCATCACATGGTCGGCGGCGATCCCGATTATCCTTGGACAGAATATCGGCACCTGTATCACCGCGTTCCTGTCCGCCCTCGGCGGCTCCAAAAATGCGCGGCGCACCGCGATGGTACACTTCTATTTTAATCTGATCGGTTCCATTGTGTTCCTCGTTGGAATCTACACCATACAGTATACCATTGGTTTCCCGTTTTTTGAAGAGCCAATTCAAAAAGCGGGCATCGCAAATTTCCATACCATCTTTAATATTGTCGCAACCGTGCTGTTCCTTCCCTTCACCGGGCTGCTCGTGCGGCTGGCAGAGCGGACCGTCCCGGCGGACGCGGAGGCGCACGATCCGCTTTCCCGGTTGGAGCCGCGCTTCCTCGCTACGCCCACGCTCGCGCTTGAGCAGGCACAGAGGTGCATCGCCGACATGGGGCATGCCGCCCAGGAAAATGTGCGGTTCTGCCTGGAATCGCTGCTGGACGGCGCGCCGCTCCAAGAGGAGGCATTTGCGAAAAACGAAGCCTTCCTCGACCGCGCCGAGGTTGAAATCGGCAAATATCTGGTTTCTGTGCGCAACGACCTTCCGCGCGGTATGCGCCGGATGCACGCGGAAATGCTGCATTCCCTGAGCGATTTCGAGAAAATCGGCGACTATGCGCAGAATATTTTCGAGCGGGTCGAAACCTTCCGCACGCAAAAGCTCACCCTGAGCCAGACGGCGGCGGCAGAGCTGCGCGGGATGGGCGACGCCGTTACCGAGCAGCTCCACCTGACGGTCGAGGGCTACACCACCCGCAGTGCTGAAACCGCCCGGCTGGTCGAGCCGCTGGAAGAAACCGTCGATGACCTTAAGGATTTGCTGAAAAACCGCCATCTTGACCGTCTGAACCGGCAGGAATGCCAGGTGCAGAGCGGCATTATTTTCCTGGATGTCGTGCACGATTTGGAGAAAATTGGCGACCACTGTTCCAATATCGCGATTTATACGCTTCAGCTGTGTGAGGGCAGTGAGCAGTTCGACACACACAGCTTTTCCCGGCGCGCCTATAAGCAGTCCGAAACCTTCGGGCAGCAGGTCGGGCGCTTCCGCGAGCAGTACCTGAAGCCGGTACAGCAGTTGGTCAGCGCAGACGGCGCGGAATGAAGTGACGACATATAACCGGGGTATTTCAAAATCCGAAAACAGGCTGCCGCATAAAGGTTTCCCTTTGCGCGGCAGCCTGTTATTTTTGATAGGGGATGTTTTATCCAGCCGTTCCTGTTCCCGGAAAATTCAAACAATCGGCTGTCCGGGGCCAAAGCTGGGGACGTTCGGATCATATCCCGTATTGGGTGTGGATGACTGCTCGGGGTCCGGCGCAGTGGGCTGAGGTGCTGTCTGCTCAGGCGGGGCCGTCTGTGCGGGCGGTGCGGTCTGCTCCGGTGCGGACGGCTGCTCTGGGGCCGTCGTTGTGGAGGGCGGTGCAAGGGTCGGGTCTGACGGGAGCACAGATTCCTGCGGCTGTGACGGTGTTTCCTCCGAGCTTGCCGCCGAGGAGTCGTTGTACAGTACCAGCTTGTCACGCTTCCGGTAATTGGAGGTGTTGGCCTTAACGGTGGTGGTCTGCCCGTTCTCGGTGATAATCTTGAAAGTTTCGGTGCGGTAGCCGGTCGAGCCGGACTGGTCAACCCGTTCCGTGCCGGGCTTGAGCGAGGTATCCCGCTGGCGCACGGTTGACCAATTGGTGGTAGACAGGGTATTGGTCTTGATTTCGACCTTTTTGTCCGTTGTCTTGGTGCCCACAATCTTCATCTTGCAGTAGGAGCCTTCCCGACTGGCAAGGATCTTGATCGGGTACTCGGTATCGTTGACAAACTTGAAATCCAGCGTGCCCCATGAAACGGTGGCATCCTCACCAAGTGGCGTATAAGAGACGGTCATGCCGTGGTTGTTACGCTCGGTGACCTTGAGGTCGGCGCGCAGGACTGCCATATACAGCGTCGAGGACGGCTGGCAGACGCCGCCGCCAAGACCTTCCTCCAAGCGGCCGGAAACGAAGATACCCGCTTCGCGGAAGCCGCGCGCGGAGGTGCGCTGGCCGACTACATTATTATAGGAGAATTCATCGCCGGGGTTCAGGACGGTGCCGTTGATGTAATTGCACGCAAGCTCTACGTTATGCGTACGTGATTTTTCGTTCGGGTTGAGCTTGGTTTCGGTTTCCGCCAGGGTGTCGCGGAACAGCAGGGATTGGAGCGATTCGGTGTCCACCTCGGCCGGGGTCAGTTCCAGCGGGATGGTGAATTCACCGGTTGTGGCGGTGCCGATGATGGACTTCGCCTTTTCCAGATCCATTTTGATGCCGTCCACACCGGGGACGACGGTTGCGCCGTCGGTCGTATCAATCGTCGCGTTTTTCGGCTCGGTCTGGATTTCGGATTGAATCTTTGCGAGATCGATCGGATCCTGGTTCTGGATGCTGGCCTCAACGGACAGGGGGGTCAGATCCATGGTTTTCAGTTTTTCGACGAGCTGGTTTTCGACAGCGGGGCGGTCGGCAAAGGAAACGCCGGGCGCGCCCAGGTTTACAATCAGCTGGCCGTCCACAACCTCATAGCTGGGCTGGGTCGGGCCGTCAAAGGACGCGCCGGCAATGTTGTCCAGCCAGGCGGACAGCTTGCGCCGGTCAACGTCCATGGTCAGTTCTACGTCCGCGCCTTGAAAGCGTGCCTTTGCGATATCGACTGCGCGGGTAATGGGGTCGCCCTCGCGGCCGTAGTTGAATGCCGCGCGGGCGGATTCCATCGCGTCAACGCCGCCGACTACGTCGCTCACGGGCAGATGAAAGGTGTATTCGTCCATTTGCAGGGTCAGATCCCCGGCGCCCTGCGCGTCGAAGCTTTCAGAAATCAGGTTGACGGCCTCGTTGAGGCTCATGCCGCTGACGTCAATACCGCCGACTTCCACGCCGGGGAACACGGTGCGGCACAGGAAAGCATAGCCCGCGAACGCGCCGGCGCCGACAACTGCCAGCACGAACAGCAGCATAAGCGCAACCAGCGCGCCGCCGCGCTTCCGGGGCGGTTCATCGTAATCGTCATAATAATCCTGCTTATGTACGGCTTTTTTGGGGGCCTTTGGCGCGGGGGTGCGCGCGGCCTGCATGGGAGCACGTGCGGGCTGCACGGGTGCGCGGCGCTGCTCGGCAGCCATCGCGCGGACGGGCGGCACAGCCTGTGGAGCGGGCTGCGCGGTTACCGGGCGGCGCTGCGGGGTACGCAGCGGGGATTCTTCCGCTGGCTGTGGGCTGCGGGCGGAATCTGCGGCGTAGTATTCGTTCAGGATGTCATCCACGCTGAGAGCATCCCTTCTATCATCGTTCATTCTCTATAACCTCTTTTCTGAAAGTCGGTTCCACCTATTCCTATTGTATTCTAAAATCTAAAAAAATACAATAGCGTTTTGATAACAGAAAAATGACAATTTTATTACGTTTTCTTTCACCGGCAGGATCCGCGCTTTTTCGACAGCCGGAAAACGGGTTCAGCGCTGGAGCCAGCTGGGTTTTTCGCGCATGCGGACACCGGCGGCAAGGCCGAGCGCGGTATACATCGTGACGACCGACGAGCCGCCGTAGCTGAACAGCGGGAGCGTCAGGCCAATGACCGGGAACATGCCCAGGCACATAAAAACGTTGATAAAGGTTTGGAACAGGAACATGCCCGCGATACCGGAGGCGACCAGCGTCGAAAAGGTCGTCGCGCCGGTGTAGCTGACGTAGAACAGCCGGAGGATCAGCAGGCAGAGCAGGGTGAGGATCAGCGCGCAGCCGACGAAGCCAAATTCCTCGCCCGCCGAGGAAAAGACGAAGTCGGTCGAGCTGGTCGGCAGGATGCCGTATTGTACCTGGTCGCCTTGAAGGAAGCCGCGCCCGGTCAGCTGTCCCGCGCCCAGCGCGATTTTGCTTTGCAGGGTCTGGTAATAAGTATCGCGGTCGATGGACGGGTCGAACAGCACTAGGATGCGGCTGACCTGATAGCTGTTCATCATGCGCCAGATGAACGGTATCGCCGCCACAATCAGCACCAGCCCGCCCGCGAACCATTTCAGCGACAGGCCCGCCGCAAACAGCATAATCACCGCGATTGCGATATAAGCCAGCGCCATGCCCGCGTCGTCCGACGAAACCATGATGATGCCCACCATGATCCCCAGGTGCAGCCCCAGCGGAATCAGCGTCCGCCAGTGGTTCAGGCGGTCAAAGACGCTTGCCAGATGGGCGGCAAAGGTACAGATAAAAATGACCTTTCCGATTTCTGCGGGCTGGATGCCGATGGAGCCGAAGCGCAGCCAGCTGTGGTTGCCGCCCTCCGAGTAGCCGAAGGGCGTGTACAGCGTCAGCTGTAATATGACGTTCAGCGCATAGAACCATTTCCAGTAACGCGCCATGCCTTCCAGATCGACAATTGATACGATGATGAAGCAGGCAATCCCCAACAGGATTGCGCCCAGCTGCACCTTGAAGCGGGTCAGCGAACCCGAGCTGAAGGTGGTCGAGTACACCAGCGCCAGGCTGCCGCAGGAACAGAGGATTGCCAGCAGCAGCAGGTACAGGTCGGTATTTTTCCAATAATGAAAGACAGAGCGCATGGATCTGCCCCTTTCCTGTTTATAAGATATCCTTTATATCATACCACATCCGGGAACGGATTGCGAGAGCAAGATTGTGAAATTTTATCATAAATTTCCGCCCGCGCTTTGTCGGGCTTGCAGCCCCGCGCCGCCGCCCTGAAAAAAGCGGGAATGCGTAAATGGCCATCTTTCTTGCTCCTGCCCCTTGTATTTTCGCTGCGATTGTGCTATGATGGGAGAAAGCATGAAAAGAAGGAGGTTTCGCTATGAAAGTATCAACCAAGGGACGCTATGCGCTGCGCCTGATGATCGATCTTGCGGAGCATGACAGCGGTGAATATATCCCGCTGCGCGATATATCCGAACGCCAGGGCATTTCGGTCAAGTATCTCGAGCAGATTGTGACCCAGCTGAGCCGCGCGGGCTTCCTGCGCTCGGTGCGCGGCGCGCAGGGCGGCTACCGCCTTGCGCGCAGGCCGGAGAATTACACCACCGGTGAGATCCTGCGCATTACCGAGGGGGATCTCGCCCCCATTGCCTGTCTGAGCAGTGAAACCACCTGCTGCCCACGGGAAAGCGAATGCGCCACGCTCGATTTTTGGAAGGAGCTGCACAAAATTATCAACGATTACGTGGATCATGTAACGCTTGACCAGCTTGTAGCGCGGCATCGTGTCAAAATGGGCGGGGATTACTCGATTTGAGGCCTGTTTACGGCCTGAATCGTTCAATCGGTAATCCCGCCTGAAAAAATATTCAATTTCCTATTGACTTTCTAGGATAACAGGTATATACTATACCACAGTAAACAAATAGGAAATAAGGAGATTCATCCCATGCGGAAGATATTCGGGCTTCTGCTCCGAATTGGTTGGCGTAATGGTCGAATGTGCGGTTCGCTGATAAAGTAATCGTTCATCAACAAACCATTTGCGTGAAACCTATGACAGGAACAGGAGTGTAAAAATATGAGCAACCAGAGAAATTACCGTTTTGAAACCCTTCAGCTGCACGTTGGGCAGGAAAGCCCCGATCCCGCGACCGATGCGCGCGCCGTGCCGATCTATCAGACGACCTCTTATGTGTTCCGCAATTCAGAGCATGCCGCCGCCCGGTTCGGCCTCGCCGACGCGGGCAACATCTACGGCAGGCTGACCAACTCTACACAGGACGTACTGGAAAAGCGCGTTGCCGCGCTTGAGGGCGGCGTTGCCGCGCTGGCGACCGCCTCGGGCGCCGCCGCAATCACCTACGCCATCCAGGCGTTGGCGCAGAAGGGCGAGCATATCGTTGCGCAAAAGACCATTTACGGCGGCAGCTATAACCTGCTTGCGCACACCCTGCCGCAGTACGGCATAGAGACCACCTTCGTCAACGCGCATGACCTGGAAGAGGTGGAGGGCGCGATTCAGGATAACACCAAGGCTGTCTACATCGAAACGCTGGGCAACCCGAACAGCGATATCCCGGACATTGACGCAATTGCGGGGATTGCGCACCGGCACGGCCTCCCGCTGGTGATTGACAACACCTTCGGCACGCCCTACCTTATCCGGCCCATTGAACACGGCGCGGACATCGTTGTCCACTCGGCGACCAAATTCCTCGGCGGGCACGGCACCACGCTCGGCGGCATCATCGTGGACAGCGGCAAATTCGACTGGGCAGCCAGCGGCAAATACGCGCCTATCTCCGCCCCGAATCCCAGCTATCACGGCGTCAGCTTTGTGCAGGCGGCAGGTCCGGCGGCGTTTGTGACCTTCATCCGCGCCACCCTGCTGCGCGATACCGGCGCGGCGATTTCCCCGTTCAATGCGTTCCTGCTGCTTCAGGGCGTGGAGACGCTTTCCCTCCGCCTGGACCGCCACGTCGAAAACACGAAAAAGGTTGTGGAATACCTCGTCGGGCATCCGCTGGTGGAGCATGTCAGCCATCCGTCCCTCCCCGGGCATCCCGACCATGCGTTGTACGAACGGTATTTCCCGAACGGCGGCGCGTCCATCTTTACCTTTGAAATCAAGGGCGGCGTCAAGGAGGCGCACAAGTTTATTGACAGCCTGCAAATCTTCTCGCTGCTCGCAAACGTCGCCGATGTCAAGAGCCTTGTCATCCACCCCGCAACGACCACCCATTCCCAGATGAATAAGGAGGAGCTTGCCGCTGCGGGCATCAAGCCGAATACCATCCGGCTGTCCATCGGCACCGAGCATATTGATGATATCCTGGAGGATTTGGAAGCCGCGTTCAGCAGCCTTTGAGCCTGCGGCAGCGAAAAATGAATGTATCATCCCCCATAGGCAGGGGAATCCTACAGAAACCCCGGTTTTACAAACTGTGACACTTTGAAAGGAAGCGTTTTGCCGTTATGTCCAAAATTTATCATTCCGCGTCCGAGCTGATCGGCGGCACGCCGCTGCTGGAGCTGACAGGCTACGAGAAGAAAAACCATCTGAATGCCACAATCCTTGCCAAGCTGGAATATCTCAACCCGGCAGGCTCGGTCAAGGACCGTATCGCCAAGGCGATGATTGACGACGCCGAAAAAAGCGGCAAGCTCCAGCCGGATTCGGTGATCATCGAGCCGACCTCGGGCAATACCGGTATCGGTTTGGCTTCTGTCGCGGCGGCGCGCGGCTACCGCCTGATTCTGACCATGCCGGAAACGATGAGCGTCGAGCGCCGCAACCTGCTGAAAGCCTACGGGGCCGAGCTGGTGCTGACCGACGGTTCCCTCGGCATGAAGGGCGCAATCGCTAAGGCCGATGAGCTTGCCGCCGAGCTGCCGCACAGCTTTCTTCCCGGGCAGTTCAGCAACCCTGCGAACCCCGCCATGCACAGGGCGACCACCGGCCCCGAAATCTGGAACGATACCGACGGCAAGGTCGATTTCTTTGTCGCGGGCGTTGGCACCGGCGGCACCCTGACCGGCGTTGGGCAGTATCTTAAGGAGCAGAACCCGGCGGTGAAAATTGTCGCGGTGGAGCCTGCGACCTCTCCCGTGCTATCGACCGGCAAGGGCGGCCCGCATAAGATTCAGGGCATTGGCGCGGGCTTCGTCCCGGAGGTGCTGGATACCTCTATTTATGACGAGGTGATCCCGGTTTCCAACGAGGACGCGTTTGCGACCGGGCGCGCGATTGGCCGCGCCGACGGCATTCTGGTTGGCATTTCCTCCGGCGCCGCCGTATGGGCTGCCGCCGGGCTGGCGCGCCGTCCCGGGAACCAGGGCAAGGTGATTGTCGCGCTGCTCCCGGACACCGGCGACCGTTATCTTTCCACCCCGCTCTTTGCGGATTAAATGATACCTTTCTGCCCGGCAGTGCGTTTGCTGCCGGGCAGTTTTTTCGCGGAAAAAGACGGCCTGCAAGAGCCGTCTTTTTGAATCATCTTACTTTTTAGAGATGCGGAACAGGGGATCGCCGTGCGTTTTCCTGCCAAGCTCCGCCTGGATTTCGCCGAGCGCGTCGGTATTGGTTACAATCACTGCGGTGGTCTGCTTGAAGCCTGCCGCTTCAATGGCCGCGCCGTTGAACTCAAGGAGCAGCTGCCCTGCGCGTACCTTGTCGCCGGTCTGGATATGCGGCGTGAAATGCTTGCCCTTCAGGCTGACCGTATCGATTCCCACATGGATCAGCAGCTCTACGCCGTCGCACTCGATGCCAATCGCGTGGTGTGTATCGAACAGCATGGAGATTGTCCCGTCGGCGGGCGCGTAAACCTTGCCCTCCGAGGGCTGGATGCCAACCGTATAGCCGAGCATCCCGGAAGCAAAGGTTTCATCCTCAATCTTTGACGCGCCGATGGCTTCCCCGCTGACCGGACAGGTGAAAGCGGCCTCTTTTTTCTTTCCGAATTTGCTGAACAGTCCCATAATATAACGCTCCTTTTCCGGCCGTGGTGTATGAAATCTATCTTGTTTGGCCTTGTTTTTATCATTTTAACAAGAAACCCGTTGCGGTGCAAGCGCTTTCGGGGGAATGGTGTTGGGGCGGCAGCTTTGATAGGGATTCACATTTTCTGTGATATGTCACAGCCGTCCCTGCCTGTCCAGAAATTCCAGATAACGGAGCAGCAGGAAATCGTTGACTTGAAACAGCATGTTGGTCGGCCAGATGGGGACGGCCTGGTCGATTTCAATCGCGTGGCTGAAAAAGGGGATATTGATATCGCTCAGGTAAATCAGGCGGTTGCTTTGCACGCGGCAGATGGATACCACGGTGCGGCCGTTTTTCTTGAGCAGCTCGGCAACCTGGTTGACAAAAATGTTGTTGCCGGACAGGGAAATAAAAATCATCAGGTCGTTTTCCCGCAGGCGGGCGGCAAGCTTGCGCATCTCGGTTTCACCTTCGACGATGTGCATCAGCTTGTGGCTGTGGAAAAATTTCTCCTTGAGGTCGCGCGCCGCCCGCTGCTGCACGCTGCCCGAGCCGTAAATGTAAATCTGCCCGGCCTGCTGGATGAGGGCAAACAGGTCGCTGAAGTCAACCGTACACAGGTATTCCATGGTCTGCTGGTAGTCCTGCATGGTGCGGGTCAGCTCGTCCGGGTGGAAGGCGGAGCCGGGCTGCTCCTGCCATTTGAGGATGACCTTTAATTCGCTGAAGCCGGAAAGCCCCAGCTTTTTGGCGAACCGAAGGATGGTGGTATGGGAGGTGCAGCAGGCGCCGGACAGGGCGTCAATCGAGATATCGCGGCATTCGCGCGGGTGGGTGCGGATATATTCCCAGATGTACAGGTCATTTTCGTTCAGCCGGTGATAATTCTGCTCGATCAGCGTTTCCAGGCGCATGGCTGTCCGCCTCCTTTCGATAAGCCATATATTTCAGGAACAGCAGCTCCGAAAGGATAAAAAAAGAAGCGGTGGACTGGTAGTCCGTGCCGAAATCAATCTCTACCGTGCTGATGTACAGCCGCAGCCTGCACAGCTGCGCAAGGGAGTTCTGCTGCCGCTGGGTGATGGAAGCGGTGGTAACGCCGCGGATTTTCAGCGCCTTTGCCAGCTGCAAAACGTGCGGCGATTCGCCGGAAACCGAAAGGATCAGCACAAAATCCCGCTCGGTAACGTTGTATAACAGCGACTGCATTTCGGTGCCGGCGTGAATACGGTAAAACCATTTGTCAGCCATCAGGAACATCCGGCAGATCTCCCGCGCGACCGCGTCCTGTAGCATGCCGGAGCTGAAAACATAGAGGTTTTCGGCGCGGTCAATCGCCTGGAACAGGGGGGTGCAGTCCTTGTCGCGGATTTCGCCAATCATTTTGTGGTAGCTGTCACAGGTCTGCGACAGGAAGTCGGGGGGCTGTGCGCCGGGGGCTTTTTCCTGGCATTCCATGCGCAGGAGCAGGCGCAGCTCGCTGAACCCGCTCAGGCCGGGCTTTTGCGCAAACCGCAGGATGGTGGTGCGGGAGACATTGCATTTTGCGCCGAGGGCTTCGATGGAAAGATTCGCGCATTCCTGCCGGTGGGTGGAAATGTACCGCCAGATATGCAGGTCATTTGCTCCCAGGCGGGTATCGTTATACTGCATGATGCGCAGCTGCTTTGCAAAATGACCTTTTGACACTCGAATCAGGAAGGGATAACTTATGAAAATACGGTATAGGCTTCAGCTGATGGCGGCAATTTGTGCGGCTGCGATTTTTGTTTGCGGCGTATGTTACCATTTGCTGCCGGTAAAGGTCACTTTGGACGGCAACATCGAGGAAATGCGGATTGAAGTGGGATCGCCAGTCCATGGCAGGCATCATTTTACGGTTACAGATGCGGATGATATTTCCCCACTGGTGCAGGCAATCAACAAAGCAACGTTCCGAAAAGAGTTTGTTTTGTCTTTATGAACCTCCCGCCGGTCTGTTTGCAAGGATTTCCCTGAACGAAGGGGAAGGGCGGTACATCAGTATTCAAGTTACCAAAGGATATGATAAGAAGCTTCGATACCTTTTTTATAATGGTCAGGAAGATTTCGCGGTATATAACGGAAAGGAAATCACATCTGCCATCCAAACGATTTTAGATGGATTATAACGCGTTTCATTTTCAGCCGTCCGTTAGGGCGGCTGTTGTTTTCCGGGGATCAAGTAAAGAATCCCCCGCCGCAGGGTGCGGCAGGGGAAAAGGGGGATTACTTCAGCTCCGGCCAGAAGCCCTTGTTTGCTTCGATGAGGTCGTCCAGAATCAGCTTGGCGACACGCGCGGACGGCACGGTCTTGGACAGGGTCAACGCCTGCCACAGCTTCTGGTAGCTGCCCTCGATCCACGCTTCAACCGTCAGCTTCTCGACGCTGACCTGCTGCTCCATCAAACCCTTCTGGAACTGCGGGATTGCGCCCTGGCAAATGCGCTCATAGCCGTTGCAGCCTACGATGCAGGGGATTTCTACCATTGCTGTGCGGTCAAAATTCTCGACTGCGCCCTCGTTCGGGACAATCAGCAGGAAGCGCTCGCGGGTGTTTTCGGCGATGGCGCAGGCAAGGTCAACGATATAGGTTGCGTGCGCGTCGGCCTCAAAGCCGCAGCCCTTCGAGGTGCCCTTGGCGATGATCTCGCGGCAAGCGCCGAATACGGTCTTTTCACGGCCTTCCATGACTTCGTTTGCGCGGGTGTGGTTGGGGTTGGAATGCGCAACCGCGTAATCGGGGAAGAGGTAGTATTTCAAATAGGTGTTCGGGATGGTATCCGGGTCAACCGCGTAAACGTCCTTTGCCTTCGCGAAGGTTTCCTTCCAGCTGTCGTCTACGTGCTGGTTGGTTTCGGCGATGCCGTCAGCAAAGCCGTTGACTGCCATGTGCTTCTTGATTTCCGGCATCAGGTCGTTGCCGTCCTTGTCGTAAATCTTGTGCCACCAGCCGAAGTGGTTCAGGCCGTAGTAGCCAACCTGCATTTCCTTGCGGGACTTGAGGCCGACCATGCTCGCCATCTTTTCCTCAAGGTCAATCGGCATATCGCAGATATTGAGGATTTTGGAGTTCGGGCGCAGGCGGCGGGTTGCTTCCGCAACAATCGCGGCCGGGTTGGAATAGTTGAGCATCCAGGCGTTGGGGCTGTACTTTTCCATATAGTCGAGGATTTCGAGCACGCCGCCAATTGAGCGCATGCCGTAAGCAATCCCGCCGGGGCCGCAGGTTTCCTGACCGACAACGCCGTACTTGAGCGGGATTTTCTCGTCCTTCTCACGCATTGCGTACTTGCCGACGCGGATGTGTGCCAATACGAAATCGATATCGGTGAACGCGGTTTCCGGGTCGGTCGTGTAGTTGAACTCGATTTCGGGTGCGTTTTCCCGCAGATAAATTTCACATGCCTTGGCGACGATTTCCTGACGCTCGGCGTCATTGTCATAGAACGTGATCTTGCGGATGGGGAAGCGGCCGTTTTCCTCCAGCAGCATCAGCGCGATACCCGGGGTGAAGGTCGAACCGCCGCCCGCGACGGTTACCGCATACTTTTTGTTAGCCATGATTCAGATCCTCCTATTAATATTATATGATGAATATTTTGAACAATGGGTGGGTTAGAATGAAACGCCGATGCCCAGGCGCATGCTTGCGAACAGGCAGAGGGCGGCAAGCGCCAGCAGCGGGAGATTGCCGCCCGCTTCCCGGAAAAAGTCGCGCACGCCGCAGCCGCGGAAGGCAGCCGGGATGCCGCAGCCATAGGTGCGGACGCTCTTCCAAAGAATCAGCGCCATACCGATAACGCCGACGGTGCTCATCAGCAGGGTTTCGGATACCATCAGCAGCGCCAGGTTCATAATCGCGTAGTTGGTCCGTCCGTCAGCGAGCCGCCGCTCGGCAAGGATGGCAATCCATGCCGCGTAGGGCTGGAGCATCGCCGCAAGGAAGGAAACCGCCATAGCCGGGTTTGCGTTCAGGATACCCGCGGTGTCAAGCGCCGCGCCGCCCGCGCCCAGCCCCAGATAGCCGACGCACAGGAACGGCATACAGAACAGCACGATTTTCAGGATTTTGAAATAGCGGCTCAGTTTTTCGTCTTTCAGGGACGTTCTGGTCTGTGGGAGCATGGTCGTCCTTCCTTTCTGATGAACGGTTGATGATGAGAGTCAGGGGAGGGAGGCTGCGCGCTGGATGGGAATGGGGGAAGTGCGCGCAGCCATGGTATATTTTAGAGCAGGTCCTCGACCTTGGCGCGTACCTTGGGCACGGACAGGCCAACGGTTACCTGTACCGATTTGCCCTTGACCATTGCGCCGTGGGTGCCAATGGACTTGAAATAAGCGTCGTTTTGCAGCTTGGTTTCGTCCTTGACGTTGACGCGCAGACGGGTTGCGCAGTTGGTGATATCAACAATATTATCCTTGCCGCCGAGTCCTTCCAGGATTCTGACCGCAAGCTCGTCACGGCTGTCCGCGGCACCCGCGGGTGCCGCGCTGCCGCCGCCTGCCTGGCGTTCCCGGTATTCAGCCTTGGAATAGAATTTGACGCCTTCGTCTGCTTCGCGGCCGGGGGTCTTGAAATCAAACTTGACAATGAGGAAACGGAACACAAAGAACCAAATGACGGTGAAGGCCAAGCCAATGGCCAGCATCAGCAGGTACTGTTTCCAGTGGGCCGCGCCGAGCGGTATCCAGTTGAGGGAGGCCATTTCAATCGCGCCGCCCGAATGGATGCCGACAATACCCGCAAGGTACATTGTGGTGGAGAGCGTCGCCGCCAGCAGCGCGTGAACCACAAACAGCGGGGGCGCAACGAACAGGAAGGTGAATTCGATTGGCTCGGTGACGCCGCAGAGGATGGCGGTCAGCGTCATCGGCAGCAGCAGAGCCAGCGCCTGTTTTTTCTTCTCGGGTTTCGCGGTCATATAGAACGCGGCGGCAATGCCGGGGCAGCCGAAGATTTTCGAGAAGCCTGTCGCGGTGAAACCGGCCTCGGGAACGAGGGAGCGGAGCGAAGCGGTGGAAGCCGCCAAATCGGGCAGGCGGGTCGCCCAGTAAGCGTACAGGCCGCCGGGGACGACAGCGTTATCATAATAGAAGGGGGAATACAGGATGTGGTGCAGGCCAAAGGGAATCAGCAGGCGTTCCAGCAGGATGAATACCCAAACGCCTGCCGCGCCGGCGCTTTTGACAAAGCCTTGGAATGCAAGCATACCCATCTGGACCTTGGGCCAAATCAGCGCGGACAGCAGCGCGACCGGCAGCATGGCGAAGAAACCAACCATGAAAACGAAGGTCGAGCCGTTGAACGAGCCAAGCCAATCGGGAAGCTCGGTGTCAAAGAAGCGGTTGTGCAGATAAATAACGATACCGGAAACCAGCAGCGCACCCATCATGCCCATATCAAGCGTTTTGATGTTTGCAATCATGGCAAGGCCGCTCGTGCCGCCGACTTCTGCCGCGAAGTCAACGCCGAAGGTCTGGCCCCACTGGGAAAGCATGGTGCTCAGGAAGTAGTGGAAGGTGAGGTAAAGGACCAGCGCTTCCATGCAGCAGCGTGCGTTCTGCTTCTTGGCCATACCGATGGGCAGGGAAACCGCAAACAGCAGCGGGAGCTGGTTGAATACGGTCCAGCCGCCTTGGAGGATTACGTTCCAGACCTGGTAAAACATGCTGTCGGGCCGTGCCAGGTCACCCATAATTGCTTCGGTTGTGAATAATGTACCAACGCCGACCACGATGCCCGCGAACGCGAACAACAGGACAGGGGTAAACATTGCACCGCCAAACTTTTGGATTTTTTGCATCATAACGTGTTTGTCACCCTTTCAAGCTCTCTTGTTATTTGTGTTTTGCGTTTGTTTTCAGCCGGCTGGTCTTTGTGATTACAGAATATCAGGTTTCCGGGGGGAATACAAGCGATTGGAAAGCTTTGGGGAAGGAGGGGCGCAGTTGATAGGATTTCACATTTTGTGTGACGGTTCACAGGGCGGCGCTGCCTGTGGCTTTGGCACCGCCGCGAAAAATTCGCCCTGCTGCGCGGAATTCTTCAACATGCAGCTTGATTTTTACCGTGAAATGATGTATGATAAAATGCAGAGATTATATTGGATTTTTTCCGGGAATTTCCGGTTCCCGAACAGTACGGCATTGCCATTTCGAGTGCCGTGTGATTATAATGTATACCGACAACCAGAAAGGTGGTTTTTGGCTTTGCCCAGAAAGCTCTTGATACTTCTGTCACTCCTGCTCCTTGTCCTCACCGGCTGCCAGGGCGCGGACAAGGAAATGACAACCGAAGAAATTCAGGCACAGATACAAGTCGCCGTTGACCGCATCCCCTCGGCGGAGGCTGGACCGGTCAATCTTTCGCAGGCCGCGACCGGTTACGTCGCCGCACTCGACCTGACTTGGAAAGAATCGGTCGGGCGCTTTTCGACCGAGCGGGCGCTCAAGCAGTATAGTCAGGATTTGACGGCGTCTATTTCCCGGTATGCCCCCGAGGTTTCCGAGGTCCTGCTTTCGTGGACGGTCCCTTATCACTCCGAAACCGAGCCGACCATGGTATTTTCTTTCAAGAAATCGGACGATGTGCTGGAACAGACCGAGCTGGAGGACCGGTTTACGGACGGGACGTTCGGCGCGGATGCGTACGTCCTTCCCGAGGAAACACCCGAGCCGGCCGTCAGCACCAAGCTTCCGGCGAAATCCCCAATCGGGCGCACGCTGTCGGCGGACGCGCTTGCATCTACCCGCATCCCGCACCATAAAAAGGTGATTTTGCCGCCAACCGGCGAACCCCGGCACAAGACCCTCCTTCAGCCGAAAAGCTTTGCGCCGCGCCATAAAACAAACCCGATCCTTCCAACGGATGACATTCCCGCCGAAGCACAGAAGGCGGCGGAGAGCGATGCCGCGCCCGCGCAGGACGCCCCGGCATCGTAAACGCGGATATTTTATCCCCTGAAACAGTTTCATGTTAAAACGCGCAGAAATTCCGGTTTGTGGAATTTTCTGCGCGTTTTTAGATATGATAGATGTTTTTTCTAATCGGTTTCGTGCTTGCGTTTTTTGCCCGGGGGTGGTACGGTAAAAGAAAAAACGGTGCTGCTCCGGCAGGGCGGCATCCGCATCCGCTTCTTCTTCCTGAAAGCGCGCAAAGCCTGTCCAAATCGCGGCACTTTTGACCGCGTTTGCCGGGGCGCTCTGCATCATTAAGCTTTCTTTCGATTTTACCGGGGTGTTCCCGTATTTAATCGGCGCCCTTGGCGGGCTGGGAGCCTGTGCGGCTTATACCGCCGTCCGCGCACTGGGCGGGCGCAGTGTCAAACCGGTCATCGTGTTGTTTTTCTTTGGTTTTTCGTGTCTTTGCGCCGTTCCGTGGCTGTTGTTTGGCTTCCACCCGATGCAGCCCGCGCAGCTGCTTTGCTTGCTGGCCGCAGGGTTTTCAGCGGCTGCCGGACATTTCTTCATCACAGCCGCCTGAAATATCGTAGTATCGTGTTTTCAGCTTTTTTGATATGAGGAATGCGCTCAGCGCTGCCGCTGTCGCTTCGGCCAACGGGTACGCCAGCCAGATGCCGTTCATTCCCCACACCGCGGACAGCAGAAACGCCAGCGGGACAATCAGCATGAAGCCCCTCAGCACCGAAAGGATATGCGCCGGGACGGCGCGTTCGGTCGAGATAAAGAAGGTTGCAAGCAGCGTATTGAACCCGATAAACAGGTTCGATGTAAAGTATAGCCGAAGCCCCGGCACCGCGATTGCCTGTAGCTGCGCGTTCCGTTCACTGTTGAATACCGCCACGATCGGTTCGGCAAAGACGTATAAAAACAGGTATAAGGCAACCGACGCGGCGGCGACTGTCACCATCGAATAGCGCAGCAGCAGGCCGATTTCCTCCCGCTGCCCTCTGCCGAAACGGTTGCTGACCAGCGGCTGTACGCCCTGCGCAAGCCCGTTGTAGATCGCGAGCACGACGATTGCGAGATTCGCGATCACGCCATAGGCGGCAATGCCGGTATTGCCCGCGATGCTCAAAATACGGATGTTAAAAAACATCATAACGAGGCCGGAGGACACCTGCGCCAGCAGCGACGGGAAGCCCAGCGAAAGGCTTTGCAGCGTGTCCACGGGCGCAAACCGCAGCTTCCCAAAACGGAAGCTGTTTTTCCCGCAGAGCCAGTGCAGCGACATCACCGCCATACTGACGACCGGCGAAACCCCGGTTGCCAGGATTGCGCCGAGAATACCCAGCTTCATCGGGAAAATGAGCACATAATCCATGATGATATTGCCAAAATTGCCAATCAGCGTGGCCGCCATTGCCAGCTGCGGGGCTTCGTCATTGCGCACGAAGCAGACGAAAATATTGTTGAAGAGGAAAGCGGGGGCGAATAGCAGCAGCCACCGCAGATAAGATCGGAAGAGCACACGTCTGAACT
>CAJUJQ010000052.1 GCA_910586575.1 uncultured Clostridia bacterium | reverse complement strand
TGATGCTTCGCACTTTGGCTATTTTTATTTTACACCATTATACAGACTTTACCGAGGTGTCTGTATGATAAGTGCCGATTTAATTGGAAAAGTAATTCAAAAAGCACGTAAATCAAAAGAAATGTCGCAGGAAGTGTTAAGCGGGCTGGCCGGACTGGATCGGACGCATTACAGCAAGATTGAACGGGGGCTTCGAAGCCCAACCATTGACACGCTTTTCAAAATCGCGTCTGCTTTGGATGTCCCGCCGCATAAATTGGTGCTTGCTATGGAAAAAGCGCTCAGGGAACAGGAAGAAGGGCAGGCATTTACCCGCGAACGCTGAGAAGCCAGGCTTTTCAATCGCATGCTTGTCCCGATAAAAAAAGCGGGGCTGCGCATTGACATTCCCGGCGCGACCTGCTACAATGAGAGTAAACACTTGCATGGAGGCGGTACCTTTGGATGAGACAAGCCAGAAAATTATTGACGCGGCCATGGCGCTGGTGCGTGACCAGGGCTACGCGGCGATGACGACAAAGGAAATCGCGCGGACGGCAGGCGTGAACGAGTGCACCCTGTTCCGCAAATTCAAGAGCAAAAAGGATATTGTTTTGCAGGGGGTCAGCCAAGCCGGGTGGCGTGCCGGTATCGCGCCGGAAGTCTTCCAAAATGTGACATGGTCGCTGCAAACCGACCTTGAAATGTTCATGCGGGCCTATATGGAGCGTATGACGCCGGACTTTGTAAACCTGTCCATCGGGCTGCGCGCCCCGCAGATTTACACGGACACCGCGCCGCTCATCCGGGAGGTTCCACGGACGTTCCTGTCTGCGCTGACCGGTTACCTGAACGCGATGGCAGAAAAGGGGGCTATCCCGCAGGCGGATTTCGATACGCTTGCGCTGATGTTTTTTGCCTCCACCTTTGGCTATACGTTCCTGCGGGCGTCCTTTCAGGATACCCTTTCCACGGTGGACGCGGATACTTATATTGCAAATCAGGTCGCGCTGTTCGTCCTAAAGCTGAATGGCTGAACATTCAGGTACTGTCGGAAACGGCAGTACCAAAAAAACCGCCGGGAAGCAAGCAAGTGTTTGCATACATCGAAGGGAGGAACATACATGGAAATCACAGGGGCACAGCTGTGGGTAAAGGCCCTGAAGGAAGAAGGGGTGGACACGCTGTTTGCCTACCCCGGCGGGCAGGCAATCGACCTGTTTGACGCGCTTTACGGTCAGACAGGAATCCGGCTGATTGTGCCGCGCCATGAGCAGGGGCTGGTGCATGCGGCGGACGGCTATGCCCGCTCGACCGGGAAAACCGGCGTCTGCATGGTAACCAGCGGGCCGGGGGCAACCAATATGGTTACTGGCATTGCGACCGCTAATTATGACAGCGTGCCGCTGGTCTGCTTTGCGGGGCAGGTGCCGACCCGGCTGCTTGGGAACGACGCGTTCCAGGAGGTTGATTTGGTCGGCATGACCTGTGGAATCTGCAAATATGCCGTTACGGTACGCGACCGGGCGCGGCTTGCCGAGACCATTAAAAAGGCGTTTTTGGTTGCGCGGACGGCCAGGCCGGGGGTTGTTGTCGTCGAGCTGCCCAAGGATATCCAGCAGGCATACGGCGATGATACCTACCCGGCGGAAATCACCGTCCGCGGCTGCCCGCCGGCCGGCAGCGCTTCTCCCGGACAGCTGCGGGCAGCGCTCGACCGGCTGCGCCATGCCGAGCGGCCGCTGTTTCTGGCAGGCGGCGGCGTCCACATTGCGCACGCGGAACCCGAGCTGACGCGGCTGGCAGAACGGACAGGCGTGCCGGTCGTGACTACCATAATGGGAAAAGGCGCGGTGCCCTCATCCCATCCGCTGTACGTCGGCAACCTTGGAATCCATGGGAGCTATGCCGCCCATACCGCCGTCAGCCGATGTGACGTGCTGTTTGCAGTCGGGGTGCGGTTCAACGACCGAATTACCGGCGGGCCGGAAGCCTTCGCGGAGAATGCGTGCATCATCCGGCTGGATATCGACGCGTCGTCGGTTTCGCGTGACGTGGAGGTTGATCTTTCGATTACTGCCGACGCGAAACAGGCCCTTGGCGCGCTGCTGGAACAAGCGGGGCCGCTGCCGGCTGACGGATGGCGCAACCAGATTGCGGAATGGAAGCAGGCGCATCCCCTGGCCGTGCACACCCCCGGGCTGTCGCCGCAGGCAATCCTTTCGGAAATCAACCGGGCATTCCCACGCGTGTTTTTCTGCACCGATGTCGGGCAGAACCAGCTGTGGGCGTCGCAGTTCCTGGAGCTGGACACGGACCATCGGCTGCTGACCTCGGGCGGGCTGGGGACGATGGGCTATGGCCTGCCTGCCGCAGTCGGGGCACAGCTCGGGAATCCGGGGCAGCCGGTGGTTGTGATTACCGGGGACGGCGGCATGCAGATGAATATGCAGGAGCTTGTGACCGCCGCCGTGTACGGGCTGCCGCTCATCGTCTGTATCCTGAATAACGGTTGGCTGGGCAATGTCCGGCAGTGGCAGGAGCAATTCTATGGGCGGCGGTACGCGGGGACTTGTATGCGGCGGCGGAACAGCTGCCCGCCCGCCTGCGATGCCCGGCAGTGTCCGCCTTACCTGCCGGATTTTGTCCGGCTGGCGGAGAGCTGCGGCGCGGCAGGCATCCGGGTCACCGAAGCGGAACAAATCCCGGCAGCGCTCGCCCGCGCGCGGCAGAACCGGAAAACACCGACCGTGATTGAATTCCTGATTGCGCCGGAATGCAATGTTATGCCCATCGTGCCGCCGGGGGGCAGCCTGCGGGACATGGCTCTGGAAGGAGGGGTGGAAAAGCGATGGCTTTGCCTGTTTGTGGAGAATGAAGCCGGCGTCCTGGCGCGGATTGCGGGGCTGTTCTCCGGCAAGGGCTACAATCTGGACAGCCTGACAGTCGGTGTCACCGAGGATGAAACCATTTCGCGCATGACCATCGGGCTGATCAGCGACAGCTGCACCTATGCGCAGGTAAAACGGCAGCTTGAGCGCTGTGTCGAGGTCATCCGTGTGGTGGATTACACCGGGCAGGAAATCTATCTGCGGGAAATCCTGTTTGCGCGGGTGGATGGCTGTACCAGGGAGGAGCAGGACGGGCTTCCGCGGATGGCGGCGGCGTTCGGCGCGGAGGTGCTGGACTCGAGCGGGCCGTCCATACTGTTACAGCATATGCGGGGCGGCAGCGGTGCATTTCTGGACGCCCTGCGGGCACGATTTGCGGGGCGGCTGACCATCATCCGGGGCGGCTGTGTCGCCGCCGAGACGCTCAGCGCTTCTGGTTCGTAAAATAGCGCATGAGGATGCTTTCGAGCGGCTCCCCGTCCTCCGCAAAGCGGAGCTTCACCGGGGTGCCGCCGCACAGGAAGCAATAAGGGTTGCCGATTTGCGCGCAAAACTGTTCGAGCCGTTCGGCCTGCGGAAGCGTCCGGTCGATGTGAACTTCATCCAGCTGCCGCAGGGGGGCAATTTTGCGAAGCGGGGTGTTTTGAAGCGTTTTCCGTTCGGTTTCTGTCATAAAGCGTGCTCCTCCTTTGAAAGCAGTGCGTAATCCGCGGCAATCCGGTTGCAATCGCCGCAATCATATGATATACTGCCTGTACATAAATTCAGAACCGTTATCTGGCGAAGGAGGAAATCAAATGAAGGTACTTATCGTCAACGGCAGCCCGAAGGCGAACGGCAACACAGCGGTTGCGCTGCACGAAATGGAGCAGGTTTTCGCCCGGGAGGGTATTGGAACCGAGCTGATGCATATCGGGAACCAGGCAATCCGGGGCTGTATCGGCTGCGGGCAGTGCGCGGCGAAGGGCAAATGCGTTTTTGACGACGCGGTGAATGAAGCGGCGGCGAAGTTCGCCGGATGTGACGGCTTGGTTGTTGGCAGCCCAGTCTATTACGCCTCGGCCAACGCGACGCTGGTTGCGTTCCTGACGCGGCTGTTTTACAGCACGCCGTTCGACAAAACAATGAAGGTTGGCGCGGCGGTTGTGGCAGCGCGGCGCGGCGGGCTTTCCGCGACCTTTGACGAGCTGAATAAGTTCTTTGCCATTTCCGGCATGCCGATTGCCACCAGCCAGTATTGGAACAGCATCCATGGCCGCGCCCCCGGCGAGGCGGAACGGGACGCTGAAGGGCGTCAAACCATGCGGACGCTGGCACGGAATATGAGCTTCCTGATGAAGAGCATCGCGCTCGGCAGGGAGCGGTTCGGCCTTCCCGAAAAGGAAGCGCCCGAACGGACGAATTTTATCCGCTGAAAACAGGACAGCATAAAAAACTGCCTTTCATGACCATAAAACAATCATGAAAGGCAGCTTTTACATATCGGGCAGGACCGCCGCCGGTTACCTTCCGTAGCGCAGATAGCCGAGGTTTTCCAAAACGGAGGAAACCAGCACCGCCACCAGGCAGATGGGCGCGATCCATTTGATCATCAGCTCAAATAAGTGCTTGCGGCGGAAGGGGCCGGACAGCTCGACCTCATCCGAAACGATGTTGGTGCCGGTGACCCAGCCGATCAGGATACAGGTGAAGAACGCAACGATTGGCATAATCACCGAGTTGGACAGGAAATCGAAAAAGTCCAGGAACGCCATACCGAACGGCTTGATTGCGCCGATGATACCGCTACCGTAGCCGTAGCAGGACAGCGAACCGAGCGCAAAGACAAATACCGTAACGGCGATGGTAGAGCGCTGCCGTCCCCAATGCGCCTTGTCGTCCACAATGGAAACCACGGTTTCGAGCAGCGAAATTGCCGAGGTCAACGCCGCGAACAGCACCAGCAGGAAAAACAGCGTCCCGATCAGCCCGCCAAGCTCCATATCGGCAAAGACGCGCGGCAGTGTGACGAACATCAGCCCGGGGCCTTTGCCGAGCGCCGATTCGTCGCCGCCCGAAAACGCGAATACCGCCGGGATAATCATCAGCCCCGCGAGAAACGCAATCGCGGTGTCGAATAGTTCAATCTGTCCGATGGAGCGCTCAAGGTCGTCCTCTTTTTTCATATAGGAACCATAGGTAATCATGATACCCATTGCAATCGACATGGAATAAAACAGCTGTCCCATGGCCGCCAGCACCGTCATAGCCGAGAAATGGGAGAAATCCGGCAGAAGGTAATATTTCACGCCTTCCAGCGCGCCGGGGCGGGTAACCGAAAAAAAAGCAACCACAATCGAAAGCACAACAAGAACAGGCATCAGGAAGGTGCTCACCTTTTCAATGCCCTTGTCCACGCCAGCCAGCACACAAATTGCGGTCAGCAGCAGAAAAATGAGGAACCACGGCATCGGGTTATCCAGGAACCGTGCGCTCGCGGTAATGAAGCCGTCAAAATAACCGTCCGCGTCCGCGGCAATCTCATGGCAGCGCCCCCGCGCGAACTCAAAAAAATACTTGGTGACCCAGCCGCCGATCACGCAGTAGTAAGGCACGATAATCGCGGGGACAGCCGAGCCAACCAGGCCCAGCGGCGAGAAGCGCCGGTCAAGCTTGCCGTAGGCGCCGATGGAGGACAGCCGGGTCTTGCGCCCGATGGCGACCTCGGCGAGCATCAGCGCAAAGCCAAAGGTCACCGCCAGTATAATATATACCAGCAGGAATATGCCGCCGCCGCATTGAGCGGCAAGGTACGGGAACCGCCAGATGTTGCCCAGCCCAACCGCTGAGCCTGCCGCAGCCAGAACGAATCCAATCTGGCCAGTGAAGCTGCTTCGTTGTTTTTTCATGACAAACCCCTTTTGCGGCATCCCATAGGGGGCCGCATGTGTAGTATTAACCTAAGTATGCCATATTTCCCCAGAAAAGGCAATCATTATTTGAAACGGTACAGGAAAAAAGCAGCCTCTTCCGAGACAGGCTTTCACAGGCGGGGCTTCCCCGTCATGGAACCAGGGAGTGATAAAAACGCAGGCTTTCAAACAGCTTGTCCGCGTAATAGATGGTATAATCCTCGCAGACCTCGCCCAGCACGCGCAGCGAATCGCCGCCCAGCGAAAAGGCGTAAACCTTTTTGAGGTCGCTTGTCAGGATATGCTGCATCGCGGCGAGCGTGCCCTGCGGCAGCAGACGGTAATCCGCGCCGCGCCGTTTGGCGCAGCCGCCGCACGCCGGCGTGCCCGCCCGCACCGAGAACCATACGCCGCCCGCTTCTAATGCCGCGCCGCAGACCGCGCAGGGCGAAAGCTCGGGCAGGAAGCCGGATTCCGCCATCAGCCGCAGCTCAAAGGCAGGCTTGACAATCGCGGGCGCGCGCTTGTGTTCGCTGAGCAGGTGCAGCGCCCCCAGGAACAGTCCCGGCAGGGCGGGCACATCCTCCTCGGTGTCGCTCATGGCGGCAGCCAGCTCGGCAAGGTAGCACGCCAGCGCGTAGGCGTCGATATCCTGCGTGACCCCCCAAAAGGGGTTCAGCAGCGACGCGTCGTCCAGCGAGAAGCGCCCCCGGCTTTCGTAAAGGTTCATTTCGCTCCAGCAGAACAGCCGTGCGGCATTGGCGGTACGGCTGCCCTTGCGGCGCGCGCCGCGGCACAGGATTTCAAGCTTGCGCCCGTGTTCCGTGAGTACGGTTATGTAACGGTCGTGCTCACTGAAATCCACCTCGCGTATCACGAGGCATTTTAGTTTGATTCGCTGCATCCGTACCCCTTCGTCCTATCCGGTAAAGCATGTATGCCATCGGTTCGCCCGTTTCGCCAAATACCTGCCAGAAATCCATATGCAACACCTCCGATACGGCTATTTTCCCTCACGCCGCCGGTATCATGCAAGGGAAAATCTGCTGTCCCCGCCGATACGGGACCCGAACCGGGTTAAATCCCGCGCCGCAGCGCGTTTTTTATTTGCCGCCAATGCGGCGGTGAAATTCGGCAGTCGCATTGGCGGATTTCACACCCTGGCCGGAGCGCAGTGTGCCGCCCAAGGGGCGGTGCATGGAGCGCAGACAGGGCTGACGCGCGGGCAAGGCCCGCATCGGCGGCGCCTATTCGCCCTCATATCCGAAATTGCGCATTTGAAATTGGTTGTTCCGCCAATCCTCTTTGACCTTAATCCACAGGTCAAGGAAAACCCTGGCATCGAGCAGGCGTTCAATATCCTGCCGCGCCATCTGGCCGATTTTTTTGAGCATATCGCCGTGTTTGCCGATAATAATGCCTTTATGGCTGTTTTTCTCGCAGTATATGGTTGCGTGGATGGAAACGAAACCGTCCTCCCGTTCCTCCATGCGTTCAATGCCGACGGCTACGCCGTGCGGAACCTCGCGCTGTAATAAAATCAGTGATTTCTCACGGATGATTTCGGCAATCAGCTGCCGCTCGGGCTGGTCGGAAACCATATCCTCCGGGAACAGCTGCGGCCCCTCGAGCGCGAATTTTTCCAGCTCGGACAGCAGCTCGTCCATGCCCTCGCCCGTGCGCGCCGAAACCGGGACGACCGCATGAAAATCATGCGCCTGCGCATAGCAGGCAATCACGGCAAGCAGCGCTTCCTTGGGGATGGTGTCGATTTTGTTGATCACCAGCACGGACGGCATGCCCGCTGATTTGATTTGCCCGATCAGGCTTTCCTCGGCGGGGCCAATGTTGGCAATCGGCTCGACGACCAGTGCCGCCGCGTCCACCTCGCTGACCGTGTCGGTGATGACCTTCACCATGTAGTCACCCAGCCGGGAGCGCGGCTTATGCAGGCCGGGCGTATCCAGAAAGACATATTGGCAGCCGTCCTTGTTCAGCACGCCGGTAATGCGGGTGCGGGTGGTCTGAGGCTTGGCCGATACAATCGCGACTTTCGTGCCGACAAGGCGGTTGGTCAGGGTCGATTTGCCGACGTTCGGCCTGCCGACGACTGAAATCATTGCGCTTTTTGTAATTTCCATGGCTTGATTCCTTTTATATCCCTTTTTAAGGGTTTAATATTCGATCATATAATAGATGATATACGCCCGGCTCATCAGCCCGTGAGCAACCGCCCAGCCAATCGAAATGCCAGGCGGTGTAGCTGACGGCCATCGCCGGTGCGCTGCCGAATGATATCGCGGGTTGAATCAATTTGCGCAACCCTGACGGGGTCCCGTCCTTCATGGAAGGAACCGCGTTACCACTTCAATTCCCCGTCTCCGCCCATCAGCCTTGCCATTTCCTCAATGCGTTCCAAAGGGAATGGCGGTGAGGAAACCGGCTTCATGGCAAGTGACATCAGCTTCATGGGGTTATCATCTGCGGCAATGCGGTTGGAATGCAGCGCCCCGCAGATTTTGCAGCGGTGGATGACGGCCCATTCACCGTTTTTCCGCACCCATACAGCAATCGGTTCCATAGCGCCGCCGCAGCCAGCCGCGCGGTCGCCGGGTTCCACGTCCAAGTGCTGGCTGGAAAGGCAATAGGGGCAATGGTTCCGGTGCCCGCTTCCGGCGCCGCCGGGGACAACGGTTTTCCCGCATACCTTACAGACGAAGGCTTCCTTGCAGGGGTGTGATCTATAATAATCTTTTTTGAATAATTTTTTCTTATTTTCCCGATTCACTGGGATCGTCCTCCTAAAAGTAAAATCATAACGCTTTTGGGAGGCTTGTCCGGAATGCAGCAAACCTCCCGGTTATGCGGCAATCTCCGTATGGATATTCAATTTTTTCATAATGCAGGCTCCTTTTTGGTTGATTCAGTAATGCGGTTTACGGCTTTTACGCGCGGAAGCGGAACGCGAACCAAAGCGCGGCAGGGATACTCAGCGCCAGCAGCAGCGCCGCCCACATCCGTTCCAGGAAGAACCGTGCCGCCGTCCACAGCGCGCCCTCCCACAGGAAGAACAGCGCGCCGACCGCCACGCAGAACCCTGCGCACACGACCACCCCTGCCGCCGCGATATCCTTGGCCTCGCGCACCAGCTTGTCATAGCCGACGACCTGCCGGTCGCACAGCCGTTCAATGGCGGTGTTGAGCAGTTCGGCGGACATCATGCCGGAGAAGCACAGGCACAGCACGGCGCAGCGCACCGCGTCCAGCCCGCCCAGGAACGCCAGCAGGCTGATATAAACGGCGGCGGTGATATGGATCCGGAAATTGCGCTCGGTGCGCAGGCAGGAGGAAACGCCCCGGAAAGCACAGGCGAAGCTCTGCCAGAGCTTGCGGATTTCGCGGTTCATGTACGGGCAAGGCCAAGCGCGGAAAGCGCGGCCTCCTCCTTCTGGCGCATGAGCAGCCGGTCTGGCTCGTCCCGCTCGTGGTCGTAGCCCAGCAGATGAAGCACCGAATGGACGGATAAGTACCCGCACTCCCGTGCGGGGGAGTGCCCATATTCGGCGGCCTGCGCGACGGCGCGGTCATAGTTCAGCAGCATATCGCCCAGCATAACCTGGCCGCTTTCGGGGTCCTTATCCAGCGCCTCCTGCGGTTCGCCGTTGTAAAACTCGTACATCGGGAAGGAAAGCACATCGGTAACGGCGTCCTTGCCCCGGTACGCCGCGTTGGCCTCCCGGATGGCATCGTCGCCGACGATGGTCACGTCAATGAAGGCCGGGAAAGCGGTCCCTTCCTGTTCGAGCACCTGTTCGGCACAGCGGGCAATCAGCGCGCAGACCTCGGCTTCCCCGGGGATGGCGGCTTCTGCGGTCACTCGGATTCTGGCGTTCATTTGCGTCCCTCCATTTTGCGGCGCACGAAACGGTGCTTGTCCGGTTTCATGGGCTTGTCCGGTTTGACGGGCTGGCGTTTGCGTTCGTAATCGGCGTATGCCTTGACAATGCGCTGTACCAGCTCATGGCGCACTACGTCCTTTTCGGAAAGGAAGCACTGCGCGATGCCTTCCACGTTGGCGAGCACGCGCATGGCTTCCTTGAGGCCGCTGCTCTTGCCGTCGGGCAGGTCAATCTGGGTCACGTCGCCGGTAATCACGGCTTGCGAGCCGAACCCGATACGGGTCAGGAACATTTTCATCTGTTCGGGCGTGGTATTCTGCGCCTCGTCCAGGATAATAAAGCTGTCGTCCAGCGTGCGCCCGCGCATATAGGCGAGCGGGGCAACCTCGATGGAGCCCTTTTCCAAGTGTTTTTGGAAGTTCTCCGCGCCCAGCATGTCGTACAGCCCGTCATAAAGCGGGCGCAGATAGGGGTCCACCTTGCTTTGCAGGTCGCCGGGCAGGAAGCCCAGCTTTTCCCCGGCTTCGACGGCGGGGCGGGTCAGGATAATGCGGGACACCCGCTTCTCGCGGAAGGCGGCGACCGCCGCCGCAACGGCAAGGTAGGTTTTGCCCGTGCCCGCGGGGCCGATGCCAAGCGTAACGGTATGATGGGCAATCGCTTCCATATATTTTTTCTGGCCAAGGGTCTTGGCTTTCACCGGCTTGCCCTTGGCGGTGATGCACAGCACATCGCGTGCCAGGGTGTGCACCTCGCTTTCACGCCCCTCGCGTACCAGGCCGAGCACATATTGGACGGTCTGCGTGCCGATGGGGTCGCCGCGCCGCGCCATTTCCAGCAGGGCGGCTAAGGTGCGCTCGGCAAGGGAGACGGCGGCGGCATCCTCGCCGGAGAGTTTCAGCTCCTGCTCACGGCTGACGATGGAGACGGAAAGCTCCCGTTCCAGCAGCTTGATATTCTCATCGAATGCACCAAAGACGCTGATCATCAGGTTGGCCTGTTCCATCAGCATAATTTTCTCTGTCATAGGGTTTCACTTTCTCCCGGTTATTTATACTCGCGAATGAAAAGATTTGCCGTATCCACCCACCCTGCCCGCCATCCGTTTGGCGGGCAGGGCAAGGTGCAGCAACGATGATTGCCATTCCAATTCCCGCCGCAGCGGAGAAAGGGAGTCCAGAGGGATGAGTCCCTCTGGCGCTGTCCGCGCAGGACCGCCCGCCGCGCAGGCGAACCGAACGGCAAACTTTAACGCACACGAGTATAGCTATTAGACCTGTTCCTGCGGGTCGGGCGGACCTTCCTCCGGGGGCGGAAGGGTCTGCCCGTCCTCGACAGCTACGCCGATATCCTCGAGCGCTTCGGCGGTGAACCGCACCTCAAGCGCGCCCGCGCCGGTCGCCTGGGCGGAGACGCTGTGCGAGGTGACCTCCCCGCGCACCTCCTGCCGGAGCGCTTCCAGCACCCGAGCTTCGACCTCCTGCCGCAGGGCATCCTCGGGCGGGGCAAAGGCGGCGGGGTCGTACCAGCGGTAGGTCTGGCGCACCAGCGCGACCGGCAGCGTCAGGCCGTCGGTAATCGTCAGATAATTGACATCTATTATTTTATCACAACCGGCCCCACAAATTCCACTGCCAAGATAGAAATTTATCCGGTGTTTTCCCCAAATCAGCGCATACTGGGTTGTCGTTTTCCCGGTATATTGCTTATGAAGCACGGCCAGGGGGCGCAAAACCGTCTTTTGGTACCAGGTGCGGGCGATTACTTCCCCGTCCGACCAGCTCAGGCGGGGCGTCAGCCCTTCGATATCACGGGACGGCGGGATCAAAGCGTCAATCAATTTTTCGCCGGTATCGACAATGTCCCCGGCCTTCACGACCGGCCAGCCGCTGACCGGGGTCACGCGGACAATCTGCCCGGGGCGCCTGGCGACGACCGACGTAATCCCGCTGTCGTCCCGCGCGGTCTCATGCTCCTGCTTGGCGTGCGCCTCGACAATCATATGGTTCCCCGTCCGGTTGAACGTGACATAGGAAATACTGTCCATTTTCAGCATCAGGCGGCGCTGTACGGCGCGGTCGTCGAAGCCGTCAAGCTTCATCCCGACGGCAACGCCCTCGGCGGCAAGCGCGCGTGAAAGCTCGGCGGAGGAAACGCCGGGCGGCGTTTTTAGTTCCAGCACCCAAAGGCGGGTTTGCAGCGCCCAGAGCAGCATGCCGAGCGCGACAAAGCCCAGGCTCAGCACCGCGCGCCGCTGCATCGCCCTTGCCAGAAACGGAAGCCCCTTGCGGCGCAGGATATGGACGCGGCAGCCGGTGCGCCCCATTTTCGTCCGCAGCTTCCGGAAGTCGTGCAGGGTCAGGGTGCATTCCAGGCGGTTCCAATCCTGCCGCTCAAGTGCCCGGAGCCGGATATTTTCACGCAGGCACAGGTTGAGGAACCGTTCCAGCGGCGCGCCGGTTACGCGGACGCGTACCTGGCCGCCGACACTGCGCAGAAGCCGCTCCAACATCGAAATCCCTCCTCACAGATAGCCCTCGCCGGAAAGTGCGTCCATCGTCCGCGCCGCGCGGTTAAATCAGCTCTACGCTGACAATGCGGCCGGTCACGGACAGGTCGGTCAGGGTCGCGCTGCGCAGCTCCAAGTCCTCGCCGCAGATTTTGACCACCATCCTGCCGCATTTGATCTGCATCATTTCCTGCCCGTACTCCAGGATTCCCTCGTGGTTCTCAATGGACACCCGCCGGTTGCCCCAGATTTCTATCCGGGGCGTCAGCATGTTCAAATCCTCTGCCAGGAAGCTGTCCCCCGCCTGCCGCCGCAGCTGTTCACCGAAACCCATAGCCAGACTCCTTTCCCTCTGCCCATTCTATGCGGGACGGTTGGCGGCTATGCCAAGGCGGGTGATTCCTCCTTTGCGCGGTTGTGCGTGTGACAGGGGCACAGGACGGTATGGTCGTCCACCATCCCGACCGCCTGCATATAGGAATAGACAATCGTGGAACCGACAAATTTGAACCCGCGCTTTTTCAGGTCGCGGCTGAGCCGGTCGGAGAGCGGCGTTGTGACGGGAAGGTTTTCCACGCCGGTCACATGGCCGATGATAGGCGCACCGTCCACGTACCGCCAAAGAAATGAGTCAAAGCTGCCGAATTCCTGCTGGATTTCCAGGAAAAGCCTGGCGTTGTTGATAGCGGCATCGATTTTCCGCCGGTTGCGGATAATTGCTGGATTGTCCATCAGCGCGGAGGCTTTGTCCGGGCCGTAGCCCGCCACAATGCGCGGGTCAAAGCCATCAAACGCCGCGCGGAAGGCTTCGCGTTTGCGCAAAATGGTAATCCAGGACAGCCCAGCCTGCATCCCCTCCAAAATGAGCATTTCAAAGAGCTTGTTGTCGTCGTGCAGCGGCCTGCCCCATTCGTGGTCATGGTAGGCAATATAGAGCGGGTCGTCCCCCGCCCAGGCGCATCTGTGAAGTGTTTCCATTGATATCCGTCCTTCCTGAAGTCCCGATTTGCAGGGGAGGGGCTTGCCCCTCCCGTTCCCTGCGAAACTGCCGTTTTGTGCGGGAGGGGGCAAAAACGTTACAGAATGCAGGAAATTTCGCGGGCAGTTTCCACAGAAGCGGCAAAACCGATCTTCCATGAATATCACTATAGCATAAGTCGGGCAAACGCGCAAGCCGCCAATTTGGGTCAGAAGGCCGCACGAAACCGGCGAAAGAACCGGAAAAAGGGCGGCTGTACAGCATATGTCCGGCACGCGGCCGGTTTCATTTGATGTATGGGTTTAAAATCACATCAGCCGGGGCCATCGCCGACCCCATATTGTTGGCATCTTTGACGCCCATATCGACCATTTCACCGAAAACCGCATAGGAAACGCGCACGTCCGCGCCTTTATCCGCGAGGACGGCGGCGCCGGCGGCGGTTGCCGTCCACTGCGCGGTGGGCGGACGCTGCCCGCCGTAGGCGAGCGGGAAGCGGTACTGCCGCTCTGCGGAGCAGAAGTGCGAGGAGGCCGCAGCCGCCAGCCTGCGTGCCGTGCCGCCGTCGATCAGCGCCGCGCCGACCGCCATGCTCATGGCCATGGTCGAGCATGCGCCATACAGTCCGAGATAAGGCAGGTGCGATTCCACCGACGCGATGGACGAGCCGACGCATTGGTTGAGCAGGTCGCCCGCGAGGATGCAGTCGAGGTCGGTCAGCCGCAGCCCGGCTTTTTTGACGGCGAGGGCGATGGTGCGCTTCTGCATTTCGCTTTCGGCAAGCTCCCAGCTTTTCTGGCCGAAGTGGCTGTCCTGCGATATCTCGTCAAAGAATTTCCCGAGCGGGCCTTGGCCCTCCTTTTCGCCGGCGATTGCGGCGGAGGACAGCACCGCTGGCGGCTGGCTAAATTGGATGGTACGCTTTCCCAGACGTTTTGCCATAACATCAGCCCCCTATCCAGAACAGCAGCAGGCCATAAATCACGCTGGCGGAAATGCCGTAAACCAGCACCGGCCCGGCAATCACAAAGAGCTTTGCCGCCATGCCCAATACCAGGCCTTCGCTTTTGAATTCCATTGCCGGGGAAACAATCGCGTTGGCAAAGCCGGTGATCGGCACGATGGTGCCCGCGCCCGCGCGCTTGGCAATTTTGTCATACAGGTGCAGCCCGGTCAGCAGCGCGCCCAGGAATACCATGGTGATGGCGGTTGCCGCCGCCGCGCCGTCAGTGTCCATGCCGCGCCCCTTGTAGAAATTGGAGACCAGCTGACCGACGGTGCAGATTGCCCCGCCAATTACGCCCGCCCAAAGCATGTCCCTCCAAAGCGGGGAATCGGGTGATTTCTTTTGGTAGAGCTGCTCATATTCATTTTTTGTCAGGTTCATTTCGGATGCCTCCCTCTTTTTCGCTAGCATGCGCCCGGGCGGGACAAATTATTCTGGCCATATAAAATATGCGAAAATTGGCACTTTGAAAAAGGCCATGATGGGGGTATGATAAGTGCAGTCCAAAAAACAGTTCGGGAGGAACCTAAAATGGAAAAAAACAAAAAAATCTCGCTATATGATATTGTGGCGGTTGGCCTGATGGCAGCGGTCGTGTTTGTGGTCACGATGTTTCTGTCCATCCGCATCCCGACGCCGACGGGGACGGTGATGATTAAGCTGGCAAACGCGTTTATCCTGCTGGCGGGGCTGCTGCTGGGCGGCTGGCGCGGCGGATTGGCGGCGGGCCTTGGCTCGATGTTTTTCGACCTGATGACGCCGGAATATGTGCCCGAAGCCTGGATTACGTTTATCCGCTTTTTCCTGATGGCCGATCTCTGCGGTGCCATTGCCCATTGGGGCGGCGCGCATGCCAAAAAGTGGGCGCAGAACCTGCTTGCCTGCATCGTGGCGGCGGTATTCTCCAGTGTGTTCTACGCGGCGAAAAATATTCTGGTGCTGATGTTCGGCGGGAGCGCGTTCGTACCGGCGTTTACCGCGAATATCCCGAAGCTTCTTACCTCGGTGCCGAATACGCTGATTGCGGTTGTGGTGGCGATGGCGCTGCTGCCCGCGCTGCAAACGGCCTTTACCCATACGGCCTTCGGAAGCCGGATTCAGGCCAGGGGATGACCGATAAAGAGTAGATAAGAAATCAAAATTGCAGCTGATTTATATTTTTTAAAAATAATAGTTAATGGCCCGGAACGCCTGAAATGCGTTCCGGGCTGTTTTTTTGGCTGCCCGTTTTGCCGGGGAAATGCAGGCCGGGACGGCGGATAAAGGTTGTGCGGAGGATTCTTTCCTGAAAAAGAGAGCTGAAACAATATTTGGAAAATGGATTAAAATACAAAAAGTCTCTTGCCATTTTGTGGTGCATGAGGTATAATGAGTATAATAGACAATTCTGAAAGCCGTGGACAGAATTATGCCGGGAAGTGACAGAAACGGCAGTCAGGGGAGGGAGTGAAACCATGGAGAAAATTCTAATTGTAGATGACAGCGTGGTACAGGCCACCCAGCTGAAAAAGATCCTGGAGGATGAATACGAAATAACGGTGGCGCAGACACCGATCGACGGCCTGAGATATGCCAGTGAAAACGGTGATTTTTCTTTAATCCTGATGGACGTGGTTATGCCGGGGATGGACGGTTTTATGCTGCTGAAGAAGCTTCAGGAGGAGGTTGTTACCCGGCAGACCCCCGTGATCCTCATCACCAGCCTTTCCGACATTGAGAGCGAGCAGTGCGGGCTGATGCTCGGGGCGGTGGACTATATTGCCAAACCGTTCCACCCGATGATTGTAAAGGCGCGGGTGCAAACCCATATCAAGCTGTATAAGTACCGCAGGCAGGTGGAGTACCAGTCCATGACCGACCAGCTGACCGGGATTGCGAACCGTCGGCGGCACGACCGTTACAGTGAGATGAAATGGCAGGAGGCGGTACGCCTTCAAGCGCCGTTTTCGATTTGCATGTTTGACATTGATAAATTCAAGGTGTATAACGACACGTTCGGCCACCCGGCGGGGGACCGCGTGATTGCCGAGGTTGCCCGCGTGGCGGCGGAGCACCTGCGGCGCAGCACCGACTTCCTGGCGCGTTATGGCGGGGAAGAATTCGTCGCGTTCCTGATGGGGGACAGCAGCGAAAAGGCGTTTGCGCACCTGAAACGGATCCGCCAGGCCATTGAGGATCTCCAGATGCCCCATAACCCGGAGGTTTCCAAGTGGGTGACAGTCAGCATTGGCGGCGTGACGGTGGTGCCGCAGCTGGGGGACGATTACAGTACATATTTGAAAATCGCGGACGCTATGCTGTACGACGCCAAACGTTTCGGCAGGAACTGCGTGGTTTGGGCGGATGAGAAGATGAAGCAGCAGCGCGAAAGGTAATTGCTCGGGAAGAGGGGACAGTGTGAAAATAATTGAGGCTATCAAGAAATTCGGTTCCCAGAAGGAGCCTGAAGTTCCCGTACAAACGGAGGAAAAGCCAGAGCTGGACGTTTACGCGGGAATGCGGGTTGAGGTAATCAGCGAGGATAATCAGCTGCTGTTTGTCGCAAAGCTGCTGGCACTGCGGGAGGACAGCGCGGAGCTGCATTTGTATTCCGAGTCGGCGGTCCCGGACGGGAGCGAGCCGATGCACGCGCTGATTCGCGGCTACAGCGACTACGAAAGAAAGGCCGTCTATATGGAGGGCACGGTTTCCCCGGTGCAGCACCATATTTGGAAGGTGGAGCGGCTGCAAGTTTCCCGGATTGGGAATGACCGGGCTTTTTTCCGGCTGAATACCGAGCTGAAAGCGAGCATTACGCGGGTCGGACGGATTGGTGCGGGGATGAAAACCTGTACCATGCTGAATATCAGTATTGGCGGCGCGTGTATCAGTACGGACGAAACCTATCATAAAAATGATAAGTTTTTGCTGAATGTGCAGCTGCTGGAGGATCGGGAGCCGTCGGTGATGCTGTGCGAGGTACTCCGGATTACTGCACAGGACAATGGGAAATTTGAGTACGGATGTCGTTTCCTGGCATTGAGCGAGTCGGATAAGGAACGGATAACGCAGAATATTTTCGCGGTGCAGCGAAAAAAACGGGGTGTTTCCCGCTAAGGAACAGTTCAAAAATAACTTGCGACAATTGCTCGCATCTTCCCATCCTGCGCCCGGTTCCCTTGACAGGAGACAGCCTGCCTGCGGAAACGCGCCTTGCTTGGCGAAAGGAACTGCGGCGCGCTTGCCACAATTTATTGAGGCACAGTTCCTAACGGTTTACAGCAAAATGAGGAATGGAGTCCCGCAGGGGCCGTAAGGCTTCTGCGGGATTTTTCGTGCGCCCGGCGGGCGCACGAAAAAAGTACGGCCTTCCGCCAGCAGAAAACCGTACCCGACAAACTCAAACCGGGGGCCGCCGCAGCGGGCAGCTCGACAAATACACCCGCTCCGCCAACGCGTCAAGCCCGTTATCCCGCAGATAATCCTGCAAAATCGCGGGCGACTGCGTCGATTCCGGTCCAATAATAATCTCCGTAATTAAATCCTCAAGCCCAATCCCAACCCGGCAGCACATCGACTCCAAATCTAACGGGTAATACTTCTTAATGCGCTCGGTCGTAATATGGTAACACGGCTGCACATCGAAATCCTCCTTCTCAAAGGGGAAAACCACCAGCCGCATTTCATGCTCGCTCCAAAAGGAAGGATGCTTGAACGCAACTGAACAAATCCAGGCGTCCCGCAAGGCCTCCTTAATGTCAGGATCATTATCGGAAAGCACCGCCCCGCCCTGGATGAAACGGCAAAAGACACGCACCAGCTCATGCCCGTCCATATCGTCCTGATAGAAAACCTGCTGGAGTGACAGCGCCCCCGTAGACATTTTTTCTAAAAACCGGCTCTGGAACGCAATGCAAACACCGCGCCCGCGATTGCCATACCGTTCCCACTGCGCCGCGTCGTCGCGATGGAAGGAAAAACACGCCGCATACGCCGAATACGAAAAATCCTTTTTCAGCTCTTCATGGAACAGCTGCCGGACAGCCGGGATTTTGTCGCGCGGCCCGTCGTCCTCCAGCCGGTGAATTACCGCCATGCATAGCCCGCGCATAAAATGGCGCATTTCCGCGGCGTCATTCATGTTCAGGATGTTGTTGACCCGCAGCTGTTTCTGCCGGAGTATCCCGTCCAGTGCCTGAAAGTCTGTGTAATGATAAAGAATTTCCCTGCTGTTTCGGTTCATCGGCTTTTCCTCCTGACGTGCGTTTTTGAACAGGACTAATCATATTGTATCAGGATTCCCGGCCTGCCGCAAGCCCGGAATGCACCCCGGTTCCACAAAAAGCCTGTGCCATGACTGGCTTTCAAAAAAAGGCAATTCCCCCGGTGTGTAATATTCCGCCAGCGCCGCAACATCTCATCTTTAGGGGAAATCCCCCCAAAAAATGAGGGGCCGATCGATCTGAACCGAATACCGGGATTATTTGTGATATGCTTTGCGGCTGCTGCCGTGTCTGTTTTCGCTCAAAACGGCGTGGTTCCCGCATTCCGGCATCGTTTTGGAAAGCCAAACCGCAGCCGCGATTTACCGCCGCGCTCTTGCTGGGCATTTTCCTGTTTTCGCTGGCCTTCTACGCGGTGCTGGCGTGCCGCACACGGCTTTGCCGCGCGAAAGCGCTTATAAAAAGTTGGCAGGCGGCCAAAAGGGGTGCATGCCCATTGGCGGGCCTTTTTCCGCCACTCTGCGTTAAATTTTCTTGAAATCCGACAGGATTCCTGCGAAAAATTGCCTTGATTGGCGCAAAGATCCTTCGCCGCTGGGCACGCTTCCAATGATCAAACAAGGTCTAGTGCTCCATCCGGCCAAAAATCGAACTCGTTCTTGGGCTGGATTTCCGCA
>CAJUJQ010000051.1 GCA_910586575.1 uncultured Clostridia bacterium | reverse complement strand
GACCGCCCGCCGCGCAGGCGAACCGAACGGCAAACTTTCACGCACACGAGTATAAGGCGGCTTCACGCCGGCACGTTCCGCTGTACATAGTAAGCGTCACATAGGTATTCCTGAAGCAGCGTCCGCGCAGGCTCGGGCAGCTCGTCCGGCGCGCGGAGGCTTCCCCGGTACAGCACATTCTCCGCAACAGAGTGGTACATGGTCACGCCCGCGTCTATCAGCGCGCGCTGCTCCTGCATCAGGGCTGGCCCCTCCCAGCCGAGCGCGTCGAACAGCGCGCACATCAGCATGGAGGGCGCGACGGTTGACCCCTCCCCGCGCAGGCTGCGCCCCAGCACGCGCTTTGCCGCGTCGTTCCCCCAAATGAGGTATTGCGTCGAGTAATGGCACAGGAAGCCCTCGTCCGTCCCACAGCCGACCGGAATCCCGCGCGAGGTATAAACCGCCTGATTGTCGCCCAGCCACGGCTTGTGGTCGCCGAACACCAGCAGCACGGTCGGCGAACTGCTGTCCCGCAGGGAGTCGGCCAGCGCGGCTACATTGCGGCTGGTATTGGCAATGGAGCTGAAATAGTTGTTCAAAATATAAGCTTCCGATTCCGAACAGCCGCTTTTGTCGATGGATTCCCCGCTCCAGATGTTTTCGTTGTCCGGGTAGGGGCCGTGCCCCTGATAGGTTACCGTAAAGGAAAAATACGGTTCCGTTTCCGTGGCGCACAGCCGCGCAAGCTCGGGGAACAGCACATCATCATACGCAATCCCGCCGTCGGCAAGCGCACCGTAATGATCTTCTAAAAAGTAGTATTCCTGAAATCCCAGGTTCGCGTTGACGCTGTCGCGCTGGTAGAACCATCGGTTGCCGGGGTGGCTGCCGGTGGTGTGGTAGCCCTGCCCCGCCAGATAGCGGACAAAGGATTCCGTTGGGTTGCGGAAGGACGGCAAAACGGGATAGCCCGTCAGGAAGCCGCGCTCGGAATTGACCGTGCCGCCCGCGAAAATATTCGTGACCAGCGTGCCCGAAATCCCTTCCTGTTCCAGGACGTGATAGGGGGCGTAGACCTCCTCTGCCAGCGCGGGCACGCCCGGGACGCCGGTAAAATCGCAGTAGGATTCCAGCATCACGGCGACAATGTTGACCTTTTTCCCTTCCGGGATATCGACGTCCGGAAAGGCGGAAAGCCGTTTTTCTGACGCGTCGGCGCGGTAGCCGTCGGGCGCGGCGGCACCCACTTTGCGGAAGGAATGCAGAAACGGATAGGCGAAGCCCTTCGACTGATAGACCTGCGTCACGTCCCAGCGGCCTGCGGCGGCAGGGGTTCCGGTCAGCGGGTTGTAAACCGTATTGCTGAAATAAACCGCGCGCAGCGGGAGCAGCAGCACAATCACAACCGCCGCCGCTCCGAGCCGCAGCCGCGCAGATGGTCTCCACCGGGCGCAGCGGGACAGCACAAAGGTGCCCAGCGCAAGGCAGACCACCGTAACGGGCAGCCCAACCGGCAGGAACATTTGATATTTCCCAGCCATGTCCCCGGCTTCCCGCAGCAGGCCGAGATCCTCGGCGAGCAAGGGGTCGCTGCGGAATTGCAGCTTGAACCAGCCCACCCAGGTAAAGCCCATGACCACCGCGCCGGACAGCAGAAACGCCGGGGCGGCGCGCCCTGTCACTGCGAACAGCAGCATAGCCAGCAGCACGCAGGGCAAAAGGTTGAGCAGTGCAATCAGCGGGTTCGCAAAATAGCCGCTGAAAAATGCCGCGCGGTGCTCCTTCATGGCGAACAGCAGCGACAGCACGCCCAGCCCGACGGATGCCGCAAGCGTCAGCAGCACGGTCGTCAGGGCTTTCTTCCTAAAATCAGGTGAAAAACGCATTATGCATCACTTTCTAAAAGGGAGCCGCAAGCGGCTCCCTTGGATTTTTAGTTAAAACGCAATTTTATCGGTCAGGTAATCGACCAGCGCGCCGATTTGAATGCGCTCCTGCGCCATGGAGTCGCGGTCGCGCACGGTGACGCAGCCGTCATTTTCGGTGTCGAAATCGACGGTTACACAGAACGGCGTGCCGATTTCGTCCTCGCGGCGGTAGCGCTTGCCGATGGAGCCAGCGTCGTCAAAATCAACCTGGAAGTGCTTGGACAGCATTTCCCAGACCGGCTGTGCCTGCTCGGACAGCTTCTTGGACAGCGGGAGCACCGCCGCCTTGAACGGCGCAAGCGCCGGATGCAGGCGGAGCACGGTGCGCACATCGTCCTTGCCCTTCTTGTCCTTGCCGACGACTTCTTCGTCGTAAGCGTCGCACAGGAACGCCAGCGTAACACGGTCGGCGCCAAGAGACGGCTCGATAACATAGGGGATATACTTTTCGTTTGCGTCCTGGTCGAAATATTCCATCGACACGCCCGAGGTTTTTTGGTGCTGGGTCAGGTCAAAGTCGGTGCGGTCGGCAATGCCCCACAGCTCGCCCCAGCCGAACGGGAACAGGAATTCGATATCGGTGGTCGCGTTAGAGTAGTGGGAAAGCTCCTCCGGGTCGTGGTCGCGCAGGCGCAGGCTTTCGTCCTTGATGCCGAGCGAAAGCAGGAAGTTGTGGCAGTAATCCTTCCAATACTTGAACCATTCGAGGTCGGTTCCAGGCTTGCAGAAAAATTCCAGCTCCATCTGCTCAAACTCGCGGATACGGAAGATAAAGTTGCCGGGGGTAATCTCGTTGCGGAAGGATTTGCCCACCTGGCCGACGCCGAACGGGATTTTGCGGCGGGTGGTGCGCTGGATGTTCTGGAAGTTGACAAAAATGCCCTGCGCCGTCTCCGGGCGGAGGAACAGCTCGTTCTTGGCGTTCTCGGTCACGCCCTGGAAGGTCTTGAACATCAGGTTAAACTGGCGGATATCGGTGAAGTTATGGCCGCCGCAGTTGGGGCAGGCCAGTTTATGTTCGGTGATGTAGTCCATCATCTGCTGGTTCGACCAGCCCGCGGGGTTCTCGTCCGACTGCTCCTCAATCAGCTGGTCGGCGCGGTGGCGGGTCTTGCAGTCCTTGCAGTCCATCAGCGGGTCGGAAAAGCCGCCGACATGGCCGGACGCTACCCAGGTGGTGGGGTTCATCAGGATGGCCGAATCCAGCCCGACATTATAAGGCGATTCCTGCACGAACTTCTTGCGCCAGGCGTTTTTGACGTTGTTCTTGAACTCGACGCCCAGCGGGCCGTAGTCCCAGGAATTGGCAAGGCCGCCGTAAATCTCGGAGCCGGGGTAGACAAAGCCGCGCCCCTTGCACAGGGCAACGATCTTTTCCATTGTCTTTTCGGTGTTTTTCATTTCTATTCTCCTTTCGGCGTATATGGCTTATACGCACTTTTCTGCCGGGGCGGCAGTATCTTTATTTTACTACAGCGCGGCAAAATGTCAAGGAAAAGCCGGGAATTTCCTGAAAAACGGGACGACAGTGCCGGAACCGTCAAGCCGCGTCCTACGGTATCCCATCCCTTGAAAAACGCTTCCTTTGATACGGTTACAGCATAAAAGTCCAGCCCAAATGCCCTGAAAAAACGGGCCGCGCCGGCAGTGGAGGGCGCCCGCTGCGCCAGATGTAAAATAATGTCCATAGGGGGCCGGGAACCGGGGACGGCAATAATGACACTGAAATGCTGCAAAGCGTCGGCGCCGGCGTGGCGATGGCGAACGGTTCCGAACAGCTGAAGACGGTGGCGGCCGATGTATGCGGGCACGTCGCGCAGGATGGGATTTACCATGATTGCCGGGCGCATGGATTGATATCAGGCAAGGCACTTGAACAAGATGCGGCGCGGCCTGAACAACTTGTATATTCAAATCAACTGATACCATGTTTTTCGTGTTTTCTCTGTGTAAAATGGTCGTAGAACTTACCATTTTTTTGTGATATACTTTGCTCACTGCCATTCAGGCAGCAAGCAAGGAGGATGGAAAATGGCAATCCGAAAAAAAGAGTTTTACCGGAACCTTGTCCGGCTCGCGCTGCCGATTACCCTGCAAAGCCTGATGCTGGCATCGGTTGCCGCCGCTGACGCGCTGATGCTGGGGAAGGTCGAACAGAACGAAATGACCGCCGTATCACAGGCGACCCAAATACAGTTCATCCAGAATATGTTCCTGACGGCGATTGCCGCGGCGGGTTCCGTCCTGGGGGCGCAGTATTGGGGCAAGGGCGACCGGCGCACGCTGGAGGATATCTTTCATATGATCCTCCGTTTCTGCGGCATTGTGTCCATTCTGTTCTTCGCGGCGTGCGAATGCGCGCCGGGGCTGCTTATGCGCGTCTTTACGCACGATGAACCGCTGATAGCGATCGGCAGCGCCTATCTCCGTATTGCGGGATGGTCCTATTTACTTACGGGTATTTCACAGTGTTATCTGGCAATGATGAAAATTACAGACCATGCAAAGCCCGGCGCTTTCATCAGCGCATGCGCGGTCTTGCTGAATATCTGCCTGAACGCGGTGTTGATCTTCGGACTGCTGGGCGCGCCGCGGATGCAGGCGCGAGGGGCGGCGCTGGCAACGACCATTTCCCGCGTGGTTGAGCTGGTTTTGTGTATTGCGGTTTCGTTCGGGGCGTCCTACCTTCGCCCGGTCCCTTCGCGGTTCGGCAAGCTGTCAAAGCTGCTCCGGGCGGATTTTTCCAAGCAATGCCTGCCGCTTTTGGGCGGTTCGCTTTGCTGGGGTGTTGGTTTTACGGCTTATACCGCAATCATGGGGCACATGGGAAGCGACGCTGCCGCCGCCAATTCTGTTGCGGCGGTCATCCGGGATTTGATTTGCTGCATGTGCAACGGAATCGGGACTGCGGCGGGCATTATCGTCGGCAATGAGCTTGGCGCGGGCAGGCTTGCCAGGGGCAAGGCCTACGGCGTGAAACTGAAAAATATTTCCTATGGGATTGGCTTCCTCTCGACCTTCCTGGTGCTGGCTGTCACCCCGCTGACCGTTCATATGGTGGTGCTGACCGAGCGGGCACAAGGGTACCTGACCGGGATGATGGTGATTATGTCCGTTTACATGATTGGGCGCTGTGTCAATACGGTGACCATCAATGGGGTGCTGGACGGCGGGGGTGACACGCTGTTTGATTTGTACAGCCTGATTGTATGCATGTGGGGCATTGCAATTCCGCTGGCGTTGCTCGGCGCGTTTGTGCTGCACTGGCCGCCCCTTGCGGTGTATGCCTGCACCTGCCTGGACGAGGTTGGGAAAATCCCGTGGGTGATGCTGCGATTCCGAAAATATAAATGGGTGCAGGATTTGACGCGGTAGTTTTCCTGTAAAAATAAAGTAAGCCGTCTCCGAAGTGGCTTGAGAACCACCTGTGAGACGGCTTTTTCGCGGCTGTTGACAGCCTTTTTTTATGTCCGGAAATCAGCGCATTTTATTTCTGCTTGCGCTGCTGGCGCGAACGGAGCAGTTCCCGCTCCATGAGGCTCAGCTCGTCAAGACGCGCGCTCACGATACCGTCAAAAAGTGTACGGAACATGTTCTGTCCCTCCTTTCGTATCTGCATACATCATACAAATCCCCACGGGCCATGTGCCCACGGTTCGCCGCCTGCGGCAGGCTGTTCCCCTGTCCGGCTGACGATATTATCTTACCGCAGACGGGACGGAAATCCAGTGGTAAATTGCCGGTTTCTTTGGAAAAAGCTGGCAAATTTTCGTCAATATAAATAAAAAGTGCAATTGTGAATTATGCAGATTGACCAAAACGAAGGCGGTAACAGGCTGCCACGCCAAGAATCAAGGGATTTGCCGTACCCAAGGCACACGCCCGCTGACCGATGGCGATTCATAAAAGCGGGCGGTCTGGTCCCGGTGGGTATCGTTCCATTTGTCAAAGCCGAGCGGCGAGATATGCGCACCGTAATCGCAGCGTTCGAACACACACAGCCCGTAATCCCGCCACGGGCGCGCCAGATAGACGCTGCCATCCGGGACGCCCTCGGCGGCGGTGAACCGGCAGTTTTGAAAGCGGAAGCCCTCGGTTTGAGGAAGCCCATGCGCCGGGGCGGCGGCATACCCCGCGCCGCGTACCTCATATAAGGAGCGGATTTCACAATTCTCAAACACCGCGTCGCCGCAGCCGAAAATAAAATCGACCGTCCCTTCAATCAGGCAGTCGTAAAAGCGCTGGCGGCACGCCTTGTCCTGCCGCAGCCAATCGGGCAGGAATCCCCTGTACCGCTCGATGAGGTCAGGCGGCAGCGGCCCCAGGAACAGCGTATCCTGGGTGGAGGCCAGGCGGCAGCGTTCCATGGTGAAGCGGTCGCCGTAGACGGTCAGCGCGACCTCCTGCCCCTTGTCCTCGGGGCGGAGCGCGTTATTCACAATGGAAAGGCCGCGTATGGTCACGCCGTCGGCGCAGACCGCCAGCGTCCAGGTGCGGAAGGTGTTATATTCCAGCCCCTTGCTGTCTTTCTTCAGCGCGTAGTCGTCCCAGATCATCCGCGTGCGGTCCGCGCCGTCGCCGCACAGGGCCAGGCCGGGTGTGAAGATGGCGGATTTCACGCGGTAATCGCCAGCCGTCAGCCAGAGTTCCTCTCCGGGGCAGGCACGGTCGAAGGCTTCCTGTAAATTATCGCCGGGATAGAGTAATTTCAAAACGGTTCCCTCTTTGCGTGGTTTCTATTCATTATAAGCGGAAGGATATTTTCGGACAAGCCAGCGGGATGAAAAAATCTATTTTGTATATAAATTCATCTTTTTTATCATACACAATTTATGAAAGCATGTATAATAATACCAACATAAAAGCGCATAAAGAAAAGTATTATGAGCGGTTTGCACAAAAAATTATGACTATTTTGTAAATAAACGCTAATTTGGGATTTTATTGGAATGATTTGCGCGCGGTGTGCAGAAGAATTTTGCGGGCGCAAGTCGGATTTGTACATTTGTCTTGGGGGCCGCGCGGCCCTGCGCAAAGAGGGGGATATGATGCCGAAGCAACGCACATGGAAGGAATACCGGGCGATCGACCTGGGGCTGCTGGCGGCAGCCCTTGCCGTGTTTGAGTTCATCATCGTCCGCGCGTCCAATTGGTGGTTCCCCGGGCAGCCGTATACGGTGTCGCTCGCGGCGGCGATGGCTTCCATCGTCTATATGCGCTGGGGCGCGTGGGGGGCGCTGCACGCCGCTGAGGCGGGTTTCGTTTTCTGCCTGTTCTCCGGGGCTACGCGGGAACAGTTTATTGTATATATCGCCGGCAACCTGTTTTCGGTGCTGGCGGTTCCCCTGCTCAGGGCGGCAGGCAAGGAACGGGTGCGTACCGGCAGCCTCTGCCTGGTGTTCCCCGCGCTGGTGCTGCTGCTCATGCAGGCTGGAAGGGCGGCGGTTGCGGTTGCGCGGGGCGTGGCGCCGCAGGGCGTGGTCGGTTTCTTCACGACCGACAGCCTGTCCTTCGTCTTTACTCTTGTGATCATCTGGATAGCGCATAAGCTGGACGGTGTCTATGAAGATCAAAAACATTACCTTCTCCGCCTCCACGCGGAGGAGGGGCAAAAAAAGGAGGTAAATTATGAAAGTTAGGGCAGCGGATTTCCTCGAATATGACAAGGAGCACGGAAGCTACCGGATCAGCCCTGAACAGGCGGTAAGGGACGATGTGGAAAAGCACTACTGGCGCCGCGTCGGCCTGACCATCGCCAAGGACTGGCGGCTGTACGTCATGCTGATCCCGATGCTCCTGGTATTCCTGTTCTGGCGTTATTTCCCAATGTACGAGCTGCTGGGGTGCTTCAAGGTGTCGGACAACGTTGTGCCCGTTTCGCAGCAGCTGTTTTCCGGCTTCTCGTACTTCAAGCGGCTGCTGATTGGCGGGGACGGCCTTTCCATCGAGTTCTGGAGGGCGCTGAGAAACACGTTTATCCTCAGCTTTTACGGGCTGTGCTTCGGCTTCCCGATTCCCATCATCCTGGCGCTGTTTTTCAATGAGATCCGGTCGAACGCCGCGAGAAGCGTCTACCAGGTGCTCACCTACCTGCCGAAGTTCATGTCAACCGTTGTTATGACCTCGCTCGTGACCATGCTGGTCAAGCAAGGCTCTCTGACCACCGGTATGGGCATCGTCAGCCAGTTCCTTTCCAATATTGGGTTTGTCAGCCCGGAGGTCGCGAACGCGGGCCTGCTGAATATCCCGTCCTTCTTCCGCTCGATCTACCAGATCAGCGGCATCTGGGAGAGCGCGGGTTATGACAGCATCGTCTTTTTCGCGGCGATTATCGCCATCTCCCCCACCAGCTACGAGGCCGCGCAGATCGACGGCGCGGACAAGTGGGCGCAGATGCGCTATGTGGTGCTGCCGAGCATCCTGTCCACCATCGTCATCATGCTGATTACCCGTATCGGCTCGCTGCTGAACATCGGCTATGAAAAGGTGCTGCTGCTGTATAACCCCAACACCTATGTCACAGCCGACGTGGTCTCCACCTTCGCGAACCGGAACGGCATAGGCATCGGCGCGGGCGTTGGCATTGCGGCCGCGGCGGAAATGATGAACAATGTCATCGGTATGCTGCTGGTCATCGGCGCGAATACGATTGCACGCAAGGCGTCCGATACGTCGCTGTATTAACGGGAGGGTGCTATGAAGCGAAAACTGGAGATTTCAGAGCTGGTTTTTAAGATTATCAGCTACACCCTGCTCACCGTGTTCGCGCTGAGCTGCCTGTACCCGTTTGTTTACGCGGTTTCCGCGTCCATCAGCGGGCGGCAGGCGGTTGAGTACGGCTCAATCGTCCTGTTCCCCAAGGAGGTACAGTTCGACGCGTTCGCGCGGATGTTCGGGGACAATATGTTCTGGAACGCGTACTCTAACACGCTGTTCCTGACCCTTTACGGCACGCTGTGGTCGATGCTGACCGCCATCCTCGGCGCGTACGCACTGTCCAAAAAGCGGCTGCTGTTCCGCAAGTTTTTCAACTTTTTCCTGGTGTTTACCATGTGGTTCCCGGCGGGCATTGTGCCGCAGTATTTGAACTACCTGGCGACCAAGGATGTCTTTAACGCGGTCGGCATCATGGACGACAAATGGCTCGTGGTCATCGCGATGGGTATGGCGGCAATGAACATCATCCTGCTGCGCAACGCCTTCGAGGGCGTGCCTTCCGAGATTGAGGAGGCCGCTATTGTGGACGGCGCGAGCGAGTTCCAGGTGCTGAGCCAGGTCTATATCCCGATGAGCAAATCGACAATCGCCACGGTGGCGCTGTTCTTCGCCATTTCGCGCTGGAACGGCTATTTCTGGGCGCGCCAGATGCTCTCCAATTCCAACGAGCACCCGCTCCAGGTGTTTATCCGTCTCCGCTTGGAGCAGTACACCGACCCCGAAACCATGGCGGGCTGGAACGAGGCGTTCGCTTCGGACTCGGTGATCTACGCGCTGATTGTCTGCTCCATCGTCCCCATTCTGATTATTTATCCGTTTATCCAGAAATATTTTGCGAAGGGCGTCAATGTAGGCGGCGTCAAGGAATGATATCCGAAAACGATCGGCGCGCCGTCTGCCGTGAGCCTTTGCCGCCAGGATGTGCCGCCTCCCCCTTGAAATCCGCCCGGGTTCCTGCGGAAAGCCGTCTCATTCTGACGGCAAATTCTCACGGCATCCGGCGCGCCCCTGGTTTCCGAACAGGTCTAATAGAGAGGTTTTACGAATCAAGAATGAAGGTGGATTTGCTATTATGAAGAAAAAGATGAAATCAATCGCCGCGTTTCTTCTCCTTCCCGCGATGCTTGTCAGCCTGATGTCGGGCTGCGGCCCCAGGATTACGGTCATGGAGGACGGCACCCCCGGCACGCCAGGCACCGGCGGCGGGCAGCAGGCGGATACCGCAGGCGGGCAGGAAGCCGCCGCAGCGGGCAGCCTGGCCTTTGCAAACGGCACCGTGCTGCGCATGGCGACCGGTTATAACAGCGTCAAGACCGGCCTGTCCTTCGACGCGGAAACCGCGGGCGAGGGCATTACGCTGGCGGACGGCAAGTCCTACAACGCGGGCGAGCTGAGGCCGGCCTGGGTTGAGGTACAGAATACCCTTGGCATTACTTTTGAGGACAAATACCAGGGCAACAGCGCGAACAAGGAATTCGACTACTGGAAGGAACGCCTGAACGAAGTCGATATGGTGAGCGGCACCGCCCTGAAGCTGACCGAGGCAGGCGAGGCCGGGACGGTCGTCAATATCGCCGAGTACCTCAACATGATGCCGAATTTCAAGGCATATCTGGACGCCAACCCGATCGTCCGGCTGTCCATCACCGGCAATACCGATACCGGCGCCATCTACTTCAGCCCTTACTTTGACGGCGTAGACGACATCGAGCGTATGCCGCTGATGCGCGTGGACTGGGTCGAGAAGCTGCTCAACGGCGAGGGCGCGTTTACCGCCAGCGCAAGCAACACGCTGGGCGTGGTGGCGTACGAGCCTTATATGCCGACTTCGGGCAAGGTGGACGTTGAGGTTGTGACCGCCGACGGCAGCGGCACCGAAACCGTCACCAAGAATTATGATAACGTGGGCAACATCATTGCCAATATGAACGCCGTGACCGGCGCGATTGACGGCGTGACTGCGGTCAACATGCTCCGCGAGTACATCGATAACGCTTATTTCGGCTACTACGGCACCAACCGCGCCGACCTGTTTGTCGGACAAAACGCGGCATGGGATGCCGACGAGCTTGTCGCGCTGCTGCGCTGCGTGATTGCCAACCCGCAGACACTCAACGGCACCGATTCGGTACAGGGCCTGTTCTCCCGCGAGGACGACAACAACCAGCGCCGTGTCGATATGTTCCGCTTTGCCGGTACGCTGTTTGGCGTGCGCGGCCTGGAATCCCGCCAGGATTACCTCTATGTCGGCGCGGACGGCGCAATGCACGACGCCCGTATGGAAGAGGATACCTATCAGGCGATGGAGCGCATGAACGCGATGGCCAGGGAGGGGCTGATTTCCAAGGCGTTTATGGATATGTCCTCCGAAAGCTCGGCGACCTATCTGGAAAATGACCTCGGCTTCATGCACTACGACTACAACCAGACACAGACCATCTACAACGAGACCAAGCTCCAGGAGGGCGAGAAGTACATGGCGGCGATGGTCCCGGTGGCGCGCTGGTACGACGGCACGAATGAGGACGGCGTATACATGCGTTTTACCGAATCCTGGCGCTCGGTCAAGACCGACGGCTGGGGCATCTCCAAGGCCGGCGTCGGCGACAACCAGGATAAGCTGTACGCGGCGCTCGCGCTCATCGACTTCGCGTACTCCGACAAGGGCCGCATCCTGATGAGCTACGGCCCGGACGCGTTCATCAAGACCAACGCCGACGGCAGCTATGTCACCTTTAACTTTAACGGACAGCAAATGCCGGTCGTTTCCGACGCGGCGATTGCCGAGCTGTGGGATAAGGCCTCCGGCAACTATACCAACTACGCGCGCTTCTACCTGGGCGCAACCCTGTCGTTCATCAAGAGCCAGTCGTTTGAGTACCAGTGCACCCACGCGGTCGGCCAGGAGGGCGCGGGCCATATCTCCAACGCGATTGCCCAGGGTACCATCAAGCACCCGGCGCTTGCGGTTGCCGACAATGCGTGGTACACGATTGTGCCGTCGGTGCTGCCGACCACGAGCGTGGAAAATTCCACCATCAGCGGCTATACCGAGCTGACCAACCGCTTTAACCAGCAGAAGGACGGCGAAAATATGCTGGTGAACATCATCACCTCGGGCTACACCGACCCGGCAATCCAGAACGCGCAGAGCGCGGTGGAAACCGTGTCCGGCGCATGGTCCGGCAAGCAGTACCTCGCCATCAAGCAGGACGCGTGGAACCGCGCGCTGGCCTACTACGATACGCTGAGCTAACTTTTATTATTCATTCTCCAACCCCCGGGGGCACAAGGCCCCCGGGACGGCTGGAATGTGATTTCCCAGGGAGGAGGCCGTCATGTATAAAAAGCAGTTGACTGCGCAAAAAATGATTTGTCTGGCGGCTATCATTGTGAGTGCGATATTTTTCCTCTACACGCTCGGAATCATGACCGATCTGTATGACAGCCTTTACGACACCATGCGGAACCCCAGCAACGTATACCAGACCGATGTCCCCGGCTCCATTGTCTATTACAATATGCAGGAGTTCAACCGGTATTTCCTGGTTTACAGCATCGGGCAAATCCTGCTGGGCGTGCTGCTGTTCATCACCAACACGCACTGCCGCAGAAAATATTACCTCGGCAATTATATCGCAACCGGCCTGTTCGCGGTCGGGGCGGTGGCAAACACGCTGTTCGGCCATCACTATATCCAGATTTTCCGGGCACAGTTCCTGGAGGTGGACTTCGCGGCGCTCAAGGAGCACGCCGAGCTGTGGGGCACCCTCTATACCGAGTCCACCTTCTGGTTCGATCTGCACTACGCGGTGTTTGCCCTGCTGCTTCTGGCGGGCGCGCTGCTGGTAGCAAACGCGTTCTGGAAGGCGAACCTTATGAAAGAATAACAGCAGCTGGTTGAACAAGGAAGGGGGACAGCCGCATGATTTCGGAAGAACGCACCATCCAAAGGGACCGGATGCGGTTTATCAAAAATTCGCTTTCCTCATCCCTCGCAATCCTCGGCATCCTGTTCGACGTTTTGTATTTCGTAAGCATCTACCAGTCCGACGTGGACGTGTATTATTATAACATTCTTATCGGCGCTTCCATTGTGTATAACCTGTGTGTATAACCTGGTGTTCATGCTTGCGGTGTTCCTTTCGTCCGAAGGGGTCAAGAACTATAAGAAGAATTATTCCTACCTGCTGGCCGTGATCGGCGCGCTCCAGATCGTCCGGATTTTCATTATCCCGATGCGGGCGCACGCGGCAACCACGCTGGTGAATGGGGAGCCGGTCATTGTCATGCAGGGCGGGCAGTTTACCTATGTCGTTGCCTGCCTGGTGCTTTCCGCGGCCTGCCTGATTGCGTCGGCGGCGGTGAATTTCGTCCGGTGCCGGGAGCTTTCAGAGCATCTGGAATCCCTCGGGATGCAGAGTACATAAGGAGGCGGAGACATGGCAACGCTGAACTTGCAGCATATCGACAAGATTTATGACAACGGTGTTCAGGCGGTCTTTGACTTCAACCTGGATGTCAAGGACGGCGAACTGATCGTGTTGGTCGGCCCGTCGGGCTGCGGCAAATCCACGACCCTGCGCATGGTGGCTGGTTTGGAGGATATCTCCAAGGGCAAGCTGCTGCTGGACGGCAAGGACATCACGGCGACCCCGGCAAAGGACCGTGATATGGCAATGGTGTTCCAGAGCTACGCGCTGTACGGCCATATGACCATTTACGAAAACATGGCGTTTTCCCTGACACTGCGCAAGGAAAACCCCAACGTTATCCATAAAAAGGTGCTGGCGGCGGCAGAAATCCTCGGACTGACCAGCCAGCTGAACAAAAAGCCCGCCCAGCTTTCGGGTGGACAGCGGCAGCGCGTGGCAATGGGCCGCTCCATCGTGCGGAACCCCAAGGTGTTCCTGTTTGACGAGCCGCTTTCCAACCTTGATGCTAAGCTGCGCGGCGCGACCCGCCGGGAAATCCTGCTGCTGCACAAGCGGCTGAAGGCAACCATGCTTTACGTCACCCACGACCAGACCGAGGCGCTGACACTCGCCGACCGGATTGTCTGCATGTCCATGGGGCACGTGCAGCAGGTGGGTACCCCGCTGGAGCTGTACGACTCCCCGGCAAACGTGTTCGTGGCAAGCTTCATTGGTTTGCCGCCGATGAACTTCTTTGACGTACGCGTAGACAGTGGTTCGCTTCAGGGCGAGGGCTTCCGGGTGAGCCTGGACGCGGAGGAGCAGGCGCGGCTGAAAGCCTACCAGGGCAGGGAAATTATCCTGGGCGTGCGGCCTGAAAACGTCGTGCTGGGCAAGGAAGTCCCGGTCAAGGTGGACACCAACGAAAACCTCGGCATGAATACGCTGGTGCACGGGCATATCGGCGGTTCCAGCTCGGCGAAGCTGAAAATCTCCGCCAAGCTCAAGGGCTGGTGTGATTACAGGCGCGGCGATACGGCTTCCTTCTCCTTTGAGCGGAAGCATTTCTTCGACAAGGAGACCACCAATGCAATCAGGAAGGGTGAGTGAGGATGGAGAATAAGAAAAATGGCGGGCTGAAGGAAATGTGGCGCAAATTCCTGGTTTCCATCAAGCGCAGGCCGCAGATGATTCCCCTTGCTGTGGTTGTGGTCGCGTTCGTGTTCTATTCGATGAAGCTGATGTATATCTCGGACACGACCGCGCGGATCCAGGGCAGCGGCATGGGCCTTGCCGGGTTTGCGACCATGCTGTTCTCGATGCTCTCTTTCATGTGCTTCCTGAACGCGTTCCCTTACCGGAAAAAGGTCAATGTGCCGATGCTGGTGCTGATGTTCGTGATGTTCGGCATTATCATATTTGCGGACGCGTACTATATCAGCGCGATTTTCGCGGCGATTTCGCGGCCGGACAACCCAATTGTGGTGACGACCTCAACCTCGTATATCGCCTACGCGGAATGGTATCTGGAAATCCATATTACCATTCTGTGCATTGCGATGGTGCTGATTGCGCTGCTGCCGGTCTACTCCAAGATGCTGCGCAGGGTTAAGACCTCGATTGAGGTCGGCGACAACGGCAGCATGGGCGCGATCGATATCAGCGGCGAAGAATAAGAAAGAACCAGGGATCATGACGGTGCCGGGGGGCGCAGCCCGCCTTCCGGCTGCCGTGATAGGAGTTCTCATGAGCAAACGGAAACAAAGGCAAAAGCCCGAAATCAGCAAGCAGACCGATTATTATAAGCTACATACCAAGGCGGTGGACGATTTGGCGGAGGCCGACGAGTCCAATTCACCGGAGGTATCCGAGGAGGAGCTGCGCAAGTACCGTTCCGGCCCGAAACTGAAAATCCCGGAATATGGCAGGCTGCTGTTTATCAAGTTCTGGTTCGCGGCTGCCACGTGCTTTTTCTTTATCTGGGGGCTTAGCGGCTATCTGGCGGATCTGCTGGACCTGCTGTTTGTCACCGGCATGGCGCTCGGCATTGTCACCGACATGCTGACCAACCCGGTGCTGCGCTTTTTTGAAAAAACGCCGGGCGCAAACGCGCGCTGGATGATGCTCCCCAAGAAGGGGTATATCACCTTCCCGCTGAATATTTTGTATGCCTATGTGGTGCTGTTCCTGGTTTATACCCTGTACAATCTCATTAACCTGGCGATTATTCAAATGACTGGCGCGGTCGATACCGTGCCGCTGGGCGTGGAGCCGGTGCTGTTTGGCTTGTTTTACCTGGTATTCGACCTGCTGCTGCTGAAGGCGAAGCACACGCTTTCCAGCATCATCCACGACGCGGCGAAATCAACAAGAGGTTTGAAACATGATTAAAATGCTTTATTGCGGGAGCAGCTCGGCGTGCTTCGAGCTGGAAAGCACAACCCCTTATTATGCCCCCGGCGCATATGCCGTTTTGGTGGACGGGGAGGAGCGCCTCCGCAGCCAAACGAATGTTTTTTCCCTGTTCGGCCTGAAGCCGGATACCGATTATACGGTTGCCGTCCGCTTTGATTCCGGCGCGGAGGAACAGACGGCGGTGCATACCGCGGCTGAGTCCTGCTGCATTGACGTGCGGGACTTCGGCGCGAAGGGCGACGGCGTGCACGAGGATACCGGCGCGATTCAGGCGGCAATCAACTTCCTGCCCAAGGGCGGCAGGCTGCTGTTCCCGGAAGGGACGTATCTGACCCTGCCGCTTTCGCTCAAAAGCCATATGACCATCGAGCTTTGCGAGGGCGCGTCCCTGCTCGGCTCGGCCGCGCGGGAGCGTTACCCCATCATCCCCAAGACCGTCACCGACCCGGTGACTGGCAAGGAGTTGCTGATGGCAAGCTTCGAGGGCTTGGAGCAGGACGCGTATCAGTCGCTGATCCAGGCGGTGAACGCCGAGGAGATTGCCATTGTCGGCAAAGGCACGGTGGACGGCAACGGGCAGAACGGCGGCTGGTGGAAAGGCTTCAAGGAATTCCCGGCGGCGCGGCCGCGCGTGATGTTCCTGAACCACTGCAAGGGGGTCACGCTGCACGGCATTACCGTCGCGAATGGCCCCTCCTGGCACCTGCACCCGTTCTATTCGCAGGATTTTTTGATGCTGGACTGCTTGGTAACCGCGCCCAAGGATAGCCCGAATACCGACGGCATCGCCCCCGAAAGCTGCGACGGCGTGAATATCATTGGCTGCCGCTTCTCGGTCGGCGACGACTGCATCGCCATCAAGGCGGGCAAGTTCGAGATGGCGCAGAAGTATAAAACCCCCGCCGACCATCATATCATCCGCAACTGCCTGATGGAGTTCGGGCACGGCGCGGTGACGCTGGGCAGCGAGCTGTCCGCCGGTATCCGCAACCTGAGCGTGACACACTGCTATTTCTTCGCGACCGACCGTGGGCTGCGCATTAAAACCCGCCGTGGGCGCGGCAGGGACAGCATCATTACGAATGTACTGTTCGACCATATCCGTATGGACAAGGTGCTGACGCCGGTGGTCATCAATATGTGGTACAACTGCTGCGACCCCGACCGCTTCACCGAATATGTCTGGTCGCGCGAGCACCTGCCGGTGGACAACCGTACCCCGCACCTGGGCGCGTTCGCGTTCCGCAACCTGGAATGCACCGGCGCGGAGGTCGCCGCCTGCTATATCGACGGCCTGCCGGAAAGCCCCATCGATGAGGTCGTTTTCGAGAATGTCAGCGTGTCCTTTGCCGGGGACGCCAAGCCCGGTATCCCCTCTATGCAGAATTTCGCCGAGGAGCGATGCCGGTTGGGGCTTTACCTCGACAATGTTAAGCAGATTCACATGAAAAATGTCCGCGTCGAGGGTGCGCGGGGCAGACAGCTGATTGCAAACCATTATGACGACATTGTGTCGGAAGGCTTTGACGATGGATTATAAAAAAAATTGACGATTTCATCCTGCGGCTGGTGGAGGAATCGACCCCGGAACGCACCGTCTGGAACATGGAGAAAATCCGGGAGGGGAAGCAGGCGTCATGGAACTATATTGACGGCTGTATGCTGACCGCGCTGACCGAAATGGCCCGCATTACCGGTGAGGAGCGCTATTTTGCGTTTGTCCGGGAATGTATCGACCATTTTGTCAGCGGGGACGGGGAAATCCGGACCTTCAAGCCGGAGGCCAACAACCTGGACGACATCAACGAGGGCCGGGTGCTGTTCGCCCTGTATGGGCGGACCCGGGATGAAAAATACCGCAAAGCGCCGGAACGCCTGATGGCACAGCTCAGGCAGCAGCCCCGCACCGCCGAGGGCAATTTCTGGCACAAACAGATTTACCCGAACCAGGTCTGGCTGGATGGGATCTATATGGCGCAGCCGTTCTACGCGCTCTATGAAAAGCACTTCGGGGACGGCGATTTCTCGGATACCGTCGGGCAGATTCAAACCGTCCGGGCAAAGATGTTCTCCAAAGACAAAGGGCTGTACTTCCACGGCTATGACGCGTCCAGGAGCGCGTTTTGGGCCGACCCGGAAACCGGCTGCTCCAGGAATTTCTGGCTGCGGTCGCTGGGCTGGTTCGCCGTTGCGCTGGCGGATTTGACGGAAATCCTGCCGGACGGCGCGGGAAAGGACAAGCTTGTGCCCATCTTCACTGAGCTGATGGCTTCGGTTGGCCGTTACGCCGACCCGGATACCGGGCTTTACTGGCAGGTGCCCGACCAGGGCGGCCGGGAAGGCAACTACCTGGAAACCAGCGGCAGCGCCATGATGGCCTACGCGATGCTGAAGGGCGCGCGGCTCGGGCTGCTGGAAAAAGGATATGCCGCGAAAGGGCAGAAAACCTTCCACGGCATTGTCGAAAAATATCTGAGCGTTACGGAAACCGGGCTGAACCTGGGCGGCATTTGTCTGGTGGCGGGCCTCGGCCCGGAAAATAACCGGCGCAGGGACGGCTCGTATGAATATTACATCTCGGAGCCGGTCGTGGAGAACGACGCCAAGGGCGTAGCACCCTTCGTGCTGGCCTATACCGAGGTGAAACGCCTTAGATCATAATTTTTACGCTGTCGGAACCGGCCGCGCCGTGCGGCAAATCCGGAGGGCTGTAGCTGCGCGGCGACACCCCGTATTTCTTCTTGAACATGCGGGAGAAATACAGCGGGTCGCTGAACCCGCACAGCCGCGCGGTCTCCGAAATATTGCCCTTTCCGCAGTAGGTGGCAAGTGTGCTGGCCGCGTTTTCCAGCCGCTTGTCAATCAGGTACTGATGGGGCGTCAGGCCGGTGGCCCTCTTGAAAAGCTTCTTCAGGTATTCGATGTTGAACGGCAGGCTGCCGAGAAAGGCGTTCAGGTCGTAGCCGCAGTCTGGGTAGTTTTGCAGGATGTCGTTTTCGATCTTCTGGATGACCTCGCTGTGCTGATAGTTCGGCTGCGAGAGCGCCAGGGTCGAGACGACCAGCTGCCCATAAAGCGGCAGTAAGGTCTGATAACCCGCGGCGCCGCTTGAAAAGTAGTGGAAGGAAGCCGTGAAGGCATCCAGCAGAAAGCCGTTGGAATCGGCTGGGATAATCAACGGCTCGGTGTGGGTGAGGGTGGAATCAATCAGATTCATATGGATATTCGTAAAACCGTTTTCGCTGATGTTGGAGTGTGGCAGAAGGGGCGGGATAATCGTGATATCGCCTGCGGCATATTCTAGGGTGGCGTCGCCGAAGATCATTTTGCCGTTACCGCTGGTGCAGTAGATCAATTCCCAACTGTTGTGCAGATGGCGGGAGACTGCCATGGTAAGCGCATGCTTGCCGACATAGACAATTTTATTCATAGCTCGACTGCTCCTTCGTGCTTGTTTGACCGGTTGTTGATACGTAGGAAAAATAAGACAGAGCCGGGGCGGTTCCACCTGAATTGTATTATATCAAATTTTGTCGGATTTGTCCATATGGGCAGGGGCAAAAAACATGGAATTCCGCGCCGTGCCCGCAGGTATGGCCTGCGGCGGGGCGGCGCAGGTTCCAAGGGGCGTGGCCCCGATACAGAAACCTTGTGTAAGTCCAGTGGTATGAAGTCAAGGGGGAATTGAGGAAAAAATTCAGAAAAAAT
>CAJUJQ010000050.1 GCA_910586575.1 uncultured Clostridia bacterium | reverse complement strand
AACATCCTTTTTCACCTCGGACTCATTATACCTCTTCTTCCCGCTGTTTGTGAATCGCTTTTCGCCGATTGCTCTAAGTAGACATATGCCGGGATACCATCGGCGATTTAATCACTAATATTTAAGCAAGACCGTACTACTTTTTTATACCATATCAGTCGGTTTTGAAAAAAATGGTTCACATGCTTTTTTCTACGCCGGGTCTTGACAAGGGGACCATTATATAACTCACTCAAATACCGTGTGCGCCTCACCGAAAGGATACAAACCATTATCACGCATGGAATCCCCGCCCCGCCGAAAAATGCCTTGCTTTTGGGCGGGACTGTGGTATAATAAAAAACAACAGATTTACAGGGGAACTCCTCCGGAGTTGAGAGGGGCACGGTGCCCGACCCTTGAACCTGACGGTTAAGACCGGCGTAGGAAGTAAATCGGAACCCATCATTGTTTCCGGTGCTTCCTCCGAAGCATCTTTTTTATTTTCAGGGGAGGAAACAATTCATGTCATTTATCCGCAAAACGGTTGAAAACTCCATGGATATCTGGGACGCCTGCCTGCGCCACCCATTCCTAGAGGAGCTGCACACCGGCAGGCTGCCGGAAGAAAAATTCACGAGTTACATTGTCCAGGACTCCATTTATCTCCGCGAATACGCGCGGGTTTTCGGGATAGGAATTCAGAAATCCGAAACTTACCGCGATATCCGCGCCTTTTACAGCCAGCTGGGATTCGTCACTGACCATGAATCGGCGTCGCGGGTGCGCTGGCTGGCGGAACACGGCATTACTGAGGAGCAGGTCGAACGGACTCCGGCCAAGCCCGCCTGCCGGGATTACACCCGCTATATGCTGGGGGAAGCGGCCATTGGCGGCGTGCCCGAAATCATGATGGCAACCCTGCCCTGCACCATGAGCTATTTCTATATATTTGACAAGCTTCTGGCGAACTATCCGGATGTGTGCAAACTGCCCTATTGGTACGTCATCAGGGAATACACCGGGGAAGGCTACCGCGCGGTTTGCGACCGGCTGGGCGCGTATACCGAGGCGCTGTGCCGGGATTTGCCGGACGCGCGCAAAGAACGGCTTAGCGACATTTTCCGCACCTCGAGTGCGCATGAACTTGCGTTCTGGGATATGGCTTATGAATAAAGCGCTGTGCTATATCGTCGGCGCGGGGGAGCCGTCCTCAGTCCCGCCATGCCCCCGCCCCGGCGACTTGCTGATTGCGGCGGACGGCGGCTTTGAAACCCTGCGCGTGCACGGCCTGACGCCTGATCTGGTGATCGGGGACTTTGATTCGCTCCGCGAAGTACCCGACCATCCGAATCTTGTCCGACTGAACCCCATCAAGGATGAGACAGACACCCTGTCCGCGATTCTGCTCGGTCAGCAGCGGGGCTATGAGCGGTTTGCCATTTATGGCGGTACCGGCGGGCGCACCGACCATACGATTGCCAACCTGCAAAACCTGGTGATGCTGGCACAGGCAGGGCAGCGCGGCTGGCTGGTCGGTCAGAATGAGGTCTTTACGGCAATCCATAACGGGTGTATCCGGTTTCGCGCCGATTCCAAGGGATATCTTTCGGTGTTCTCAATGACAACCGAAAGCACCGGCGTTTGTGAATCCGGGCTGAAGTATCACCTGGACAACTACACCATGACCAACGCTTACCCCGTCGGGGTCAGCAACGAATTTACCGGCAGCGCCGCCGAGGTTTCGGTGGAAAACGGCACGCTGCTGATTCTTTACACGATGGAGGCTACAGAGCTATGAAAACAGCACTTACCATTGCAGGCTCGGACTGCTCAGGCGGCGCGGGCATCCAGGCCGATTTGAAAACCTTTTCGGCGCACGGCGTGTTCGGCATGAGCGTGATTGTTTCGGTCGTTGCCGAAAACACCGCCCGCGTCATTCAGATCCAGGACGTTACCCCCGACATGATTGCGGCGCAGATGGATGCGGTATTTGAAGATATCCCACCCCACGCGGTCAAAATCGGCATGCTGTCCACCCCGGACTGTATGCGGGCGGTCGCGGACAAGCTGCGGGAATACCACCCCGAAAACGTTGTGATGGACCCGGTAATGTATGCCAAGAACGGCTGTCCGCTGATGAACCCCGACGCGGTCGGTACGCTCATCCGGGAGGTACTGCCGCTGGCCGATATCCTTACCCCGAACATCCCTGAAGCCGAGCATATTACCGGCATGAAAATCGAGTCGGCCGCGGACGCGCGGAAAGCCGCCGAGTCCATCCGTCAGATGGGCTGCCGTGCGGTGCTTGTCAAGGGCGGGCACGCGCTGGGCGACGCGGAGGATACGCTGTTTGACGGTGAGCGCTTCTTTTCCTTCCGCTCCGAGCGCATTGACACCAAGAATACCCACGGTACGGGCTGCACGCTGTCCTCGGCGATTGCTGCCAACCTTGCGCGGGGAGCGGATATCCCCACGGCAGTCGAGCGGGCGAAGCAGTATGTTACCACAGCAATCCGGCATTCCCTGGCGCTGGGCAGGGGCTGCGGCCCGACCCATCACTTTTATGACCTCTATCAGGCAAGCGGCTTGAATGATTAACAATACCTGCGGTTTCGCCGCAAGAATGAAATCCCGCTGGTTTTGAAAACTGCCGAATAAAGAATGAGAATCCTTCTCATTTTCGGCAATTTAGGGCTTGTATTTTCCACGCCGAGTGGGTATGATTATAAGTAAGGAAAATTTATCATAGAAAGAAGTGCTTTGCAATGACTAAAATTGATATTATTTCCGGCTTTCTCGGCGCGGGCAAGACAACCCTGATTAAAAAGCTGCTGGAAGAGGCGCTTTCCGGGGAACAGGTCGTCCTGATTGAGAACGAGTTCGGCGAAATCGGCATTGACGGCGGTTTCCTGAAGGAAGCCGGTATCCAGATTACCGAGATGAATTCCGGCTGTATCTGCTGCTCGCTGGTCGGCGACTTCGGCAAGGCGCTGGAGGAGGTCATTACCACCTACCACCCCGACCGCATTTTGATTGAGCCGTCCGGTGTTGGCAAGCTTTCGGATGTTATCCACGCGGTGCAGGGCGTTGCCGAGCACCAGCCGGTGGAGCTGGACGCGTTTGTAACCGTTGCCGACGCTGCCAAAACGAAAATGTATATGAAGAACTTCGGCGAGTTCTTTAATAACCAGATTGAACACGCAGGCGCGGTTATCCTGAGCCGTACCCAGACGATGAAAGCGGAAAAGCTGGATGAGTGCGTTTCACTGCTGCGCGGTCATAACGCGAACGCGCGCATTGTTACGACCCCGTGGGATGAGCTGACCGGCGCGCAGCTGCTGGAAACCATGTCGGCGAGCCATTCGCTGGCGGCTGAGCTGCTCAAGGAGATTGAGGAAGCGCATCACCATGAGCACCATCATGACCACGAGCATGAGCATCATCACGAGCATCATCACGACCACGAGCACCACCATCACGAGCATGACGAGCACTGCACCTGCGGCTGTCACGACCACGACCACCATCATCATGCCGACGAGGTATTCCAGAGCTGGGGCCGTGAAACGCCGAAGAAGTTCACCGAAGCGGAGCTTTCCGCCGCGCTTACCGGCTTGGGCGATATCACGCTCGGCACCGTCCTGCGCTCGAAGGGCATTGTCCCCTGCGCAGACGGCGGCTGGCTGCACTTTGACTACGTTCCCGGCGCGCCCGAAATCCGCAAAGGCAGCGCGGATTATACCGGACGCCTGTGCGTAATTGGCTCGGATTTGGACGAGGACCGTCTCGCGGAACTGTTTGGGGTGTGACGCATGGAAATTCCGGTATACCTGTTTACAGGCTTTTTAGAGGGCGGGAAAACGACCTTTATCCGTGAAATCCTGTCCGACGAGAACTTTACGCAGGACGAAAAGACCCTCCTTCTGCTCTGCGAGGAGGGGATTGAGGAGTTTGACGAGGTTTTCCTCAGGCGCTGCAACACGGTTGCGGTCACGATTGAGGACCAGAACGCGCTCACCCGCACCTATTGCCAACTGCTGACGCGCAAGCACCGCCCCGACCGCGTTGTCATTGAATACAACGGCATGTGGCCCACCGACACGCTGGATGTCGCGTTCCCGCGGGAGTGGCAGCTCTATCAGGTGGTCAACTCCATCAACGCCGAAACCTTTGAAATGTACGTGAACAACATGGGCGCGAAAATGCTGGGGCATATCGCTTTTGCCGATTTGGTTGTGTTCAACCGCTGCACTGATGCGGCAAAGGCGTTTATCCGTTCCAAGAACATCCGCGCCATGAACCCGCGCGCTACCATTTTCCTGGAGGATACCGACGGCAATTCCGAGGACTACGCCGAAGGCATGCCGCCCCCGTTCGACCTGGACGCACCCGTCGTTGAGATTTCCGACCTGGACTACGGCCTGTGGTACATGGACGCGATGAACGACCCCGCCAAGTACGAGGGCAAAACGGTGAAAATCAAGGGCATGGTCTACCGGGGTAAAAACTTCCCGGAGGACGATTTTGTACCTGGCAGGTTCGGGATGGTCTGCTGTGCGGACGATGTGACGTTTATCGGGTTTATCTGCCGCTCCAAGCAGGCTAAGCAGCTGAAACAGGAATCCTGGGTGACGGTTACAGCCAAAGTCGCGGTCGAGTATTATCCGCAGTACCGCGGCGACGGCCCGGTGCTGTATGCCACCAGCATTGAGCCTGCCGAAAAGCCGGAGGAAGAGCTGGTGTACTTTAACTGATGGAATGTGAAACCTGCCGCAACGGCGTTTATGATGAAGAATTTGACGAATATGCCTGCGCGCTGATGCTGGATGAGGATGATTTCCTGCGCGTCATGCAGGCGAAAACATGCCCGTATTATCAAACGGGAGACGATTACAGCATCGTTCGGAAACAGAACTAAACATCAGAGGCTCCGCGAAGGTTTTCGCGGAGTCTCTTTTCTGTTTGACAGCACCGCCGGAAACGGGTAAAATAAGGATAAGAAATCCAAATTGAGGGGAGTGTCAAATATGAAATATTCCGAGCGTGAGGACAAGCAATATCATATCCAGGTCGGAAAGGGCGATGTCGGGCGGTATGTCATTTTACCGGGCGACCCCAAGCGCTGCGCCAAGATTGCGCAGTACCTGGACGGCGCGAAGCTGATGGCGGACAGCCGGGAGTTTGTCACCTATACCGGCAGCCTGGACGGCGTCCCGGTCAGCGTGACCTCGACAGGCATCGGCGGGCCGTCCGCCGCGATTGCGCTGGAAGAGCTGGTCAAGTCGGGGGCGGATACCTTTGTACGGGTCGGCACCTGCGGCGGCATCCAGGCTGAGGTGCGCAGCGGCGACCTTGTGATTGCAACCGGGGCTGTCCGCATGGAAGGCACCAGCCGGGAATATGCGCCGATTGAATATCCGGCGGTCGCGGATATCGGGATTGTCAACGCGCTTGCCGGGGCGGCAAAGGCACTGGGGCAGGCGTACCATGTCGGCGTGGTGCAGTGCAAGGACTCCTTCTATGGGCAGCACTCCCCGGAAGCCAGCCCGGTCAGCTATCAGCTGCTGGACAAATGGGAGGCATGGAAGCAGCTGGGTTGCCTGGCGTCCGAGATGGAATCGGCGGCGCTGTTCATCGTGGCGGCGGCGCTGCGGGTGCGGATTGGTTCCTGCTTCCTGGTGATGGCGAACCAAGAGCGCGAAAAGGCAGGGTTGGAAAATCCGGTCGTACACGATACTGATATGGCAATCCGGACAGCGGTACAGGCGGTGCGGGAGCTGATCCGTGCCGACGGCAAGGCGTGAAAGGGGCGTCAGATGGAACAGGGAACGATTCGGACACTGATTGAAACCGCCATCCGGCAGCTGGAATTTGCGTATACGCCTTACTCCCATTTTAAAGTAGGCGCGGCGCTGCTGGCAGAGGACGGGACGGTCTACACCGGCTGTAACATTGAAAACGCAGCCTATACCCCCTGCAACTGCGCGGAACGCACAGCCTTTTTTAAGGCAGTCAGCGAGGGTGCCCGCCGCTTCCGTGCAATCTGCATTGTTGGGGGCATGGAAGGCAAGCTGGCCGGTTACACGGCGCCGTGCGGCGTTTGCAGACAGGTCATGATGGAGTTTTGTGACCCGGAGCAATTTGAAATTATTCTGGCGGCCAGCCCTGACGATTATCAGGTTTACCGGCTGAAGGCGCTGCTTCCGCTGGGCTTCGGCCCGGATAATCTGGGGAACCCGACGGAAACCCGCGGCCGATAAAGAATTGCCGCATTCGTTTGCAGGGTGAGGGGCAAGCCCCTCACCCTGCAAATCAGCAAATCAGGATACCCAAAGCGTACGGCAATCTTTCTGGCCGTAAGTATAAACGACGCTGCCCCGCAAACATCAAACAAAAAAGCTGTCCGATTCGGGCAGCTTTTTAATGATAGCTTTATGCAGTCCATCTGCTCGGAAAACAGGTCTGGCGGTTTCAAATGCGGATGGAAATTTCCCCGGTTTGCAGCTCACGCCGGGAGCCGTCCCCCATCGTCACCAGCAGATGGCCCTCCCCGTTGATGCCATCGCAGACTGCGGGCGTTTCCGTGCCATTTTCCACGACCAGGATTTTCTGACCGATGCAGCAAAGCAGCGCCCGATAGGCCGAAATCACAGGCGCAAAATCACCGCTTTTCAGGTACAAGTACAGCTCCTCGAAGCGGGTCAGCACCGCCGCTGTCAGTTCGGCGCGGCGCGGCACTTTTTCACAGAAATCCCCCAGGCTGCCGACAATCCCCGCCAGCTCGGGCGCGGCTTCGGCGTCAAAATGCAGGTTGATACCGATGCCGACAATCACATAATCCAGCCCGCCGGTCTCTCCGACGATGGAAGCCTCTGTCAGGATGCCGCACAGCTTTTTGCCGTCCTGCAAAACGTCGTTGACCCATTTAATGCCCGGCAGGAAACCGCAGGTATCCTGAATCGCGCGGCAAACCGCAACAGCCGCCGCAATGGTCAGGAAATGCAGCCTGTCAAGCGTCAGCGCCGGGCGCAGCAGCACGGTCAGGTACATCCCGCCGTCCGGGGAGACGAACGAGCGTCCCAGCCGTCCGCGCCCCGCGTTCTGCCGCAGCGCCAGCAGCGCGAAGCCCTCCGGGCAGCTGGACGCGTATTCCCGCTTCATGACCGTATTGGTCGAGCTGACCTCGGGCAGCACCAGCACCTCACGCCCCAGGATTTGGGTGTGCAGCAGCGCCTGTACGCCGTCCGCTGTCAGGCTGTCGTCGTCCGCGCGCAGGCGGTAGCCCTCCCCGGCGACGCTGTCGATTTCCAGCCCGTCCGCCCGCAGCGCGGTGATTGCCTTCCAAACCGCCTGGCGCGATACGCCAAGGTCTGCACTCAGCGCCCCGCCCGAAACCACCTCGCCGCGGTGCGCCTCCAATGCTCTTAAAACCTGTTCCCTGACTGTCATTTCTGCAACTCCTATTATCTGTTGATTGTGCTTCCCGTAAAAATATTGTACAATAGAACTGTCCGGCAGTGCCGTTATAACGCGGCCCCGGACATCCCCCCTGATTTCAACCGAAAGGAATGACAAGCTTGAAAACCCGCCCCGAAATCCTGCGCGCCCTCGCCGCCGATGAGGACGACCGCCTGCTGCTTTCCCGGCTGCTTGACCGGCTGGAAACCTGCCGCAGCCGTGCTTACATGACCGCAACCCGCTTCCTCGACCCGCATGAGCGGGCACTTGCCGAGGAGGCCGTCCGCCTGTCCGGCGCTTGGTCGGAATGCGTCTTTTTCGGCGGCTACACGGACGCGGAGCGTGTCACCGCGCTCTTTTTCCCGGATTACCTGACCCCGGAGCAGGCCGCCGCCGATGCGCCGGTCGCGCTGCTCCGCGCGGAGAAATCGCCCACCGACACGCTCACCCACCGCGACTATCTCGGCGCGCTGATGGGCCTGCAAATCGAGCGCGCCATGGTGGGGGATATCCTGGTTCACGAAACCGGCGCGGATATTTTCGTCCTGCGGGAGGTCGCGGACTTCCTGCTGCTCAACTTTGGGCGGGCGGGACGCCGCCGGATCACCCTCTCGGAAGTCCCCCTTTCCGACCTGCGCCGCGCCGCTGTGGACGAGGTGGAAGGGGAAGGCTCGGTCGCGTCCCTGCGGCTGGACAGCGTTGCCGCGCTGATTTTTGGGCTTTCCCGCTCGCAGGCACAGGAGCAGATTGCGCATGGTTCAGTTTATCTGAATCACCGCGCCTGCCCCAAGCCCGACCATGAGGTCGGGGAAGGCGACCGCATCACCTTACGCGGGCACGGCCGCGCAAAGGTAACCGCGCTGGGCGGCGTCAGCCGGAAGGGACGGCAGTTTGTCCGCTTCACGAAAAGCAAACTTTAAAACCTGTATCCATGTAAAACCATTCCCTAACAGCATTGGCTTGTAGGGGAGGGGCTTGCCCCTCCCGCACAAAATGGCGGCCTTTGCACGAAACAGAGACCCTGCAAACGAAACGCCCTTCCGTGCAGCAGGATTTTCCAACTGTAATTGCCATTACTCCGGCAGCTCGGTTTCCCCCTCCAGCGCGGCGAGCGCATAGCCCAGCGAACGCAGCAGCCGCGCCTGCTCAATCTGGTTCCCGGCTTCGTTCATCATATCGCGGTAGCGGCGCGTCACCGCCCCCGGCAAATCGTCCCGTTCCAGATAATCCCAGGGGTCGCGGCGGGCATGTGAGCGGTCCCGGACAAAGCAATGGAAAAAAATCTGGCAGAGCGCGCCTTTCAGCCCTTCCAGGTCAGGCTCATATTTGCGTTCGCCAATCAGGCAAAGGGTTGCGCAGACGCGCTCGCAATCCTCGGGCAAACGGTCACGCACCAATCCGGCAAGCTCCTTATCCTCGGTGACCTGTCCCAGCGGAATGTCGATTTCCTCAAAGCGCACGGCATTCGCGCGGTGAAAACGCAGGCTCACCTCGTCCTTATCCACAAAACCGGAAAGGAACCCTTTGCTGCCGGTATCGGACGGTTCCAGCCCCATGGTGCAGCCAGGGCAGGCATAATAGGTGCGCCCCGAACGGCAAAGCCCAGAACAGGCATGGTTATGCCCGAACGCCGCATAATCAAACTCGGAGTCCGCCAGCTGGTTCGGGTCGATGGGGTTGTATCCGCTGGTGCCCCTGAGGTCGCCGTGCATGGACAGCACGTTCAAATGCTGCGGGTCGATTGGCGCGTCCAGCGGGATAAACGCACTGGGTCCGGTAAAGGCCGCGCCCCAAATCACGGTATCCGGGTGCAGGAAATAAGGCGTCAGCCGGTTGGACTGGAATACGAACACATTTTCGGGCAACGGCATCGTTAAATATGGGCTTTTGGCACCGAGATAGTCATGGCTTCCGGGCGAGATCAGCACGGGGCGGCGCGCTTTCCCGAGGATTGAAAACGCGCGGTTCGTGACAGCGGCGGGCGGCGTCGGGCTGTCGAAAAGGTCGCCCGCAACGAGAATCACTTCCGCGCTGATATTGCCCGCGTGCTCCAGCACCCGTTCCAGCAGCTGGAACTGCGCTTCCCGGCAGACAGCCGCCTTTTCTTCCGGCAGGAAGGCGTATTCCGCGCCCAGATGCAGGTCCGCGATATGTACTAACGTCAACATGCGGCAAGCTCCACCTCCAAGGTTTCAAGATTTTCTGTTATGTTCATTATATTATTTCTCGGGGAAAATGGCAAGCGGTAAAATCTCGTCCCCCCGCGAAAGCGCCTGCCGGTAAAGCTCAATTTTTTCGGCCAGCCTGGCTTCATGCTCCTGAAGCCGGGCAATTTGCGCGTTCAGGGACTGCCGGTGCGCCAGAAGCAGCTCTATCCGCGCCGGGATGGTGCTGTCCCCCGCGGCACGCAGCGCGGCATAGCGCCGGATGTCCCGAATCGGCATGCCGGTATCTTTCAGCCGCTTGATGAAATCGGCCCACGTAAGGTCGCTGTCGGAATAGCGGCGGCGATTGGCGGCGTTCCGCTGTGGGATGATTAGCCGTTCCTGCTCGTAATAGCGCAGGGTGTGGATACCCAGGCCGGTCAGCTTCGAAAATTCGCCAATGGAATACTCCATAAAAAATTCCTCCCGAAAATGGTGTTTACCGCTTGACATCGAGTGTACTCTACATTATATACTCTCGGTAACGACAACACAAGGAGGAGTTTCTATGAAATATACCGTGATTACCGGGGCAAGCTCCGGCATTGGGCGCGCGGCGGCGGAATCCTTCGCGAAGCGCGGCAAAAACCTGATTTTAACTGCCCGCCGGGAAAACCTGCTCGAAGCCTTGCGGGAGACGCTTCACCAAAGGTATCCCGCGCCCGAAATTGTTGTAGTACCGGCTGACCTGTCCGCGCCCGAAAACGCCTGCCGCTTTTATGACGCTCTGCAGGAGTTCCCGCTGGAAACGTGGGTGAATAACGCCGGTTTCGGAAACTATGCCAGTGTCCCGTGCCAGCGGCTGGACAAGGCGCTCTCCATGCTGCGGCTGAACGTCGAAGCGGTGACCATTCTGTCCACGCTGTTTGCGCGGGATTACCGGGACGCCTACGGGGCGCAGTTAATCAACGTTTCGTCCTGTGGCGGGTATACCATCGTGCCGGACGCAGTGACCTACTGCGCGTCGAAATTTTACGTCAGCGCTTTTACGGAGGGGCTTGCGCACGAGTTGAAAGCCTGCGGCGCGGCACTGCGGGCGAAGGTGCTCGCCCCAGCGGCAACCCGTACCGAATTCGGGAGGATTGCAAACGACGCGGCGGAATACGACTATGACCGGCGGTTCGGAACGTATCACACCAGCGAACAGGCAGCTGAATTTTTAATGCGTCTTTACGACAGCAATAGGGCAATCGGCATCGTAGACCGCGAAACCTTCCAATTCCGGCTCTGTGACGCGCTGTTTCCGTATGCGGGCGGTTCGGCGCACAATCAATCGTAAACCTATACCACGCAAAGAGGCTGCGCGAAGCAGCCCCTTTCTTTTTCCGGTTTACGCGCGGTAAAACGCGCCGAAGCCCCGGAACGCCATATACAAATCCAGCTTGGAAATCACCTCAAACGGCGCGTGCATGGACAGCACCGGGACGCCCGCGTCCACCGTGTCAATGTTGCGGTTCGCAAGGAACATGGCGACCGTGCCGCCGCCGCCCTGGTCAACCTTGCCAAGCTGTCCGGTCTGCCACGCAACACCAGCCTGGTCAAAAATATTGCGGATGCGTGCCATCAGCTCGGCGGTCGCCTCCGAGGTGCCGGACTTGCCGCGGGATCCGGTATACTTCACCAGCGCAAAGCCGCAGTTTACCCGCCCGTCGTTGCGTTTTTCGGAAACGTCCGGGTAGTTCGGGTCGAAGGCATTGCAGACGTCGGCGGACAGGCAGACCGAATTCTCGAAGCATTCGTCCAGCAGCACACCCTGCCCGCGGCAGAGGTCTCCCATAAAGGTATCAAAATGACGGCTCTGCATGCCGGTCACGCCGTCCGAGCCGATTTCCTCCTTGTCCACCAGCAGGCAGACGCAGGTATGGGAGGGCGTGCCCTCCAGCTCCATCAGCGCGGTTGCCGCCGGGTAGGAGCAGCAGCGGTCGTCATGCCCATACCCGCCGATGAAGGAACGGTCAAGGCCAATGTCGCAGGCGTTGAACGCGGGCACGCAGGACAGCTCCGCCGACAGGAAATCGGCTTCCTTCATGCCGTATTTTTCGTTGAGCCAGCGCATGACGGCCAGCTTGACCGGCGACTTTTCGTCCTGATCCTCGGCGGGGCGCGAACCGACTAAAACGTTCAGCCCCTCGCCCTTGATGCCTTCGGTCATTTTTTTCTGCATCTGCTCGGAGGCAAGATGGGGCAGCAGGTCGGTAATCACCAGCTTCGGCTCGGAGGGGTCCGCGCCGATGGAAACCTCTACCTTGCGGATTTCGCCGTTTTCGCAGACGCAGACCACGCCGCGCAGCTCGAGCGGGATGGCGGTCCACTGGTATTTTTTTATGCCGCCGTAATAATGGGTTTTGAAAAATGCCATATTTTCGGTTTCATACAGCGGCAGCGTGCGGATATCAATGCGCGGCGCGTCCAGGTGGGCGGCGGTCAGGTGCACGCCCTCGGCAAGGCTCTTTTCGCCGATGACCGCAAGGGTAATCCCCTTGGCGCGGTTAACCTGATAAATGCGGTCGCCGGGTTTGAGCGCCTGCCCGCGCCGGTAAGGGACAAAGCCCGCCCTTTCGGCGCGCGCGGACATTTCCTTCACCGCGTCGCGCTCTGTTTTGGCACGGTCGAGGAATGCCTTATAGCCTTCGGCGTATGCTGAAACCGCCTGCGCGCCGGCGCGGTCAAAGGCCGGTTTTTTGTCGTAGAAAAGTTGTTCGGATGTCATTCTGTATCGCTCCTTTTTACCTGCACAATTAACGTCTTATGCGGGAGGGGCAAGCCCCTCCCCTACCGTCATACGGTGATTTTAACCGTTACGGGTATAGTTGATGGAATAATGCGGCGCACTGCCGCTCCGCTGCTTCCAGCGTCGAGCCGTTTTCGATGATCCAGCGGCAGCGCAGTCGGTAGAACCCATCGTCCGGCTGTGCGTCAATCCGCGCGGCGGCGTGCTCGCGGGACAGCCCGTCACGCTCCATAACCCGCGCAATCCGTATCTCGCGCGACGCAATTACGCCAATCACCCCGCCATTGCACAGGCTGTCCGCCCCCGACTGGAACAGCGTCGGCGCGTCATACAAAATAAACGGGCAGCCGTCTTTTGCACAGCGTTCAAACGCCTGCCGCGACGCTTCGCGGATGTAAGGAATGGTGAGTTGATTGAGCAGCGCGAGCCGTTCGGGGGCGGCAAACACAATCGGCGCAAGCCGGGTGCGGTCAAGCGCGCCGTTTCCGTCCAACACATCTCCGAACGCGGCGCGTAATTCGTCCAGCATTCCCCGGTTTTCGCGGCACAGCATGTGGTAAACCGCGTCGGCATCGACCCAGCCCGCGCCCATGGCGTGCAGCGCGTGCGCCACGGTGCTTTTCCCCGCGCCTGAGCCGCCGGTCAGGCCGATAATCTTCATTTTCTGCACCTCGGATTCAGAATATGTATCCCGCCCGCAATGAATCGGAAATGTGTTTCATCCCCGGGACTGTGGGCAAAGTCCAGCCTTAAAAAATAAGCGGATTTTTGTACCCCGGTTATGATGGCTTTATCGGGAAACGTTCACTTTTCAAACTTTTGAGGGGAACGGTTTTTAGAAAACCGGCTTTGTCAACGCCCCCCATTTCCGTGTCAGGGGCAGGTTCAGACGACGGTGACAACCCGAAATCCCGCAGCCTTTTTCAGGCGGTTTGCGACCGCAAGGCCGATGCCCTCATCGCCCGGGCATTGAGTGTAGATTTCCTGCACGATGGTTTCATCAAAGCTGCGCAGCGCGTCAAAGATGCGACGCGCCTGGGTCAGCGGGTCGAGCGCCGCGCCCATCGTCCGCATTTCGTGCATCTCAAATAAATACGCAAATTCCGTGAAGCACAGGACGCCTGTTTCGTTCGTCAAATGCTTCTGGATATAAGCCGCCGTTTTTTCGGGCGCGCCGCAAACGACCGTTACCGGCGCTTTGGGTGCATAGTGGCGGTATTTCATCCCCGGCGCGGAAACCTGCACATCATCGCCGATTTGTTCGCGAAGCGCGCGGTCAAGCGCAACCTCGCCCAACACCGCGCGGAGCTGCTCGAGCGAAATGCCGCCCGGACGGAGCAGGCGCGGCTTGTCCCCGGTCAGGGAAACGATGGTCGATTCCACGCCCACCTGGCAAGGGCCGCCGTCAATCACAGCGGGAATCCGTCCGTCCATATCCTCCAGCACATGCGCCGCCGTCGTCGTGGACGGCCTGCCCGAACGGTTCGCCGAAGGCGCGGCAACCGGCACGCCCGCCTGCCGGATGAAAGCCCGGGCAATCGGGTGCGCAGGCAGGCGCACGCCCACGGTCGAAAGCCCGGCGGTGACCACGTCCGGGATTTGCCCGGCACGCGGGAGCACCATGGTCAGCGGCCCCGGCCAATATGCCTCCGCAAGCCGCCGCGCCGCGTCCGGGATGTCCCGGCTCACCTGATCAAGCGCGCTGGCCTCGGCAATGTGGACGATTAAGGGGTTGTCCTGCGGCCGCCCCTTTGCCTCAAAGATTTTTTTGACCGCCGCTTCGTCCAGCGCATTCGCGGCCAGCCCGTAGACGGTTTCGGTCGGCATGCCGACCACCTCGCCCGCAAGCAGCAGCGCCGCCGCGCGTTTAATGGATGAGGTATCGGCAATGGGATTGAGTACGATTGTTTTCAAGGTCAGCCCTCCATCTGCCTGACGCGGTCGGCGGTAATCAGCGCGTCGATGACCTCGTCCATCGCGCCGTCCATGAAATCGGCTAATTTATAAAGCGTCAGTTTAATCCGATGATCGGAAACCCGGTTTTCCGGGAAATTATAGGTGCGGATACGTTCGGAGCGGTCGCCCGTGCCGACCTGGCTGCGGCGCTCGGCGGCAATCGCGGCGTTCTGCTTCGCCTGCTCGGCTTCAAACAGCCGGGTGCGCAGGACGCGCATGGCTTTGTCGCGGTTCTTGTGCTGGCTGCGCTCGTCCTGGCACTCCACGACAACGCCGGTCGGCAGGTGGGTGATGCGGATTGCCGACTCGGTCTTATTGATATGCTGCCCGCCCGCGCCGGAGGAACGGAAGGTGTCGATTTTCAAGTCAGCGGGGCTGATTTCAAAATCGACCTCCTCGGCCTCGGGCAGCACCGCCACGGTCACGGTTGAGGTGTGGACACGCCCCTGGCTTTCGGTTTCCGGGACGCGCTGAACACGATGCACGCCCGATTCAAATTTCAGCCGGGAATACGCGCCGTCGCCGCTGATTTGGAACACGATTTCCTTGCAGCCGCCCAGCTCGGTCATATTTTGGCTGAGGACCTCGGAGGTCCAGCCGCACTTTTCGGCGTACATTGTATACATGCGCCAAAGCGAGTGCGCAAACAGTGCGCTTTCCTCGCCTCCCGCACCGCCACGGATTTCCACAATCACGTCTTTATCGTCGTTCGGGTCGCGCGGGATGAGCAGCGCCTTCAGCTCTGCCGTCAGGCGCTCGGTTTCGGCTCGGGCAGCGGTAAATTCCTCCTGCGCCAGCTCGCGCAAATCAGGGTCGGAAAGCATTTCCTGCGCCTCCTGCTGCGTAGCCTGCGCCGCCTCAAGCGCACGGTAAGCGGTTACAATCGGCTCCAGGCGGTTGCGCTCACGCAGCAGCCCCGCCGCTTGTTTGGGGTCGTCATACAGGTCGGGCGCGGCAAGACGCGCTTCCAGCTCATCGAATCGGGTTGCAAGGGTTTGCAGCTTGTCAAGCATGACGGGCCTCCTTTCTAACATTCAAACAAAATATATCATCTCCAAAACGGTGGTTCAGAACCAGCGTCCGGATACCATCAGCCCCAAAACGGAGCAGTATTCACGCAAATGCAGCACGATCCGCAAGGACAGATATGGCGTAGGCGCGGGGATGCCGTAAGGGTCAAGCCCTGCGTTTGCCATCAGGCGGCGCGCGCGGGACAGATGGAACTCGTTGGTAATCACCGCCGTCCGGTCGCCGGGGGAAAGGTACTGCCGCCGCGCGTTCGTGATATTCTGGATGGTATTGGAGGAAGCGTCCTCAATCAGCAGCCGTTCCTCCGGGATGCCGCGCGCGCGCAGGTAATCCCGCATCATCCATGCCTCGGGCATGATTTCGTTCGAGCCTTGCCCGCCGCAGAGGATGGCGCACGCGTCCGGGTTCCGCTGCAAATAATCATAAGCGGCGTCCAGCCGGGTTTGCAGGGAAGCCGACGGGCGGTCGGCATAAATCTGCGCGCCGAGCACCAGTAGAAAATCCGCGTTTTCGGCTTCCTCGTCCGCGTGGCAGCCCGCAAGGATTACCCCCTGAATCGCAAGGAAAGAGGCGAGGAACAGCGCAAAAAGCACGCGTCCCAGCGCAGCAACCCGGCGGGCAGTGCGGGAAGCCGCAGCGCAGCGCACCGCGATGGACTCTCCCGCGCAGCCAACCGCCAGCGCCCCGAAAAATTCCGCGCCGAATCGTGCCGGGGGCCAAAGCAGGCAAGGCAGCGCCGGAAGCACAAACAGGACTGCCAGCGCACGCCAGATTTGAAATTCTGATGGTTCCCTCAAGATTGGATTCCTCCAAAGCCAACCGCCGGGGCCTTGCGGCTCATGGGCGGAGATTCCCTTTTTTAATATGTTTTTGCAGCAGCTCATCGGTGATTTCATAGAGTTTTTGGGAGCCTTCCGCTGTTTTGGACTGCCGCCCGTAAACCTGCGCGGCTGTTACCTGATGCTCCCGCCAGTCGCCTCCGTCGTTGCTGTCATTCAAAAGCAGCGGCTGCAAGTTGTCCATCGCATGGGCAAACCTTGCCTCCGGCGTGCTGTTTTGTTCAAATTCATCGAAAATGCTTTGTAATGCCTGCTTCTGGTCGTCCGGCAAAAGCGAGTAAATTCGCTCCTTTGCGGCGTCCTCGCGGGCCTTTTGGGTTTTTAGCCCTTCGGTATCGTAGGCGTAGGTGTCGCCCGCGTCGATTTCTACAACATCGTGAATCAAGCACATCAGCATCACGCGCGTCACGTCAACCGGCTCGTTCGCGTATTCCTGCAAAAGGTATGCCATAATCGCCATATGCCAGGCGTGCTCCGCGTCGTTTTCGTTCCGTCCGCGCCCTGATAAATGGGTTTGACGGAAGATGTTTTTTTCCTTGTCAATTTCCAGGATAAAATCCAGCTGCTTTTTCAGCCGTTCGTCCACTCCAGACACCTCTTTAATAGAATTCGTTCAACAGCAATTTGCTGCGCTGTTCCATTTCCAAATCAATAAAAATTATAAGTCAAGCTTCATGTAAATTGATGTGCTCATAGGGCTGTTGTTGTAGCTCGGTATTTCGTAGAAACCGTAGGTTTTGTACATATGAAACGCACTTTTCAAAAAGGGAAGCGTATCCAGCAGCATATGCGAATAGGCGATTTCTTTTGCGTCCTTTATGATTTGCTGAATCAGTTCGTTGCCGATATGTTTGCCCCTAAATGCGGGCCTGACATAAAGCCGTTTCATTTCACAGTTGCTTTCATCAAGTTTCCTCAGCCCAATACATCCGGCTAATTCCCCATCATAAAACGCCAGATACAATCTGCCCGCAGGCAAACCATATTTTAGATTCAAATGCTTTATTTCTTCATCATAATTCTGGATATCAAGATAATTTTGAAATGAACTGTCGACTGAAACCAGCATTGCTGTATATTCAGAAAACAGCTCCTGGATTTCTTTTGGATATTCATATGCGGGTATTATTTTTAGGTTCATATCTTTTCACTTTCTAATTTCGGTTTGCAGCTCTAATAGAGATGGGTTATCAATCCCAAGCCAGGAGGAAATGACTGATAAACTGGAATTCCAGATTTGGATGTTGACGCTAAGATACTTACAGCAATAGCAAGCGCACAAATTAATAATACTCCCACACCAAATACGACTGTCACCTTTTTTACCTTTTTATCTCCTTTGACAACCGCATCTATTCTATCCGCAAATAAAACACACATGACAGCTGCTGTCATTAACGGCACAGAAATTATCAACACAAAAATCCCCCCATATTTTTCCCCCAACAACTTCTAATTTGTCGTTCTTCATATCATGTACCGATTCCTTTATTTGTGCGGTAGTATCCTGAATGGACTGCCATAAGGAAAGTTGGTTGATAAACTGGGATTCAATCGAATAAAGCTTCCCATGTTTCTGAGCGCATTGCCTCAAAGCACATCTCTATTTGTTCTCTGTTATTTTTTTCTTCTGCAAGGCAAGGTAATTCATCAACACGAAAATAATCAAAACCGGTGGTTTCAATATTGGGGACAAACTCACCGCCTACCACTTCACATTGCATAAATATTTTACATACCTTATAGGCGTAAACAGGCAGATTATGCTTTTCCCTGTCTTGAACCGCAATAATGCGTTTCACTCTAATATCCAGTCCCGCTTCTTCTTTCACTTCCTTTATCGTGTTTTCCTCCACGGAAATATGCACATCTGCCCAACCGCCGGGCAGTGCCCATGTACCATTTGCTTCATGTACAAGCAATATCTTCCCATCCTTAAATATAGCGGCCCGCGTATCTATTTTAGGCGTTTGATATCCCACATCACTACAGAATAAATCTTTTACCTTTTCAAGCGGCATCTCCGATTGATAGCTGATCATCTCTGCTGATATTTCTCTAATGCGCTCATACCTTTCAAGTTCATATTTTTCGTTACTGTAAAATAAACCTGCTTGTGCCAAACTTTGAAGTTCAACCGCCCATTGTAACCATTTTTCGTTTTTTTCCATAAGATAATGCATCCTTTCGATTTGCCGCTCCGCTAATATCATGTGGATGCGCCTTTACAACAGAATGCTTTTATTTGTGCGGCGGTATCCTGAACCGACAGCCATGTCGTATCAATTTTTATGTGCGGAGCTGCTCGTACAGCGGCAGCCGGGCAAGGCTGCGTTCCACAACATCCGCGCCGCGAAGTCCGCTGGCAATATCTCCGGCAAGACTGTCCCGGACAGCCGATGCGTCTGCAAACAACGAGATTGCCCAGACTGTGCTGCCGGTGGTGTCCAGCCGGGACAGGATCGCGTCGATGATGGGCTGTTCATGCATCACCCCGCAAAAATAATATTTTCGCAGGCGGAGCATTGATGAAACGGAAGTTACTTCTTTTCCTTATATCCCCAAATAATAAAGGCAATACCCATCACAATGATAATTCCAGTTAGTAAAAAAATAATGGGGTAAGGTTGCTGTCCGGTATATTTCCAGAAATCAGAGTAAAATCCATTTCCGCTCACTTGTGTTTTCTGTAATGCTCCAAAAACAGGCAAGTATAATAATTCAACAATATAAAGGCATAGTCCCAGGATGATGGTTTTATAGCCAATCATGATCTTCTTATCCTTCTCCATAAATCGTCATTCCTTTCAAATTTCGATTTTCCGCTCGGATATCATGTATCCGTGCCTTTACAACAGAATGCTTTTATTTGTGCGGCGGTATCCTGGACGGACTGCCGTGTCGTGTCAATTTTTATCGTGCCGAGCTGCTCATACAGCGGGAGCCGGGCAAGGCTGCGCTCCACGACATCCGCGCTGCGAAGCCCGCGGGAGATATCCCCGGCAAGCCTGTCCCGGACAGCCGGTGCGTCAGCAATCAGCGAGATTGCATGAACCGTGCTGCCGGTGGTGTCCAGCCGGGACAGGATACCGTCAATAATCGATTGCTCGTGCATCACCCAGCAGAAAATGACGTTTTCATAAGCGGAGCAACGGAGAAAATTGTTCAGGATATGACAAGATCGGAAGAGCGTCGTGTAGGGAAAGAGTGTAGATCTCGGTGG
>CAJUJQ010000049.1 GCA_910586575.1 uncultured Clostridia bacterium | reverse complement strand
CAAGCGCTGTATTCTGGAGCACGCCCTGGCGCTGCTCGCAGAAGACCCATACGCCTTTGAAATCGTCAATTGCTCTATTATCAAACATGTTCGTAAGTTCTCCTTTCGGCTTAGATGATGTGCTTCTCGAGCAGGATGGAGGCCAGCTTCTCGCAGGTGCCCTTGTCAGCGCCTTCGAGCATCGTGCCGGCACCCTTCTGCGGAGGAGTAAACGACGCATAGATGTTCGTGGGAGAGCCCTTCAGGCCGATGGTGTCCACTTCGATCAGCGGATCGTCCTTGAGTGCCTCATAATCATAAACCGCAAGGGGCTTGTTATAGCAGTCGAAAATGCCGCCAACGGTCATATAACGGGGCGTATTCAGCTCCTTGATTGCGGTAAGCAGGCAGGGAGTCTGGGTTTCAATGGTCATATAGCCGTCCTCGAGCATACGCTTGCAGGTGACCTTGGTGCCCTCGACCTTGAGGTCGGCAACGTAGGTAATCTGCGGGATGCCGAGCTTTTCGGCGATCTGCGGGCCTACCTGGGCGGTATCGCCGTCGATTGCCTGACGGCCGCACATCACGATGTCATCATCGTCTACGCCGATCTTCTTGACCGCTGCGGCCAGGATCTGCGAGGTCGCGAAGGTATCGGAGCCGCCGAACTCACGGCCGGAAACCAGCACGGCTTCGTCAGCGCCCATCGCGAGCAGCTCACGCAGCATGCCCTCTGCCGGAGGGGGACCCATGGTGACGACGACAACCTTGCAGCCGGTGTTGTCCTTGAGGGTCAGCGCGGCTTCGACCGCGTTCTTGTCGTCGGGGTTGATAATGGTTGCCATAGAAGCACGGTTCAGCGTGCCGTCCGGATTAACGGCCACCTTGCCGGAGGTGTCAGGAACCTGCTTTACACATACGATAACTTTCATAGCTTCAGAAATCCTCCCTTGTCAATTATCTCAGCAGCTGGCCGGCGATGACCATTCTCTGTACCTGCGAAGTGCCCTCATAGATCTCGGTGATCTTGGCGTCGCGCATCATGCGCTCAACCGGGTACTCGCGGGTGTAGCCGTAGCCACCGAAAATCTGCACGCACTTGGTGGTAACATCCATTGCGGTTTCCGCCGCAAAGAGCTTGGCCATAGCGGCTTCCTTTGTGTAGGGGAGGCCGTGGTCCTTGTTGAACGCCGCGCGGCGGACGAGCAGGCGGGCAGCCTCAATATTGGTTTCCATATCAGCGACCATCCACTGGAGGCCCTGGAAAGAAGACAGGGGTTTCCGGAACTGTACGCGTTCCTTCATGTAAGCGATTGCCTGGTCGAGCGCGCCCTGCGCGATACCGAGCGCCTGGGAAGCGATGCCGATACGGCCGCCGTCGAGGGTGGTCATCGCAATCTTAAAGCCGCCGTTCTCCTTGCCGAGCAGGCGGTCTGCGGGCAGATGGACGTTCTCGAAAATCAGCTCGCCGGTCTGGGAGCCGCGGATGCCCATCTTATGCTCGATCTTGCCGATGGAGAAGCCGGGGTCGTTGATATCCATAATGAACGCGGAAATACCCTTGTTGCCGAGCTTCTTGTCGGTCATTGCGAAAACGATATAGGTTTCCGCGCAGCCCGCGCCGGTGATAAAGACCTTGGAGCCGTTGATGATGTAAGAACCGTCCTCCTGCTTCTCAGCGATCGTCTGCTGTGCGGCGGAGTCGGTACCGGCGTTAGGCTCGGTGAGACCGAACGCGCCCATCTTCTTGCCGGAAATCAGCGGGCGGAGCCACTTTTCCTTCTGCTCGGGGGTGCCATACTTAAAGATCGGCCATGCGCACAGGGTTGCGTGCGAGGACAGGATGCAGCCCGTGGTGCCGCAGAAGCGGGACGCCTCCTCAATTGCGATTGTATAGCAGATGGTATCACCGCCGGAACCGCCCAGCTCCTTGGGGAACTGGATGCCAAGCAGGCCGTATTTCTGGAGCTTGTGCACCAGATCCCACGGATACTGCTCGGTCGCGTCGGTGTCTGCTGCAATGGGCTCGATCTCATTTACCGCGAACTCACGGCAGAGCTTCTGCATCATTGCCTGTTCTTTTGTCAGCCTAAAATCCATGCCATTGAACCTCCCAAAAATGAATTGTCAGATGTTTGTAAATACGATACTGGCGGCAGTGCCGCCCCATGCTCTACAGCGCTGCCCGGCAGGCACAAAAACCCCATCCGCCCCGCCCCCAAAACGCAGGGCTGCCGGAAGCACCTCGCCCGCACGGGCACGCCCGCGCAGCGCGGCCTGACGAAAAACGGCCTGTCCGCTATAAAGCCGATGTATTTAGGACACACCTTACATGACAGCATGTCTATTCACTATTATAAACATTTCGCGCGATTTGTCAATGTATCTGCGGTGATTTCTTGTGAATTTTGTATGAAAAGATTGCTCCTGCTGTTGAAAAAATCCTGCAAAACGCGAACCGCAGATCACAAAAAAAGAAGAAAATCCAACCGGAAGCATCCAAAACCGACAATTAACGCCCCCAATTTGTATCAGAAAACTGTGCAGCTTTTCCCACGCCCGGAACGGAAGCGTCTGGCGTGCAAATATTTCCCTTCCGGCGCGTTGTTTTTCCCATAATAAGGAAACCCCTGTGTGCCCTATACCTATTAAATAGCGCGTCATTGTGAAAATCAGTGGATTTCCGGTCAAAATACACGAAAAAACCAGCAATCTTACTCTAGTTTTTTTGGAAAATGAGACGTATAATAGCATTTGGTAAAATGAGAGTTCTTCCCTCCGCCAAAAACGGCAGCCTATGCGCAAACACAAGCCGCCGTTTTTCTTTTACGCGGAGGAGGATGGCTCTTTGCTGGCGGGCAGCGCTGCTCCGCCGGATTTGTTTAGAAAGGGAGGCAAAAAAATGTATTTGGTGTTCTTGCTGCTGTGGATCATCCTCAACGGCAGGGTGACGCTCGAAATCGTGCTGTTCGGCATGGTATTCTCCGCGGTTTTTTACTGGTTCATCCAGAAATTCCTGGGGCACAGCCTTGCCGAGGACCGCAAGTGGCTGCGCCGCCTGCCGCGCCTGGCAAAGTACATGGTAATCCTTGTCTTTGAGATGATCAAGGCCAACCGCGATGTGATCCGCCTGGTGCTGTCGCCCAGCCAGGAGGTCGAGCCGCAGCTGGTCGAGGTGCGCACCAGCCTGCGGGAGGACAGCCTGCGCACGCTGCTTGCAAACTCCATCACGCTGACGCCAGGGACGATTACCGTGCGCCTCAAGGGCGGCTATCTCCAGGTGCACTGCCTGGACAGCTCGCTCGCCGAGGGGCTGGAGGACTCGACCTTTGTGCGCCAGCTGCGCGAAATGGAGGCCGTCAAATGAGGGCAATCGAACTGGGCTTTTTCAACGCGCTTTCGCTCGCGTGCATGGTCGTTATGTCGGTGCTGTTCATGTGCGCGCTGCTGCGCGCGGTGCGCGGGCCGCGCGTGACCGACCGCCTGGTCGCGGTGAACATGATCGGCACCATGACCATTGCCATTATCGCCATCCTGGCCGAGGTGCTCGGCGAGGGCGGGCTGGTGGATATCTGCCTGATTTACGCCATGATCAGCTTCCTTGCCATCGTCGTACTGGCAAAGGTCTACACCGGCGTTTACCGTCAGCGCCAAATCCGCAAAATCGCGCAGGAAAAACAGCTCAAGGAGGGGAAACAGCCATGATTGAAGTCATCCGCGCCTTTATTGCCGCCGTCTGCATCCTGGCAGGCACAGCGGTGATGCTGGTTGCTGCCATCGGCGTCAACCGCTTCCATTACGTACTGAACCGGATGCACGCCGCCGCGCTGGGCGACACGCTGGGCATCGGCCTGGTGCTGCTCGGGCTGATGGTGCACAATGGGCTGACCTTTGTATCCCTCAAGCTGCTGCTGATTATCATTTTCTTCTGGAACGCCAGCCCGGTCTGCTCCCACCTCATCAGCAACCTGGAGGTACAGACCAACCCGGACCTGGAAAAGGAGTGTGAAATCCACTATGAGTGAGCTTTTCATCTACCTGCTGCTGGGCTTCCTGATTCTGTGCGCCATCGCGGCGAGCGTCACCAAAAAGCTGCTGGCTTCCATTGTCATTTTTATGAGCTATTCGCTCATCATGTCCATCATCTGGGTGCTGCTCGAGTCGCCCGACCTTGCGATTACCGAGGCGGCGGTCGGCGCGGGCGTGACCAGCCTGCTGTTTTTCAGCACCCTGAAAAAAATCCACGCGATAGAGGAGGAAATCCGCGATGAGCAGGCAGAGAAGTGACTACCCCGGCAGCCGCTGGGACAAATTCTTCCGCTGGCTGCACGGCGAATATGACCCCTTCGCGGGCAGGCTGGAAATGAAGCGCCCGGAAGAGCACCAGGCGCCGCCCCCGCTCGACCTCACAGCGTTCGACCTGAGCGCCGCCGAAAAGAAGGGCGACGACCCGGACGGCAGCAGGCAAATCCGGCGTTTCAGCAAGCTGTACAAGCTGTTTTCGTGCATCCTCTGCCTGAGTATCAGCATTATCCTGCTGGTGACGGTTGCCAACCTGCCGCACTTCGGCGACCCGGACGCGCCCGCAAACAACGAGGTTTCCCAGCGCTATATTGAGAGCGGCTTGCAGGAAACCGGCGCGGTGAACATTGTCACGGGCATGATCCTGGACTACCGCGCGTTTGATACCTTCGGTGAATCGACGGTGCTGTTCTGCGCGGCGTGCTGCGTGCTCATCCTGCTGCGGCTGGACGACAGCAGCAAGGCGAAAGCCGAGGAGCAGGATCAAATCTACGAACCGAAAAACGACCTGATTCTGGAGCAGGCGGCCCGCCTGCTGTTCCCGTTTATCATGCTGTTCGGGGTGTACATTGTCCTGAACGGGCATTTGTCGCCGGGCGGCGGTTTTTCGGGCGGCGCGATTATGGGCGCGGGGCTGATTTTGTACCTGAACGCATTCGGCTTCCAGAAAACACAGCGGTTTTTCACGGAAAAGACCTTCCGCTATGTATCGCTTGGCGCGCTCATGTTTTACTGCTGCGCAAAGAGCTACTCCTTTTTCACCGGCGCGAACCATTTGCCGAGCGGCATCCCGCTGGGCACTCCGGGGGCGATTTTATCGAGCGGCCTGATTTTTTACCTGAACATCTGCGTCGGCCTGGTCGTCGCCTGCACCATGTACGCCTTCTTCGTTATGTTCCGGAAGGGCGGATTCTGACGCTGCGCGTCCCGCTGAAAATCTGCGGATTTTCAGCGGACAGGCTCCGCTGACACAGCCTGACGGCTGTGCATCCGTTCACTAAAAAAACATGCCGCCGGCATGTTTTTTACGGCGCGCTCGAAAATCGCGCGCCGCCGCTCAAACGCACCGCCGCGTGCCCTTTGGGCAATACACCGCGCTCCGGCGTAAGGATTCAAATCCGACAATGCAATTGCCGGATTTGACCGCCGCAAAGCGGCGAATTGGATGCGCGCTGCGGCGCGGGGTGCAGGCCCACCGTTCTGCGGTATCGCCCGCTGTTTGGCGCGTCCTATCGCTTCATCATTTCAAAAAGGGGGAGCCTGAATGCTCGAAAATCTGATTATCAACCACTATGAGACGGCAGCCGTCATATTGTTCGGCATCGGCTTTACGACGCTGCTGCTCCATCAGAACCTCATTAAAAAAATTATCGGCATGAATATCATGGATACCGCCGTTTACCTTTTTCTCGCCGCCAAGGGCTTCGTCGTTGGCAGGCTTGCCCCCATCGTTGTGAACGGCGTGCAGGATATGGAAGCCTACATCAACCCCGTGCCCGCCGGGCTTGTCCTAACCGGCATCGTGGTTTCGGTCAGCGTCACCGCGCTCATGCTCTCGCTGAGCCTGTGCCTGTACCGGCGGTACCATTCCCTTGATTTGGACGTTATCCTCATGCGCGTGAAAAAGGAGTGGAGCTGACCTATGCCATTTGTCTGTAATTTCCCCTTCTTTTCCATCGTGCTTTCAATGTTCTCCGGTATTGTTTCCTCCGTCCTGAACGGGAAAAGCGCCCAGCGGCTGAGCATCAGCCTGCTTTGCGTCAACCTGGGGCTGAGCGCCTCCGTGCTCGCCTACACCCTCGCTTCCGGGCAAAGCTATGTCTATCTCATGGGGCATTTCCCCGCGCCCTGGGGCAACGAAATCCGCGCCGGTGTGCTGGAGGGCGTGCTCGCGACCTTCTTCTGTGCCATTATGCTGCTCGCCCTTGTGGGAGGTCTGCGCTATATCGCGCGCGATATCGAAAGCAGCAAGCGCAACCTTTACTTTATCATGGTTGACCTGCTGCTTGCGTCCCTGCTCGCGCTCATCTATACCAACGACCTGTTTACCGCCTACGTCTTTGTCGAAATCAACACCATCGCCGCCTGCGGCATGATTATGATTCGGCAAATCGGGCGCACCTATGTCGCCGCCGCGCGCTATATGGTGATGAGCCTGCTCGGCTCCGGCCTGTTCCTCATCAGCCTTTCCACCCTTTACGGCTTGACCGGGCAGCTGCTCATGACCCCCGCACAGGAAGCGGTCGCCGCCCTGCGCGCTTCCGGCCAGTATATGGAGCCGCTGACCGTGACCATCGCCCTGATGACCGTCGGCCTTGCCATCAAAAGCGGCCTGTATCCCTTTCATTCGTGGATGCCCGAAACCTACGGCTATTCGACCGCGTCGTCGTCCGCCATCCTGTCCAGCCTGGTTTCCAAGGGTTATATCATCCTGCTGATTAAGGTCTATTACCGCGTGCTGGGCAGCGACGCCATCATGCACGGCAAAATTGTCAACCTGCTGTTTGTGTTCGGCCTTGCGGGCATGATTATGGGTTCGGTCAGCGCCATCCGCGAAAGCAATATCCGCCGCATGATTGCCTATTCCTCGGTCGCCCAGATTGGCTACATCTACATGGGGCTTGGCCTGGGCACCGAGGCGGGCGTGATTGCTTCGCTCTTCCACATCCTGTCCCACGCCGCCAGCAAGGGGCTGCTGTTCATCTCCGCGACCGGCCTTTCCGACGTATCCGGCGGCAGCAAGAAGTTCCACGACCTGCGCGGCGCGGGCTACCGCAACCCCTTTGCAGCCGCGGGCTTCACGGTCGGCGCGATGAGCATGGTCGGCCTGCCGCTGTTCGCGGGCTTCATCTCCAAGCTGCTGTTCGCAACCGCCGGTGTACAGGACCCAACCAAAATGCTGCCAACCCTGATTTGCCTTGCCGTGTCCACCGTGCTCAATACCGTCTATTTCCTGCGCACGGTTATCACCATCTTTACCCCGGCGGATATCAGTGCGGAGGACAAGTCCAAGGCGCGTGAAATCACCCGCGGCTATTCGCTCAAGCTGTCGGTGCTGTGCTTTATCGTTCTCAACCTCGTGCTCGGCCTGTTCTCCGACCCCATCGTCGAAGCCCTGCAAACCGGCCTGCACATGTTCTCGTAAAGGAGGGGTCCTGTTTTGGAACTGATTTGGCTTCCCTTTTTGCTGGGGGTGCTGCTGCTCGTCTTGCGCCCCCTGCGCGAAAACGCGAAGGCGCGGACGGCATACGTCACCGCTTCCCTGCTGCTGGAATGCGGCGCGGCGGTGCGCACGGCGCTCGGCCCCGGCTTTTCCCTGACGCTCGGCCATCTCGCCGACAACCTGCTGATTGCCGTCAAGGTGGACAGCCTGTCCCGGGTATTCCTCGTCATGGGCGCGGCAATCTGGCTGCTGGCCGGGGTTTTCGCTTTCGGCTACCTGCGGGATGACAAGCGCTCGGGCTGGTTTTTCGTGGTGTACCTGCTGGCATTCGGCGCGCTGTGCGGCATTGCCTGCTCGGCCAACCTCGTCACCCTTTACCTGTTCTTTGAGGCGCTGACGCTGACCTCCTCGCTGCTCGTCTTTTACCCCTGCACGCACGAGGCGGCAATGGCGGGGCTCAAGTACCTGTTTTATTCGATTGGCGGCGCGTTCCTGGCGCTGCTCGGCATCTTCTTCCTGACCCGCATGAATGAAGGGCTGTTCTTCCTCCCCGGCGGGGTGGCGCTGTATACGGAGGCAGTCGGCGGGGACGGCGTGCTGCTGCTTATCACCTTCCTGATGCTCATCGGCGTCGGCGCGAAAGCGGGCATGTACCCCCTGCACGGCTGGCTGCCGACCGCCCACCCGGTTGCGCCCGCCCCGGCCAGCGCGGTGCTCTCCGGCCTGATTGTCAAGGCGGGCGTGTTCTTCGCCATCCGCATTGTGTATTACATCGTCGGCGCGGAGACGCTGCGCGGTACCTGGGTACAGTACGCCTGGATGGTTCTGGCGCTCGTGACCGTGTTCATAGGCTCGATGCTTGCCTATATGGAGCCGGTGCTCAAAAAGCGCCTTGCCTACTCAACCGTCAGCCAGGTTTCCTATATCCTGTTTGGCCTGTCGCTGCTGACCAACGCCGGCATGTGGGGCGCGCTGCTCCACATGATTTATCACGCGGTCGCCAAGTGCGGACTGTTCCTGTGCGCGGGCGCGTTCATCACCCAGACCGGCTGCACCCGCGTGGACGACCTCCGGGGCGTCGGCAAGGCCATGCCGGTTACAACCGCCTGCTTCGCGGCCTTTGCGCTATCGCTGGTCGGCATCCCGCCGTTCTCGGGCTTTGTCAGCAAGTGGTACCTTGCCATCGGTGCGCATGACGCGGGGATGCTTGCGCTCATCGGCCCCGCCGTGCTGCTCATCAGCGCGCTGCTGACCGCCGGTTATTTATTCCCGCCGGTGGTGCGCGGCTTCTTTGCCCCGGCGCGCCCCGACACTGCCGAGGCGCCCGCCGTGATGACGCTGCCGCTCGTGGTGCTCGCCGTGCTGACGCTTGCGCTTGGGCTGGCTTCCCTGCCGCTGCTTGAAATCCTGTCGCCCATTACCAGGGCGGTACTGTAAAGGAGGGGGAACCGTTTTGAATCCAATCTTTTTAATTATCCCCATCCTGCTGCCCGCCGCGGCGGCGGTATGGCTGCTGTTTGCCCGCCCCAAGGGCAAACAGCTTGAAATCGGGCTGATGATTCCGGTATGCGTGACCACCGCCCTGGTGTGGGCGCTGCTGCTGAACCGCCCCGCCGCCGGGCTGGAGCTGTTCCGTTTCACGCAGGGGCTTTCGGTCACGCTGCGGCTTGACGGCATCGGCTCGGTATTCGCCGGGCTGGTCGCCACGCTCTGGCCGTTCGCCACGCTGTATACCTACTCCTATTTGCACAGCGACAAGCGGATTGATATTTTCCTCACCTGCTACACGCTGACCTATTCGGTCACGCTGGGCATTGCCTTTTCAGGCAACCTGCTCACGCTGTACCTGTTCTATGAGCTGCTGACGCTTGCTACCGTCCCGCTCGTCATGCACGATATGACGCACGAAGCCCTTGCCGCATCACGCAAATACCTGTATTATTCACTCGGCGGCGCGGCGTTCGCCTTCATGGGCATTGTGTTTCTTGCCTTTTACGGCGCGACGCTCGACTTTACGCCGCTTGCCGCGTCCATCAACAGCGGCATGATGCTGGACCACCGGGACATGATGATGGTTGTCTATGTCATGACCTTCTTCGGGTTCAGCGTCAAGGCGGCAATGTTCCCGTTCCATGGCTGGCTGCCGACCGCCTCGGTCGCGCCGACCCCAGTGACCGCGCTGCTGCACGCGGTGGCGGTCGTCAAATCGGGCGCGTTCGCCATCCTGCGGCTGACCTATTTCAGCTACGGCGTGATCTTCCTGAAGGGGACGCGCGCGCAGGAAGTCGTGATGCTGGCGGCGATGATAACGGTTGTGTTCGCCTCGACCATGGCGGTCAAGGAAGTGCACTTCAAGCGCCGCCTGGCGTATTCGACCATTTCCAACCTGTCGTATATCCTGCTGGCCGCGTCGTCCATGACCCGCTGGGGGCTGCTGGCGGCGCTGGCGCACATGATTTACCATGCCATTATGAAATGCTGCGCGTTCTTCTGCGCGGGCGCGGTGCTGCACCAGGCGAAGAAAAACTATATTTACGAGCTGGACGGCATCGGGCGTAAAATGCCCTTCATTTTCGGGTGCTTCACCATTTCGGCGCTGTCGCTGACTGGCATCCCGCCGCTGGCGGGCTTCCTCAGCAAGTGGACGATTGCCAAGGCGCTGCTGACCGCGCCCGACGGCCCGCTTGCCAAAGCCGGGCTGTGCTGCCTGATGTACGCGGCGTTCATGACGGCGGTCTATATGCTGACCGTAGTGGTGCGCGCCTTCCAGCCGGTGCCCGAGGGGCAGCTTGAGGGCGTACACGACCCGGACTGGAAAATGAATGTGCCAATCGGGCTGCTGGCGGCCGCGATTATCGTGCTGGGGCTGTTCTCCCAGCCGCTGCTGTCGCTGCTTACCTCGATTGCCGCCGAACAGCTGTAAAGGAGGGGGAGACAAATGAACCTGATACCATTGCTTCTTGCCGTGCCCCTCTGCGGGGCTTTGTGCACCGCGCTGTGCGGCAAAAAATACGGCAGGCTGCCGCACTATATCGCCCTCGCGGCGGAGGCCGTGACACTGGCGCTGTCAGCTGCCGCCCTGCTGGGCGGGCATGGCCTTGACGACTGCGCCCTGCACCTGATAGGCTTCCTGTCCTTTGCCGCCAACGGTTTCCGGCTTGTCTGGGTGCCGCTGATCTGCTTTGCGTTCACCATGAGCGGGCTGATGTGCCCGGAATACCTTTCCCACAGCCACGCGCCCGCGCGTTATCAGGCCGCGACGCTGCTGACGCTGACGGGCACGCTCGGCGTGTTCCTGTCGGCGGATCTGTTTACCTTCTTTGTGTTCTTCGAGCTGATGAGCCTGTCGTCCTGGCTGTGGGTCATCCATGAGGAAACCGACGGCGCGAAGTACGCGGCGGATACCTACCTCGCGGTTGCCGTGCTCGGCGGGCTGGTGATGCTGATGGGCATTTTCACGCTGTGGAACCTGGGCGTACCGATGGATTTTACAGAGATCCGGTTCCTGTGGGACTATTTGTCTGTCCCGCAGGGGATGCTGTACCTGGCGGGAGGGCTGATGCTGTTCGGCTTCGCGGCCAAGGCGGGGCTGTTCCCACTGCATTTCTGGCTGCCGATGGCGCACCCGGTGGCCCCGGCCCCGGCGAGCGCGCTGCTTTCGGGCGTGCTGACCAAGTGCGGCGTTATGGGGATGCTGCTGCTTTCGGCGACGCTGTTCCGGTGGGATTTCCGCTGGGGCGAGGTTGTGCTGGGGCTGGGCGTGGTGACGATGCTGCTGGGCGCGGTGCTGGCGCTGTGCTCGGTGGATCTCAAGCGGACGCTGGCCTGTTCCTCGGTTTCACAGATTGGGTTTATTGTGGTCGGCGTCGGGCTGAAAAGCCTGCTGGGGCTTGAGGATGTGCTGGCAGTGCGCGGGACGATGCTCCACATGATGAACCATACGCTGATCAAGCTGGTCCTGTTCCTAGCGGCGGGCGTGTTCGCGATGAACCGCGGCACGCTTGACCTGAACCGTCTGCGCGGGGCGGGGCGGGGCAATCTCCCGCTGATGCTGTGCTTCCTGACCGGCGCGTACTCGGTGGCGGGCATCCCCGGCGGCAGCGGCTATTTAAGCAAGACGATGCTGCATGAAGCGATCGTCGAATACACCCAGCTGGCGGAGCACGCCCAGGGGGTCATGCTTATCCCGCTGCATGTGGTAGAGTGGACGTTCCTGTTTTCGGGCGGTTTGACGCTGGCCTATATGCTCAAGCTGTTCGTGACGCTGTTTGTCATGAAGCCCGCCGAAACGGGCAAGCCGCTGCGCATGAACGCAGCAACGACGGCTGCGCTGGTTGTGCCGTCTGCCGTCCTCTGGGCGCTGGGGCTGTCGGCGCACCCGCTGACCGACAAAATTCTGGACATGGCACGGCCTACCCTCACAGACGGGACAATGGAACACGCGCTGCAATATTTCTCCCCGACCAACCTCAGCGGGGCGTGCATCTCGATTGCCATCGGGCTTGCGGCGTATTTGCTGGTTGTCCGCCCGCTGCTCACCCGGGAGGGGAACCTCATCAATATTATCCCCGGCTGGTGCGATTTGGAGAGCAAGGTTTACCGTCCGTTTTTCCTTTGCCTGCTGCCGAACGCGGCAGGGCTGGTATGCCGCCTGCTCGACTGCTCGCTCGATGGCTTCGTTGTGCTGCTGCGCAAAGCGGTGCTGCGCGACCTTGGCAGGCCCAAGCGCGCGGTTGCGGGGCTGTGGCTGACCGACGCGCTCGGGCGGCTGTGCGACAAGGCGGTAGCCCTGCTCAACCGCACCCTGCGCCGCAAGGAACCGATTGTCCGCCGCCGTTCGTTCGTTTACAGCTTCGCCGAGAAGGAACGCGAGCTTGCAGCCGCTGGGCGGCTGATTACCGCAAGCCTGTCCTTCGGTATGCTGCTGGCCTGCGCCGGGCTTGTCGCGACGCTGCTTTATCTGCTGTTTTAACGGCTTCCCCCTGGTAAATCTGGCGTCTGCCCGTTTTCTGCGGGAACAGCCGTTTGGCGCGGGAGTGGGCAAGCCTCTCCCCTACAATCAATATCCGTTCCGTTTCTGCGGCAGTTTTTACGGATGCAACCTAAAAAACCGGTCTGTTCACAAGGAACAGACCGGTTTTTTATGAGATTTTTTCGGGAAGCAGGAGGCCGTTTGCATTCATTTCCCCGCCATCTTCCGGTAATATCCCACCAGACCCTCCGCCAGCTGCCCCATCAGCAGCAGCGCCCGCGCCTTGAGGTTCGGGTTCGCGTAGATCCCAACGTCAGCAAGCTCGGCGGCTTTGTGTATCAGCTCGGCTGCCTGCGGCAGCTGTCCCTCCTGTGCAAGCGCCTCCCCGCGCCGGAGGCTGGCCTGTGCCAGCAGCGCGGCCCGCTCGTCCGCGAGCGTATCCGGCAGCGCCGCCGCCTTTTCGAGCGCCTCATCCAGCGCGCCTTCCCGCAGCCGCTGCTTGGCTTCCTGCAACAGCGCCAGGTCTCCGCCCGGCTCCTCCGCGCCAATCAGCTGTTCCATCGGCAGGTCGAGCACCTCTGCCAGATAGGCCAGCGTTTTAATCGAAGGGGTCGCGGTCCCGCTTTCAATCTGGCTGAGCATATTGCGGGTGATAAAGCTGCCGACCACCTCGGTCTGGGTCAGCTTTTTGGCGAGCCTTGCTTCCTTGATGCGGCTGCCGAGCAGTGCGCGGTCCATAGGCCCCCTCCTTTCCGTAAATATTATTTACCTCCATTTTAGCAAAGCTTTCCAAAAATTGCAACCGTGATTTTAGACAATTCATGCATTTTGCATTTGTGAAAAATTATTGTATGAAGATATTGACAGCACTTCCTGGATGCTCTATAATTAAGGTAAATCATATTTACATCTTCTTGTCAAAGGGGGAGGGAAGCCAATGGCAGCCTGGTGGGAGGGGCTGGACACGACGCTCCGGTTCCTATACTGTATCGCCGCACCGTCCACACTCATCCTGATCATTCAAACGCTCATGTCACTGCTCGGCGGAATGGACGGCGGCGGCGGGAGCAATTTCAGCGATACCTCGGGCCTGGATTTGGATACGCCCGACTTGGATTTCGACGCGCCCGACCTTGGGGATCTCCCCGACGCGGACGTGTACACCGACGGCAGCAGCCATGGCGACGGCACGCTGTTTCGGCTGTTTACCCTACAGGGGATTGTCGCTTTCCTCACCGTGTTCAGCTGGTCGGCCATCGGGGGAATCTCCGCCGGGGCGCCGGAAACCGGCAGTATCCTGATTGGCGCCGCCCTCGGCGCGGCGGCAATGCTGGCGATTGCCAAGCTGGTCAAAATGACTTCCAAGCTTGCCGAAAACGGTACGATTGACCTGAAAAACGGCATCGGGGAACGCGGCCAGGTTTACATCATTATCCCGGCAAACGGAGACGGCGCGGGCAAGGTCATGCTGAAAATCCAAAGCAGCCTGATTGAATGCAGCGCGATCACAAGGGAATCTGCGGCGCTCAGAACCGGCACGCCGGTGCGCGTGATTGACGTGGTCGGCGATACCCTGGTTGTGGAATGCGACGAGGGGTAATCAGGAACTGTTTAAAAATAACTTGCGGCAACCGCTTGCATCTTCTTCCGCCATGCTGCGCCCGCTTTCCTTGACAGGCGGCAGCCTGCGGAAAAGCGCCTTGTCCGGCGAAAGAATCTGCGGCGCGCATATCACAATTTATTGATTCACAGTTCTAAGCTTATACAATCACATAAAAAGAAAGATGGAGGAGAATGCAATGAAATATCAGCTTTTGATTGGGATCTGTGTCGGCGCGGTCGTACTGCTTGCCGCGTTGATCACCATCCTGTCCCGCTACCGCAAGTGCCCGGCGGACAAGGTACTGGTGATTTATGGTAAGGTCGGCTCGGATGCCAGCGGCAAGACCCGCAGCGCCAAATGTATCCACGGCGGCGCCGCGTTCATCGTACCGGTGCTGCAATCCTACCAATACATGGATTTAACACCCATTTCCATTAGCGTGGATTTGAAAAACGCGCTTTCCAAACAGAATATCCGCATTGACGTGCCGTCCCGGTTCACGGTCGGCATTTCGACCGAACCGGGCGTAATGCAGAACGCCGCCGAACGCCTGCTCGGGCTGAAGCTCTCCGAAATCCAGGAGCTTGCCAAGGATATTATTTTCGGCCAGCTGCGTTTGGTCATCGCTACCATGGATATTGAGGAAATCAACACCGACCGTGACAAATTTTTAGTAGCGGTTTCCAACAATGTCGAAATCGAGCTGAAAAAAATCGGCCTGCGGCTGATTAACGTCAACGTGACCGATATCAACGACGAATCCGGCTATATTGACGCGCTGGGCAAGGAAGCCGCCGCAAAGGCCATCAACGACGCGAAAAAGAGCGTCGCGGAAAAGAACCGCGACGGTGAAATCGGCCAGGCGAACGCCCACCGCGACCAGCGTATTAACGTAGCGGCGGCGGACGCAAGCGCCATCAACGGCGAAAACGCCGCAAAGATTGAAATTGCCCAGTCGGAAGCCATCCGCCGTGAAAAGCAGGCGGAATCCCTGCGCCGCGCGACCGCCGCCGAGGCGGTACAGGCCGCGAAAGCCAAGCAGGAAGCCTACATTGCCCAGCAGGAGGCCGAGGAGACCCGCGCCCAGCTGGAAACCGCCACCCAAAAGGCGGACGTCATCGTCAAGGCGCAAATCGAGAAACAGCAGCTCGAAATCCAGGCGGAAGCCGAAGCCGAGGTACTTCGCCGCCGGGCACGCGGCGAAGCCGACGCGATTTTCGCCAAAATGGAAGCCGAAGCACGCGGCGCGCGCGAACTGCTCGAACAGCAGGCGCAGGGTATCCGCAGCCTGGTATCCGCCGCAGGCAACAACCCCGACGCCGCTGTCAAGCTGATGATTGCCGACAAGCTCGAGGATCTGACCCGTATCCAGGTCGAAGCAATCAAGAATATCAAGATTGACAAAGTCACCGTCTGGGACTCGGGCACGGACGGCGACGGCAAAAACAGCACCGCCGGGTTCCTGTCCGGGCTGATGAAATCGGTGCCGCCCTTGGGTGAGCTGTTTGAACAGGCAGGCATGGAACTTCCCGCGCTGCTGGGCAGCCAAAAGGAAGCACCCGCCGAAGCCGCCGTTTCGGAAGCCGCCGCCCCGGAAAATGACATTCCTGAAAACAGGAAGGCATAATCATCCACAGCCTGTGGAATATAGATAAAAGGAGCCTTCCCGGCCAGGGTGTGGGGTATCCCCCGCACCCCGCCCGATTTTATGAAGGGGGAATTTTCTATGGTAAAAATTTATTCCGCAATCCAGATGATGTTTATTTCAGTTGCGCTGACAGCAATCGGCTCGGTGATTTCCAACATCGAATCCCTGTCCGGGCTGGGAAGCATCATGTCAATTGTCGGCGGTATCATGACCATTGCCGCCCTGTACCGCCTGCGGCATGAGAACAGCCATTTTTCCAAAGCAATCCGATTGTTCTGGATTTATATGGGGCTGACCCTCCTGCTGGTTATCTTAGCCGCCGCCATGCTGGTTTCCATCGTATCCGATGAAAGCTACAACAGCGCTGCGCTTGTATGGGCGATTGCCCTGCTGGTGATGGCGGTCATCGTGCTCATTCTGGCGCTGGCGATGCAGTACCAGCTCTACAGCGGCTTCGAGGAACTGCGCGCGCTGCGGAACCTCGATTACCCGCCTAAACGGATTATGTGGTGCTTCTATCTGGCGCTTATCAGCATGATTGTTTCGGTTATTTCGATTTCCGGGATTACCGCGCTGGTTATCAGTTCTGCCGCGGGCGGGGATACCGCGCTGACCGCCGCAGCCCATACGATTGATATGGCAGGCAATATCATGCTGGTCTTTGGCACGATGATGGAAGCCATCCATCTCTGGCTGATTTTCACCTTCATGCAGTCCGCCAAGGCCGCGCTTGAGAATGAAACCCCGGAAGGCTGGAGCTGATTGCTCACTTTGACCTTGCGTCAGGCAATATAAAAGAACAGGCTGCTGGCAATTCGTCAGCAGCCTGTCCGCGTTTTCCTGGCGCCGCAGCGGAGCGCCCAAAAGCGTTCAATCGTCGCCCCAGCACCCGGACCTATCCAATCCCGTTATAGACAATGCCCAAAATAAAGACAATCAACGCCAGCGGCACATAAAGGAACCGCGCCAGCGGAAAGAACCATCCCGGCAGCGGGGCCTTGCGCCCGGACTGCAATTCCTCACCGATATCCTTCGGCCCGAGTACGAAATAAATCGACACCGCGCCGAGCAACGCGCCGAACGGTATGACAAGAATGGTGATAAAGTCCATCCAAGCGCCCATTTTGGTTTCCTCCTCGATCAGCAGGCCCACCAGCAGCGTGACCGCCGCGCAGACGGCAACCGCCGGTTTCCTGCCGATTCTAAAGCGGGTCTGCCAGGACTCGCAAACCGCCTCAAACATATTGATCAGGCTGGTAATGCCCGCAAACGCCACCGAAAGGAAGAAAAATGCCGCGAACACCCGTCCAAAGGGGATTTGCCGGAACACATTCGGCAGGGTAATGAACAACAGCGGAGGGCCGGAGCTTGGCTCAATCCCGAACGCGAACACGGCGGGCATAATCGCGAACGCGGCAAGCACAGCGGCAATGGTGTCAAAAACCGCCGTCTGCACCGAGACGTGCAGAATATCCTCTTTTTTTGAGAGGTACGTCCCGTAAACAATCATTCCCGAGCCGGTAATCGACAGCGAGAAAAACGCCTGCCCCATCGCCATGACCCAGGTATCCACCCGCAGCAGCGCCTCCCACTTGGGCACCAGCAAAAAGCGGTAGCCCCCGGACGCGCCGGGCAGCATTGCCACCCGCACCGCCAACAGCGCAAAAAGGATGAAAAAGGTGGGCATAAGCACCTTGTTGACCTTTTCAATTGCCTTAGCCGCGCCGAACATCAGGATGGCAGAGGCAATCAAAATCACCATGCAGTGCCAGGGGACGCTTCCCAGCGGGCCGGTTGCCGCCGAAAAATACGCCGCCGCGTCCTCCGTGAGGATTTGCCCGCTGACCGAGCCCCACAACGAGCGCAAAATCCAGCCGACTATGATGGAATAGCCGATTGCAATGCCCAGCGAACCCAGCAGGGGAATCCAGCCGAGCAGCGCGCCTAAGCCGCCTTTCCCACGGGACGCCCAGCAGTAGCGGTACGAGCCGAGCGTGCCCGTGCGCGCCCTGCGCCCGATGGCGAATTCCGCCGACAGGCCGACCGTCCCGAAAATGCAGACAAACAGGAGGTAGGGGATGAGAAAAGCCGCCCCGCCGTACTGCCCAATCCGGTACGGGAACAGCCAAATGTTGCCCATGCCGACAGCCGAACCAACGCACGCCAGCACAAAGCCGAACCGCGAACCAAAGCCGCCGTTCTTGTGAGTTTCCTTCATGTTGTTACCTTGACACGATGCCGCCGGGAAGCAGGAGCCGCGCGGTGCGCCCATCCGGCGGGGGTTATCCGTGCCCTTTCTTTTTTCTTACCCCTATGGTAACACAATTCCTGACATTTGTCACGTCTTTTGTGGCAGGAAAAAGCGGGGCCTCAAGGGCAATGTCATTAAGTTAAGGATTTTGCACAGTGCGAAAAAGTACCCACCCCATTTTTGAGGGGTGGGTACTTTACCTTTTGACTTATTCATATTTTGAGGAGTACTCTATTAAAAATTATTTTTCAGTAGCCCTCGAATGAAGCCAAAGAAGAATCCTACCAAAAATTTGAACATTAATTTCTTATCTCCCTTCAGTTGCGGCACGGAGTTTCTCTTGATAATTGGTAGTCAATACTAATTCTCCACGTTCGTTGCTGGCAATTCCAGCCCATTCTAAAATCGCCGCTAATGCAAACACGGGATCAAAAACTGATGTTCCCGTTTCTTTATGAGCGTAGTTATACCCAATGGCTCCAACAACCGTTGTTTCATCACAGTCTGGTTCTCCCAACTTGAAGTTACGTCCGTTGCCTTTTCTTGCGCGCCCTCCCTGGGAAATTAGAAGTCTCACGATCTCATCAAAGACTTCATACCGGTATGGGGGATTCGTAGGAAGTTTATTGCAAAGAAATGAAATTCCATCCGGGGCGACTTGGACTTCACAAGGGAGCCCTCGCGCAGTATGGACGATTGCTCGTCCTCCGTTCTCTATGAGCATTTTCTTGATAATATCTGATGCCTTGTTACTGTCTTTTGGAATAAACCAGTCTGACATATCAACGAGCTCCTCCTCTTTCTCTACTTGCGCAATGTTATCTACTAACTTTAACACGGTCAATAGATCATCTAACTTTTTCTTAGCTGTTGGATAAGAAATTCCAAGTTCTTCCTGTAAAGAACTCATTTTGCCCCGTTGCCTCAAAAAGGAAATAAGAAATTCTGTCTGGTCGGCAGTTAAGGAATCAAAAGGGCCACGCTGAAAGTCATTGTGCAGTTCCATCCCACAGTCTGAACAGCGCAAAACCGCAATTTTCAATGCTCCCCCGCAGGATGGGCATTCAGAAATTACTTTCGCCATGCAATCATCACCTCGAGAAAATAGTATCATAGAATAAAATGTTTGTCAATATAGACCTTAAAAAAATTAATATCTAATTCAAAATAGATGATATACAAATTGGGCAAAACAGTAAAACGTACCACCGATATAGAGTATGGATAACTCTCCAATCATTTTACGTCTCATAGGTTTGTCACATTTTTGAATGTTGCTTTCCGCATATATTTTGGATAACTTTTAGTGCATTGCAAAGATAAGTTGAAAGTATTATTTTTTCTCAACTTAACGGTTGACTTCCTGTCAAAATTTGCAAAAATACCCATCCCGAAAAATTCACAGGATTGGTTTTTAATACACAGTCCGGACAAGTTGAGATTCTGGGGCAGGCTGTGTTATTACTCAAAATGAGGAATTATCTTGTTTTTTTACACATATACAAGGCTTGTCAAATTTTCAAAACATCATTTGCTGTTTTGCCTGCTTTTTATTCCGTTAACACCAGTTTCCAAGTTTCAAGCGACAAAGGGCGGTTCAAAAAGCAGTTTATA
>CAJUJQ010000048.1 GCA_910586575.1 uncultured Clostridia bacterium | reverse complement strand
ACGAGATGATTGGAGGTGACTGGAGTTCAGACGTGTGCTCTTCCGATCTTCATGCGGGTGCGGCCAACGTCGCCCCGGTACAGGCGGCACTCCATCGCGACCGCCAGCTCGTCCGCGCGGCGGAACGCCGAGATAAACAGCGGCACCAGAATCGGGATCATAGCTTTGGCGCGCTGGATGAGGCTTCCGGACTCAAAGTCCGCGCCGCGCGCCTTCTGCGCCGAGATAATCTTTTCGGTTTCCTCAATCAGTGTCGGGATAAAGCGCAGGGCAATCGACATCATCATGGAAAGCTCGTGCACCGGCGCGTGGAAACGCTTCAGCGGGGAGAGCAGCCGTTCCAGGCCGTCGGTCAGCTGGATGGGGCTGGTGGTATAGGTCAGCATCGAGGTGCCGATAATCAGCAGCATGATACGCAGCACCATTTGAATGGCAACGAAAACGCCCTGTTTGGAGATGTGCAGGAATCCCCACTGCCAGATATAGTCCCCCGGCGTATAGAACAGGTTCAGCACCGCCGTAAAGGAAATAATGAACAGAATCGGTTTCAGCCCCCGCACAACCATCTTGAACGGGATTTTGGAAATCCGGATAATGGCGAGCAAAAAGCCAATCATCAGCGCGTAGGAAATCACGCCGTCCGCGAGGAACAGCGCCACAATCAGCGCCAGCACCAGCACCAGCTTGACCCGCGGGTCGAGCCGGTGGATGGGGCTTTTCCCCGGGAAAAACTGCCCGATGGTTACATCTTTTAACATGCCGCCCCGCCCCCTTTCACCCGGCGAAGCTCGGCGGCGGCCTGCTCTACCGTAAAGACTGACGGGCTGACCGGCACGCCGCGCCGGTGCAGCTCCATAAAGACCTTGGTAATTTCCGGGACATCCAGCCCGGCCTCTGTGATTTCCGACGCGCGGGCAAATACCGCCTCCGGCTTGTCCAGCATCATCACCCTGGCCTGGTTCATCACGAGCATCCGGTCAGCCATGCGCGCGGTGTCCTCCATCGAGTGGGAGACAATCAGCACGGTTGCGCCGGTGCTGTCGTGGTAGCCGCGAATCTGGCGGAGGATTTCGTTGCGCCCCGCCGGGTCAAGCCCTGCGGTCGGCTCGTCGAGCACGAGCACCTCCGGGCGCATGGCAATCACGCCCGCGATGGCAACGCGGCGCTTCTGCCCGCCCGAAAGGGCGAACGGCGACTTTTCCGCCAGCGAAGCGTCCAGCCCGACAAAGGACATCGCTTCCTGGACGCGCCCGGCAATCTCGCCGTCGGGCAGCCCCATGTTTTTCGGGCCGAAGGCGATATCCTTGGCAATCGTTTCCTCAAACAGCTGGTACTCCGGGTACTGGAACACCAGCCCGACCCGGAAGCGCACGTCCCGGGCGCACTTGCCCTTTTCGTCCCAGATAGGCTGCCCGGCCAGCAGCACCTGTCCCGAGGTCGGGCGCAGCAGCCCGTTCAGGTGCTGGATCAGCGTCGATTTGCCCGAGCCGGTGTGGCCGATCACCCCGAGGATTTCGCCCTTCTCGATGGAAAGGCTCACCCGGTCGAGCGCGGTGCGTTCAAATGGGGTGCCTGCTCCGTAAACGTGAGTCAAGTCCCGTACTTCTAAAATGGTTGACACGTTGTCCCTCCGAAAAAATAACGTTCGCGCGTCGCGGGAGCTGCCCCGGCGCGCGGCCAGCGGGGTTCAGCCCGCCAGGTATTGCTGCAAAATGTCCGCGCATTCGTTGACCGACAGCGCGTCAATCTGGAGCCGCGCGCCGGTTTTGTTCAGCTCGTGCAGCACTTCAATGGTCTGCGGCACATCCAGGCTCGCGGCCTTGAGGTCGTCTACCCGCGTAAAAATCTCACGCGGCATGCCCTGCATGAGCACCTTGCCGTGGTGCATGACGACCACGCGCCCCGCCTGCACGGCTTCGTCCATATGGTGGGTAATCAGCACGACAGTAATGCCAAAGCGCCGGTTCAGCCCGCGCACAACCTCCATCACCTCGCGCCGCCCGCGCGGGTCGAGCATGGCGGTCGGCTCGTCGAGCACGACACAGCGGGGCATCATCGCAATTACGCCCGCAATGGCAATGCGCTGCTTCTGCCCGCCGGAAAGCTTGTGCGGGGCGTGCTCGCGGAACTCGTACATACCGACCGCCTTGAGCGCGTCGTCCACCCGGCGGCGGATTTCCTCGGGCGGTATCCCCATATTTTCCAGCGCAAAGGCGACATCCTCTTCTACCACGGTGGCGACAATCTGGTTGTCGGGGTTCTGGAATACCATGGCGCAGGTTTTGCGCACCTCATATATGTTGTCCTCGTTTTTCGTATCCATATGGTCGACCCAGACCGTGCCGCCCGAGGGCAGGCGGATGGCGTTGAAATGCCCCGCCAGGGTCGATTTGCCCGAGCCATTGTGTCCGAGCACCGCGACGAACTCCCCGCGTCCGATTTCCAGATCCACCCCGTTCAGGGCGACGACCGGGCGGCCCTCATCGTCCTGATAATTGTAGGTAACCTGCTCTGTTTTGATAATTTCCGACATTGTGAACCTCTCTTTATGAACCGGCGGTAAAGCGCGCGCTCGAGCCGCAGGGCAGCGCCAGCCCGGTCGATTCGACCGGCAGCCCCAGCTCTTGCGCCTCGATGGTGCCGTGAAATTGCTTCCCCGCCGTAATTCCCAGGATATACGCCATAACCGACGGCGCAAGGCCGGTGGAATAGCTGGAAACCAGCACGAACAGCGGCTTTTCGCTGAGCAGCCCGCACGCCCGCGCGACGAACGCCGCCACATCGGACTCGATTTTCCAGGTTTCCCCGGAGGGGCCGCGCCCGTAGCTGGGCGGATCCATGATGATCGCGTCATAGCGCCGCCCGCGCCGCAATTCGCGCTCAATGAATTTTTTGCAGTCGTCCACAATCCAGCGGATGGGACGGCCGGCCAGCCCGGAGGCCGCGGCATTTTCCCGCGCCCAGCCGGTCATGCCCTTGGAGGCGTCCACATGGCAGACGCTGGCCCCGGCGGCGGCCGCCGCCAGTGTCGCCCCGCCAGTGTAAGCGAACAGGTTCAGTACCGAAATGGGGCGTCCGGCATTCCGGATGGAATCCATGATGAAATCCCAGTTGGACGCCTGCTCCGGGAACAGGCCGGTGTGCTTGAACGACATCGGCTTGAGCTGGAAGGCCAGCTCCCGGTAGCCGATCTGCCACTGCGCGGGCAGCTTCCGGATTTCCCACTGTCCCCCGCCGCTTGACGAGCGGTGGTAATGGGCGTTTGCCGTTTTCCATCCGCGCACGCCTGGGGTACGCGGCCAGATGGCCTGGGGGTCGGGACGGATGAGGGTTTGGTTCCCCCAGCGTTCGAGCTTCTCCCCGTCCCCGCAGTCCAGCACGGCGTAATCGGTCCAATTTTCAGCGACCCACATATCAGTATCCTTTCTTCTGCTTTTTTCATATCGAATCTATTCTACCACTTAGATTGCTTTCATGCAATAAAAAAAGTGCCGATTTTCTGGGTACGGGCGGCGGGATCCTGTATTCACAAGCCCCAAACAAGGCCTGGCGCACCGTCCGGCGCGGGAAACCGTGGAATGCGCCCTGCGGAAAGGGCTGGCGCGTACCGCTTCCGTCCGCCGCAAGGGCCTTTGTCCAGCCTGCCGGATACGGACAGGAAATCCTTGTATAAAATGCCAATTGACAAATTCCGCACAGCGCGTAAAATAATAGTCGCATGTGTCAAGACACGTGACATAACATCATATAGCCAGGGGGTAAAAATGAGTACATTCAAAGAATTCCTGAAGCGCAAGGATATCGAGATATCGGTCAGGCGGTATCTGGTGGATGCGCTGGGCGCGATGGCGCAGGGCTTGTTCTGCTCGCTGCTGGTGGGCACCATCATCGACACGGTAGGCACACAGTTCGGCATCCCGTTCCTGACCGAGACGATTGCCACCATCGGCGCGGGGGAACACGCCATTTCGTATACGGTAGGCGGCCTGGCCTCGGCGATGAGCGGCCCGGCGATGGCGATTGCCATCGGCTACGCGCTGAAGTGCCCGCCGCTGGTGCTGTTCTCGCTGACGGCGGTCGGCTTTGCGGCCAACGTGCTGGGGGGCGCGGGCGGCCCGCTTTCGGTGCTGTTCATCACGATTATCGCGGCGGAGCTTGGCAAGATGGTTTCCAAGGAAACCCAGATTGACATTCTGGTCACCCCGCTGGTCACGATTTTCAGCGGCGTAATCCTGTCCGCGTGGTGGGCGCCCGCGATTGGCAAGGCGGCTTCCTCCGTGGGGCGCATCATCATGTGGGCGACCGATTTGCAGCCGTTCCTGATGGGTATCATCGTTTCGGTGGTGATCGGCATCGCACTCACCCTTCCGATTTCCTCGGCGGCGATCTGCGCGGCGCTCGGCCTGACCGGTTTGGCGGGCGGCGCGGCGGTCGCTGGCTGCTGCGCCAATATGGTCGGCTTTGCCGTGCTTTCCTTCCGGGAAAACCGCTGGGGCGGGCTGGTCTCCCAAGGATTGGGGACCTCCATGCTGCAAATGGGCAACATCGTCCGCAATCCCCGCATCTGGCTTCCCGCAATCCTTGCCTCGGCAGTCACCGGCCCGGCGGCAACCTGTATCTTCGGGATGGAGATGAACGGCGCGCCGGTTTCCTCCGGCATGGGCACCTGCGGCCTGGTTGGCCCGATCGGCGTCTGGACAGGCTGGGTCGCGCCGAGCGCCAAGGCGGTCGAGAACGGCGCGGCGGCGATTGCCCCCGGCATGACGGATTGGCTGGGGCTGGCGCTGGTCTGCTTCATCCTGCCGGGCGTGCTGTGCTGGGCGTTCGGCCTGCTGCTGCGGAAAATCGGCTGGATCCGCGAAGGCGATTTGAAGCTTGACTGAGGAACTGCTCAAAAATAACCCGCGGCACTCGCCTGCATCTTCCCATACCGCGCCCAGTTTCCTTGACAGGCGGCAGCCTGCGGAAACGCGCCTTGTCTGGCGAAAGCATCTGTGGCGCGCTGGTCACAATTGATTGAGCCGCAGCCCCTAACAGCAATTGGAGGAAATGGAAAAAACAGGTGTTGTTTACAAAACAGTAACTTATTTTTGAAAAACTGTTCAACGGTTCGACAAACTTCTGACACAGCGGGGTAGTAATATATATGCAGGGCCAAGGAATAAGAGCTTATCCGGAAGAATAAAATCTGTACTATGTGCGGAACGGCTCAGCGTCCCCCCTTTTCATACTTACTCCCTTTCAAAATCTGTCGGTTCGGCGTTCGGCAGGAACACCCCTTGCGCCAAATGGGCCGGCAGTCAAACAACAACAGAACGTGAAGTTTTTCCCCCTTTCCTCCGTTCTTTCTTTCCATATAGAGGCTGTCTCACGAGCGAGGCAGCCTTTTCCATATGCATATCAAAACCGGCAGGGAACGCGCCCCGCCGCTAAATTCGGCCCAGCCACTTTCCATTCAAGCGCTATGCAACGCCACCAAAGAACAACCCGCCGGCAGCGCGTGGGCACTGCCGGCGGGTTGTTCTTTTGGGGGATTTCTTATATGCAGGATCTTGGCTAGCTTACTTTACGCCCATCCAGCCCGAAATGACCATGCGCTGTACCTCGCTGGTACCCTCATAGATTTCGGTGATCTTGGCGTCGCGCATCATGCGCTCGAACGGATATTCACGGGAGTAGCCGTAGCCGCCGACCAGCTGTACACAGCGGCGGGTCACGTCGCTGGCGGTCTCGGAAGCAAACAGTTTGCCCATTGCGGCAAGATGGCTGTAAGGCTCGCCATCCTGCTTGGCCTGTGCCGCGCGGTAAATCAGCAGGCGGGCAGCGTCAACCTTGGTCTGCATGTCGGCCAGCTGGAACTGGGTGTTCTGGAACTGGCTGATACGCTTGCCAAACTGGATACGCTCGGTGGTGTATTTGACGGTCGCGTCAATGCAGCCCTGCGCAATGCCCAGCGCCTGCGCGCCGATACCGATACGGCCGCCGTCCAGCGTCATCATGGCAACCTTGAAGCCCTTGCCGATTTCGCCCAACAGGTTCTCCTTCGGGATTTTGCAGTCCTCGAAAATCAGCTCGCAGGTGGAGGAGCCGCGGATGCCCATCTTCTTCTCATGCGCGCCGATGCTGAAGCCGGGTGCGTCACGGTCTACGATAAACGCGGAAATGCCCTTTGTACCCTTGGATTTGTCGGTCATAGCGAATACCACGAAAACGGAAGCAAAGCCCGCGTTGGTGATGAAAATCTTGGAGCCATTGAGCAGCCAGTGGTCGCCTTTGTCCTCGGCAACGGTTTTCTGCATCGCGGCGTCCGTGCCCGCGCCAGGCTCGGTCAGGCCGAACGCACCCAGCACTTCACCGGAGCACAGGCCGGGCAGATACTTCTGCTTTTGCTCTTCAGTGCCGAAGTTGTAAATCGGCCAGGTGCACAGCGAAGAATGCGCGGATACCATAACCGAAGTGGTCGCGCAGTGCTTGGCAAGCTCCTCACAGCAGGTGATGTAGGAAAGGTAGCTCATCCCGGCTCCGCCGTACTCTTCCGGATACGGGACGCCCATCATGCCCATTTCGGCCAGCTTGTGCCAGGTCTCCTCCGGAAAGCGCTCGTTCTCGTCAACCTCGGCGGCAATCGGGGCAACCTCTTTCAGGCAAAAATCGTGCAGCATATCGAGGATTTCTTGCTCTTCTTCGTTCAGATGGAAAATCATACTCTTTTTTCTCCTTTTTGTTTTTTTCTGTCTTTTGTCTACCGCCTGACGGCGGCCCCTCCCGGAAAGAGGGCATCCAGATTCCGGAAGGGGGCGGCGCCCACGCATTGTGCCAGCCGCGCGGATGCCTTTTGCTTTTTCTTCTTTTTCCTTTTCTTATACCAACCGCTTATGAAAGCAGATGACAGACCTTTCCGGGGTCCAGGATCATCCCGGGGTCAAAAACCTTTTTGACGCCCTGCACCAGCGTCCTTTCCAGAACCCCCTTCGTCCCTGTGGTTGGGCCGACAGGCCCAGCCTTTTCGCAAAGCGGTCTGACCAAATCAAAGGCAAGCCTTACGCCTTTCTTGGTACGACCAATCATTTTTTGTAATTCTACTTTATCACATTTTTCAGGAATTACAAGCCCTTTTTTTGTTTTCTCCCATTCCAACAAAAATTCGGATATTTTTTGTGCGACTTTGCCAAAACAGCACCTATCTTGGATTTTTTGTGAAAATATGCCGCCTTTAATGCTCTCTTATTGTTTGTTTTGCTGTTTCCGCGCCTGCCTTTAGTGCCTTGCCGCGAAAAAACCGGCGTGATTCCCGAATGCTGGATCCCGAAAGCATTTAGGTAGAACCATTGATTTGGTACCACAGCGCTTTCGAGCGCCAAAACCCGATTCCTGCATATTTATAGATATTTTGGTATGACCTGAACAATCCGTACAGGGGCGCAAAAAACGCTCAGGTACCTTTCCGGCAGCCTGAGCGCATTAAATTCAATATTTTCCCAGTGCTCCATCCAGTCAGAAAGCGGACTTTGGCTTGGAGCGGGATTTTCGCAGGGCAAGGCAGAGGACGCAGGCGGGCTGACGCCCGTCAAGGACGATAACGTAGCCATGCGGAAATCCAGCCCAAGAACGAGTTCGATTTTTGGCCGGATGGAGCACTAGGCAAAGAACCTGTTTTCGGACGGCTACAGCGACAGCAGCCTTGCCCGATGCTTCCGGTAATACAGTACACCCGCCGCATCCGCCAGCACCCAGCCAACCGGCACCGAAGCCCAAATCCCGGTGACCCCAACCGCCGGGATCGCCGACAGCGCATACGCGAGCACCACCCGCGTGCCCAGTGAGATCACGGTCAGGACGACCGACATCCCAGGCCTGCCGACCGCGCGGTACAGCCCATACAGCAGGAACAGCAAACCAATCCCCCAATAAAACGCACCCTCAATCCGCAGGTAGCGCACCCCGATGGACAGGATTTCGGTTTCGTGCGCCTTGACAAACAGCCGCATCAGCGGGCGCGCGAACACGCATACCGCCGTACTGACCAGCGCGCAGAATACCATCGCGCAGGCCGCCGCGCTGCGGATGCCCTGGCGGATGCGCTCCTGTTTGCGCGCGCCAAAATTCTGCGCGGTGAAGGTCGAAAAGGCGTTGCCAAAATCCTGCACCGGCATATAGGCGAACGAGTCGATTTTGACCGCCGCCGCAAATGCCGCCATCACCGCCGGGCCGAAGCTGTTCACCCGCCCCTGCACCAGCAGGATGCCGAAATTCATCACCGACTGCTGCAAGCAGGTCAGCGAGGACAGGCGCAGGATTTCCTTTGCGCTGCCGCCGTCCCAGCGGCACTCGGCGCGGGAGGGGCATAATTCCGGGAATTTCAATTTCGTATAGGCAAGGATACCGATACCGGACGCCCACTGCGCCAGGGCGGTCGCCGCCGCCGCTCCCTTGACGCCCCAATCCAGCACAAGCACAAAAAACAGGTCGAGCGCGATATTGCCCGCCGCGGAGATTGCCAGGAACAGCAGCGGCACGGCGGAGTTTCCGACCGCCCGCAGCAGCGACGCGCAAAAGTTATAGAGGAACGTCGCCCCAATCCCCCAGAACACCAGCCATAAGTAATCCCTCATCAAACCATTTACACGCTCCGGCGCTTGCAGGAAGCGCAAAATCGGGTCAATCGCCAGGAACACCGCGAGATTGAGTGCCAGCGCAGCCGCGCCAATCAGCCCGAATGAAACCGCCACACCCCTGCGCAGCCGCGCCCCGTCGCCCTGCCCCCGGCAGATGGAAAACAGCACGCCGCTGCCCATGCACAGCCCGAGCAGCACCGAGGTCAGGAACGTCATCAGCGTATACGCCGAGCCGACCGCCGCCAGCGCGTCCGCGCCCAGGAACTGCCCGACAATCAGCGTATCCGCGACGTTGTACGCCTGCTGAAGCAGGTTCCCCGCAATCATCGGCAGGGCAAACAGCAGCATCGTGCCGGTAATGCTGCCTTGTGTCAAATCCTGGTTCATGGCGCGTCACCCCGGGAGCCTGCTGCGCTGCGCCACGTCGTGGAACTCGAAGTGCTTCGGGCTATGGCGCGACTGGGTGTACTCAAACATGACGCCGCTGCTGTCATAAGTCGAGCTGCTGACCACCGCCACGCAGTTGCAGCCGTCCATTTGTAAATGGGCGGTGTCGTCCTCGGTGACCGGCTCGACGGTAATCACCCGCCGGGTTGTTTTAATTTGCAGCCCCAGCCGGTTTTCCAGATAGGCATAAATCGACTGCGCCGCGATTTCCGGGGTCAGCCCGGCGGCGGTTTCCTTCAGGAAATAATTGTGGTCGAGAATCAGCGGTACGCCGTTCACCCAGCGCTGCCGCTCAATATAGATGACCTCCACGCCCTCCGGCATGCCGGTCAGGCGGCTGAGCGCCGCGTCCGCGGCCCGCTCCTCAAAGCGGAGCACCTCGGTGCGCTGCCGGATGGCGTTGCGCCGGCACGCCTCGGTGAACGACTCCACGCCGCCGAACATAAACTGTGAGCTTGGGCGCGGCTGCCAAATCACCCGCACGCCCCGGCCCTGCATGGACTGCACATAGCCCTCCGCCGAAAGCGCCTGTACCGCCCGCCGCAGGGTGTTGCGCGAGCACGCAAAGTCCTGTATCAGGACGTTTTCCGATGGGATGAGCTGCTGAAAGGGGTAGTCCCCCGCTTCAATCCGGCTTTTCAGCGCCAGATAAATTTCGTTGTATTTGCTTTTCGGCATAATGGCCTCCCTCCGTGCCTGCTTGTCTGAACAACAATAGGATACCAGCAAATCCACCAAATGGCAAGCCCCTTTTTTATATAATTCCATGAACCGTAAAAATTTGTTTGAACAAGTATTGACTTGTATAAACAAGTGTGGTATAACAATATCAGCAAGAGGACTTGTTCAAACAAGCAAAATGAAGAAGGTCATTTCATGGGCAAGTATCAACAGGATGCGGCGCAGCTGTTAGAGCTGGTCGGGGGCAAGGCAAACATCGCGGCGGTATCGCACTGCATCACGCGGATGCGGTTCGTACTGAACGACCCGAAAAAGGCGGATATCCCCGGCATCGAAAAAATGAAGGTGGTCAAGGGGACGTTCACCCAGGCGGGACAGTTCCAGGTGATCATCGGCAACACGGTTTCCGATTTTTACAACGATTTTATCGCGGTGGCCGGGATTGAGGGCGTATCCAAGGACGCGGTCAAGAGCGCCGCCAAGCAGAACCAGAGCACGCTCCAGCGGATTATGAGCGCGCTCGCTGAAATCTTCGCGCCGATTATCCCCGTGCTGATTACCTGCGGCTTGATCCTCGGCTTTCGCAACTGCATTGACAGCCTGTACCTGTTCGAGAACGGCACCAAAACCCTGTGCGACCTGAGCCAGTTCTGGGCGGGGCTGGACAGCTTCCTGTGGCTGATTGGTGAAGCGGTATTCCATATGCTGCCGGTCGGTATCTGCTGGTCGGTCACCAAGAAGATGGGTACGACGCAAATGCTCGGCATTGTGCTGGGCCTGACGCTGGTTTCCGGGCAGCTGCTGAACGCTTACGGCGTCGCGGGCGCGGCGGAAATCCCATTCTGGGACTTCGGCTTCTTCCGCATCAACATGATCGGCTATCAGGCGCAGGTGATCCCGGCGATTCTCGCGGCGTTCACACTGGTTTATCTTGAACGCTTTTTCCGGAAAATCTGCCCGGCGGTTGTTTCCATGATTGTCGTGCCGTTTTGCAGCCTGGTGCTTTCGGTTGTAGCAGCGCACTTCATCCTTGGCCCCATCGGCTGGAAGATTGGCTTCGTGATTTCTTCGGTCGTTTACGCAGGCATTTCCGGCTCGTTTAAGGTGATTTTCGGCGCGATTTTCGGCTTTGTATATGCCCCGCTGGTCATTACCGGCCTGCACCACATGTCCAACGCAATCGATATGCAGCTGATTGCCGATTTCGAGGGCACGATGCTCTGGCCGATGATTGCCCTTTCCAATATCGCGCAAGGCTCGGCGGTGCTCGGTATGATTTTCCTCCAGCGCAAGGACGCGGACGCGCAGGAAGTCAACGTCCCCTCCTGCATCTCCTGTTACCTCGGCGTGACCGAACCGGCGATGTTCGGCGTCAACCTCAAGCACAATTTCCCGTTCCTCTGCGGTATGATTGGCTCGGCATGCGCGGCAGTCGTTTGCGTCGCGACCAGTACCACCGCGAATGCCATCGGTGTGGGCGGCCTGCCCGGTATCCTTTCCATCCAGCCCGCGTATATGGGCAGTTTCGCAATCTGCACGCTGATTGCGGTCGTGGTTCCGTTCGTGCTGACCTGCGCGGTCGGCAAGCGCAAGCTGGCTGTGGCCGGCGGCGCTCCTGTGGCTGGCCCTGTCCCGGCGGCTGTCACCGTTTCCCTGCCGAAAGCAGAAGTGAAGTCCCTGAACGCGTTCCTCTCCGGCAAGGCGATTGCCATTACCGAAGTCCCCGACCAGGTATTCTCCCAGAAGGTGCTGGGCGACGGCCTCGCGATTGAGCCGACCGACAACACGCTGGTTGCCCCCGCCGACGGCGAAATCTCGGTCTTGATGGAGGGCAGCAACCACGCCTGCGGCATGAAGCTGGCAAACGGCATGGAAATCCTGATGCACATCGGCCTTGACACGGTCGATATGAACGGCGACGGATTCACCGCGCATATCAAAGAGGGCGACATGGTCAAGGCAGGCGACCGGCTCATCTCCTTCGACCCGGCAAAAATCAAAGCGGCAGGCCATCCCGCAACCACCATGCTGGTGATTACGGAAGAGGCCGAAGGCTGCAAGGCGGTCTTTCACACAGGCAAAACCGTGGCGGCGGGCCGCGATCCGATTCTGACATTGGAGGATTAAGCAATGGCAAATTTCAAAGATAAGGTCATTTATCAAATCTATGTGAAATCCTTCTCCGACAGCAATGGCGACGGGCTGGGCGACCTGCGCGGCATTATCGGAAAGCTGGATTACTTACAGTCGCTGGGCGTAGATTATTTATGGCTGACCCCGTTTTTCCGCTCCCCGATGAATGACAACGGCTATGACGTCGCCGATTATCTTGCCGTCGACCCGGTTTTCGGGTCGATGGGGGACGTGGAAACGCTGATTGCCGAAGCGGGCAGGCGCGGTCTGGCACTGATGTTCGACATGGTGTTTAACCATACCTCGACCGGGCACGAATGGTTTCAAAAGGCGCTGGCGGGCGACCCCAATTATCTCGATTATTACATCTTCCGCGACGGCGCGCCCGATGTGCCGCCCACCAACTGGCAGTCCAAATTTGGCGGCAGCGCGTGGGAGTATGTGCCGCACCTGAAAAAATGGTACCTGCATCTGTTCGATAAGACACAGGCAGACCTCAACTGGGATAACCCCGCTGTACGGGAAGCGCTCAAAAACGTTATCCGCTTCTGGAAGGCGAAAGGGGTTCAGGGCTTCCGCTTTGACGTGGCCAACCTGATTTCCAAGCCGGCGCTGTTTGAGGACGACGATACCGGGGACGGGCGCAGGTTCTACACCGACGGCCCGCACGTGCACGAATATCTGAAAGAGCTGGTTGTGGATACCGGCATCGGCGATATGGTCACGGTCGGGGAAATGTCGTCCACCTCGCTGGACAACTGCATCCGCTATACCACCGAAAAAGAGCTTTCGATGGTGTTCAGCTTCCACCACTTGAAGGTGGACTATAAAAACGGCGACAAGTGGGAGCTTCAGCCGGTCGATTTCGGGGCGTTCAAGCGGCTGTTCCACGACTGGCAGCTCGGGATGCAGCAGGCAGGCGGCTGGAACGCGCTGTTCCTGTGCAACCACGACCAGCCGCGCGCGGTTTCGCGGTTCGGCGACGACAAGCGGTATTGGAAGCAGTCGGCGAAAATGCTGGCTGCGTGCACCCACCTGATGCGCGGAACACCGTATATTTTCCAGGGGGAAGAGCTTGGCGTCACCAATGCCGGCTATACCGATATCTCCCAGTACCGCGATGTCGAAAGCCAGAATTATTACCGCATCATGCTGGAAAACGGCAAACCCAAAGAGGAAGCGCTGGAAACGCTGCGGCAGCGTTCCCGGGACAACGGGCGCACGCCCATGCAGTGGGACGGCAGCCCGAACGCCGGGTTTACGGACGGCACGCCATGGATTCAGCCGCCCGAGAATTACCGCGCCATCAACGTGGCGGCGGCGCTGCAAGACCCGGATTCCATCCTGCATTTTTATAAGTCGCTGATTCGCCTGCGGAAGGAAAACCCGCTGATCTCGGATGGGAAAATCGAATTCCTGTACCCGGACGAAACCCGGCTGCTGGCCTACCGGCGCTTCCTGGGGGCCGAGTCACTGTTCGTGTTCAACAATCTGTCCGGGAAAGAAATCTGTCTGGACGGTGTGCGGACGGACAGCTGTGAAAAGGTGCTGGGCAATTATCCGGAGGTGTCAAACCGGGAAGGCAAATTGCTGCTGCGGCCTTATGAAACCCTTGCCTGCCGGTTGGACGCCGTCCGCTGAGACAGATTCCGGCTTTCCTGTGCGCACTGAATTTTCTGAATATCCATCCGAAAGGCTCCCTTTTTCGAGGGGGCCTTTTGTGGTGCCGAAAAAAGAGCTGGAAAACGCCGTGAATTTTTCTGTCCACGACAGAAAAAAAGGTTGGAATACCTGCCCGAAATATGGTAGTATTATATTTGTGTAAGAATCTGCAAACGGCGGCAGGCGGCTGCTGCCTGACAGGAGGGGATACGATTGACTGTAGGACTTGCCATACTGCTCGGCCTGGTACAGGGGCTGACGGAATTTCTGCCGGTTTCCTCATCCGGGCACCTGGTCCTGGTGCAAACCTTTTTCGGCGGCTCGAACCCGGAGGCCGATTATATGCTGTTCGATGTGCTGCTGCACTTCGGTACGCTGGTTTCGGTCTTTATTGCGTTCTGGGGCGATATCCGGGAATTGTTCGTGGAGTTTTTCGGCTGGGTGCGCGACGGCTTCCAGCTCCGGAACCGTCCTTACCGCCGGTTCATCGTAATGGTACTGATTACGATTCTCCCGATGTTCCCGGTGCTGCTGGTCAAGGATAAGCTGGAGGAGCTGTTCTCCAATACGCTGTTTGTCGGCTGCGCGCTGCTGGTGACCGCCCTTGTGCTGCTGCTGAGCGAACGCGCGCCCCGGCTGCACAAGGACGCGGGCAGCGCAGGCTGGCTGGACGCGTTCCTGGTCGGCTGCGCGCAGGCGGTTGCGGTCGTGCCGGGTATTTCGCGCTCCGGCTCGACCATTTGCGCGGGGCTGTTCCGCGGGTTCAGCCGGGATTTCGCGGTGCGGTTCGCTTTTATCATGTCGCTGCCGGTTGTGTTCGGCGCGAACCTGCTGGAGGTCAGCGACGCAATCGCGCAGGCTGAGGTTTCGAGCGGGATCCCGATTTATTTGTACATACTGGGTATCGCTGTGGCGATGGTTTCCGGCCTGCTGGCAATCCGCCTGATTCGGCTGGTCACGAATAAAGGGCATTTCCGTCCCTTCGTCGTTTACTGCGGCCTGGTAGGTATCGTGTCCATTATCGCATCCATTGTGGTACGGATCCAGGCGGCTTGACCCGTTTCCCGCGCTGCACCGCAGAACCCCCGGCAGCACGGTGCAGTCCCGTCCCGGCACAAAACCGCTGGTGTCGTTCTGCCAGCGGTTTTGTGCCGGTCTGCGCAGAAAGCGGGATTACGGCCTGATTCTTAAAATGCATGCGTTTTTAACCTGAAGCGAATCAAAAAAGAGTAAACCCTTCGTCCGGCCCGCAGGCGAAATAAAGCTTTTACGCGATTTTGCCCGTGCGCTAAACAACATGCCACCGGCATGTTGTTTACGGCGCGCCCGAAAATCGTGCGCCGCCGCTTGAACTCACCGCCGCGCGCCCTATGGGCGCATTGAATGGCGGCGGTCCGTCTCGAAAAAATCGCGGGGTCCAGGGGCAGCGCCCCTTGGCGCCCGCTGCGGAGGCAATCAATCATTTCATTATTTTGGAGGTGTGGCTTTTGGCCGCAGAGAAGAAAAAAACAACATCCAGAAGCAGCTCGTCCAGCCGCAAAAAAGCAGCTGCGCCCCCCGCGGAATCGTCCGGCGGCGTGCCGCGCGGCGTTTGGGCTGCCGGTTGGGGGATCCTGGGCCTGGTGACCGCGCTGGCGCTGCTCCCGATTGACGGGGCTGTGCTCCTTGTAATGCGCAGCGTTTTGGGCGGCGCACTCGGGATTGGGCTTTATTTGCTGCCCGCTGCAATGTTTTTGGTGTCGGCATTGTTGTTTATCAGAAGAAAAGGGCCTGTGCGCCTGCGCGCGTTCTGCATTATGATGGAGCCTGTGCTGCTTGCGGCGCTGATCCATGCCGTGTTTTGGGCGGATGATTTCGAGCGCAGCAGCCGTACCGTTTCCGATCTGCTGACCGCCGGTGCACAGCTCCGCTCCGGCGGCCTGCTCGGCGGGCTACTGTTCCTTGGGCTGGATTGGGCGCTCAGCTGGATTGGCGCGGTGCTTGTGCTGGTCGTTGTCGCTGCCGGTTCGGCGCTTGCCGCCGCCCGCATTACGCCGCTGATGCTGTTTGAAGCGCTCAAGCCGCCGGAATATTCCTATGACTCAGAAGAGGAGCGCGAGCGGTATGAGGCGCCGCCTGAGATTCCGAACGTCCATGTTGTGCGCCAGCAGCGCAGGCAGAGCCGCGGGAAGCCCAATATCGCAAACTACAATATCCCGCTCGATGATGAGTCTCCCGCCCCGCCGGTGCTGGACGACGACCCCGCCGCGATTTTGCGCAAACCACAGACCGTCGCCGCGTCGCGCCGCAAGCAGCCGATTTCCCCGGCGGAATATCTGCGCGGCACTGCGCAGATAAACGCGGACGCGCCTTCGCCCGATATCCTCGACCTGGTGCAGCAGCAGACCGATGAATCAGGCACGCTGCCGCCCAACCTTGCCGAGCAGATGCTTGTCGAGCAGGTGCGCGCGGCGGCGGAAGCCTCCGCAGCCCGCAACGCGAAGCGCACGACACGAGATAAAGAGGACCCCTTCGCGGCAATTGTGCAGTTCCCACACCGGAATGACCAGTCCGCCAGCATCGAAGCCGATGACGCGGACGCGTTTGACGGCGGGGATGTTGCCGCCTTCCCCGGCATGTCGGCGGAGGCTTCCCTCGAGGTCGGCGCGCCGCCCCCGGAGCCGCTCACCGAGCCGCCGGTCAAGCAGGAGGACAAGCCCCCAAAGCCCAAAACCAAGGCGGAGGAAAAGCGGGAAGCGGAGCGCGCCGCCGAGGAAATGGCGGCAAAAATGGCCGCCGAGATGGACGAGAACCAGCAGGCCCCCCTTCCGCCCTATACCAAGCCTTCCCTGGAGCTGCTGAACGAAGCGGGGCAGGCCTCGAACGTCGGCGTGGAAATCGAGCTTCAGGAAAATTCCGCGCGGCTGGTGGACACCCTGCAATCCTTTAACATCGACGCGAAAATTATCGGCATTGTGCGCGGGCCGTCGGTCACCCGGTTTGAGCTGACCATCTCGCGCGGCGTGAAATTCTCGCGCATTACCGCGCTGGCGGATGATATCGCGCTGGCGCTGGGCGCGGTTTCTGTGCGAATCGCCCCGATTCCGGACAAGGTCGCCATCGGCATTGAGGTGCCGAACAAAACGGTTACCATGGTCAGCATCCGTGAGTGCATCGGTTCGCCCGCCTTCCGCAACGCCACCAGCAAGCTGTCCTTTGCGGTCGGCAAGGATATCACCGGCAAGCCGGTCATTGGCGATATCGCCAAAATGCCCCATCTGCTGATTGCCGGTACCACCGGCTCGGGCAAATCGGTGTGTGTGAACTCCATGCTGATTTCCATCCTTTACAACTCGACCCCGGAAGAAGTCCGCCTGATTATGGTAGACCCGAAAATGGTCGAGCTGGGCAATTATAACGGCGTCCCGCACCTGCTGATTCCGGTCGTCACCGACCCGAAAAAGGCGGCGGGCGCGCTCAACTGGTCGGTTGGTGAAATGGAGCGGCGCTACAAGCTGTTTGCGGACAACCAGGTGCGCAACCTGTCCGGCTTTAACGACCTGATGCGCCAGAAGCGCAAGGGCGCGCAGTTTGCCGAAGGCGATTCCCCCGACAATTACCAGACCCTGCCGCAGATTGTCATTGTGATTGACGAGCTGGCCGACCTGATGATGGTTGCCGCCAAGGAGGTCGAAACCTCCATCTGCCGTATCGCACAGAAGGCGCGCGCGGCGGGCATGCACCTGATTGTTGCGACGCAACGCCCGTCCGCCGACGTAATCACCGGTATCATGAAATCGAACATCCCATCCCGTATCGCGTTTGCGGTGGCAAGCCAAGTCGAAAGCCGCATTATCCTTGACCAGACGGGCGCGGAAAAGCTGATTGGCAAGGGTGACATGCTGTACGCGCCGATCGGCGGCGGCAAGCCGCAGCGTATCCAGGGCTGTTTCATTTCCTCGGAAGAAATCGAAAGCGTCATTGCACAGATCAAGGAATCGGCAACGGCGGAATATAATGAAGAGATCCTCGAGCACATCGAGCGCCAGTGCGACAGCGAAAACGACGGCAAAGGCAAGGCCTCCAGCAACGCGGACGGCGACGAGGACGAGATGCTGATGGAAGCGGTCGATGTAGTCATGGACTGCGGCCAGGCTTCGACTTCCATGCTTCAGCGCCGCCTGAAGCTGGGCTATTCCCGCGCGGCGCGCATTGTGGACCAGATGGAGGAACGCGGCATTGTCGGCCCGTTTGAAGGCTCCAAGCCCCGCCAGATTCTGATTACCAAGGACGAATGGAAAGAAATGAAGCTCCGCCGCCAGGGGTAACCGTTCCCCTGGCGAACCGCTCCCATTACACGTTATTTCTGTGATTTTATGGAGGTTATTCTCAATGAAAGAAATTGATATCCGTTCCCTGACCCTGAACCCTTTTGAACGCCTGCACAAGCAGTGGGCCTTGCTCGCCGCCGGGAATGCGGAGTCGTTCAACATGATGACCGTCAGCTGGGGGGCGCTTGGCGTCATCTGGCAGAAGCCCTCCTGCACCGTTTATGTACGGGGAAGCCGCTACACGAAGGAATTTATCGACAACAGCGAATATTTCACCCTGAGCTTTCTCAAGGACGGGAACCGGGAAACGCTGTCCCTGCTGGGTTCGCAGTCCGGCCGCGACATTGACAAGATGAAACAGAGCGGGCTGGCGCCGGTTTTCATGAACGGCTGCCCGACCTTCGCGGAGTCCGAACTGGTGCTCGTCTGCCGCAAGGTGTACTCGGTGCCGATGCCGCTGGAAAACTTCTATGACCCTTCGATTGCCAAGGCAAATTATCCGGATGGAGATACCCATGTACAGTATATCGGCGAAATCGTCGCGTCATTCGAGAATTAAAGCCCGGCCATTTTTCCATGGGATCTGTATTCCCCCCAAATATCCCGTTCCTAAGGCCTTTCCAATCCAGGTGCTGCTGTAAAAGTTTGCGATTTCCTTTTTCATCCATTTCTTTCCGGTTTTGCTTTCATCCCCCATTACCAAAACAACATCCTATTTGCAGGCCGGCCGCAGCGATTTACCCATACTATGGAACTGTTCAAAAATAACTTGCGACAATCGCCTGCATCTTCCCATACCGCGCCCAGTTCCCTTAACAGGCAGACAGCCTGCCTGCGGAAACGCGCCTTGTCGGGCGAAAGCATCTGCGGCGCGCTGGTCACGATTTATTGATTCACAGTTCCTAACATGCGAACAGGTCTGTTATCTATAACACAATGTGAATAAAATAGGACAGTCACCAACTGCCGTCCCGCGCGATATACTGGGGATGCAGGAGGTGCGAAATGAATGAAATCATTCTGATGGCGCTGCTCGCGACCCTTGGGACCTGGCTCATGACCGCGTTCGGCGCTGCAACCGTTGTATTTTTCAAGTCCCCAAACCCCAAGGGGCTGAACCTGATGCTGGGTTTTGCTTCCGGGGTTATGATTGCGGCAAGCTTCTGGTCCCTGCTCCAACCCGCGATTGAGCGCGCGGAAGCGGCGGCAGGGCTGCCCGCATATGTTGTCGCGACCGCCGGGTTCCTGGCGGGGGCACTGTTTATGTGGGGTTCTGACAAGGCGGTCTGTCTTGCGCGGGGGCGGGCAGACAGCACACAGGGCATGCCTAACGAGCGGCTCAACCGCATCATCATGCTGGTGCTGTCCATTACCCTGCATAACATACCGGAAGGATTGGCGGTCGGCGTCGCTTTCGGCGCGCTGAAAAGCCACGCGTACACAACGGAAGCCTTGATGGGCGCGGTTACGATTGCAGTCGGTATCGGGCTTCAAAATTTCCCGGAAGGGGCGGCGGTCTCCATCCCGCTGCGCCGGGAGGGCTGCTCCCGGAAAAAAAGCTTCTTTTTGGGTCAGGCATCCGGCATGGTGGAGCCGGTTGCGGGCTTGCTGGGGGCCTGGCTGGTCGTCTATGTGGAGGCTATCCTGCCGTTTGCGCTGTCGTTTGCGGCGGGCGCTATGATTCTGGTTGCCGTGCACGAGCTGATTCCAGAATGTCAGCGCGACCAGGCGCGCCAGCCTTATTTCGCGACGATGGGTATTATTGCCGGATTTGCGGTGATGATGCTGCTCGATGTCATGCTTGGATAAGCCAGTGGTTCTTTTTGAACATTGGGTATTTTCATGAAAGGGACTGTCTCAATAAAGTCCCTCAAAAAACAAGGGGCCAGCCTCGGAAAAGGCTGGCCTTTGTTGTATAGTTATATCATTAAAGTGCAGTCGTCAAGCAATACACCAGTTTCCAAGTTTCAAGCGACAAAGGGCGGTTCAAAAAGCAGTTTATAT
>CAJUJQ010000047.1:18019-19961 GCA_910586575.1 uncultured Clostridia bacterium | reverse complement strand
GAGTTCAGACGTGTGCTCTTCCGATCTCAGTCCCTGATCGATCTGGATGACAAACGCATGGAGGCAAACGCAGCGTTTGATGAAAAAGAAAAGAGCATTAAAAACAAGATTCAAATGCTTGCCGAAAAGAAAGAAAACATCCTTTCCCCGAAGCCGATTAAACGGACCCGCCGCAGCAAAAAGCAAAAAATTGCGGACATCGTAAAGCAGGTAGCCAAGAAAGGGCTGAAGCCGGAAGAAATTGCGGAAATGCTCGGGGTGGAAGTACCGTCCTGAACGCCCGAATTGCAATAAAGATATCCTTTCCACCTACAGCGGTTTTACAGCCGGGACTGCCCCCGGCTGTTTTTTTGCACAAATTTACGGCCACGCTTTTCCCTTCCGACGCAAAAACGGTCGTTTCCCCTGTCAAAAAAGCATTTCCCGTGTTTTTTTGACATTACTATTGTCATCCGCGCCGATTCGTGCTAAAATGAAATTAACCTACAAAACAGGGAGGGAAACCCCATGAAACTGAATCCTTTTTTCCGGTGCGTACTTTGTACGGCAGCCGTTTGCATGACCATGCTTTGCAGCGCTTCCGCCTATGCCACGCTGACAGCGGAGTCAGCGGCCGCTTATCAGGGTGTTATTGACGATTTGGCAGGGCAGTATGGCAGCGCCCGCACGGCGGGGAGCGGTTCCCCGGTCGAAGGGATGTATCTCGGCCTTGCGTGCGCGCGGCTGATTGACTTCGATAACGACGGCGTCCCCGAACTTTACTGCGCCTATGGCGTACCCAGTGACAACCGGGTGCACCAGGTGCTCTATACCTACGACAACGGGCTGGTCCGGCTCGAAATCCCGGAAGCGGTCAGCAACTTCGGAACCGATGTTTCGCCCTCGACGCGCATTTTTACCGGCCTTGGCAAGGCGTACCTTGTGGACGGGCAGGAGATTATGAACTGCAACGAGGTCCGCTACCTGACCAAGCGGGGGAATGAAATGGTTACCGCGCTGACCTATGTGGATGGAATGCGGAACGACCTGTTTGTCCGCAAGGTAAACGGCGAGGACATGACGCTGGATGGCCTGACCCGCGCGCTGAATACCTTCACGCTGAACATGACGGTTACGGAATACAGCTTCCTGCAAAACGGGGACGGAGAAGATCCCACCGCGACAATCAAGGCGACGCTTGACGAGATTGCGTCCAGCACAGTGATTTATGCCGAGCCTGCCACGGCGCATCTGCTAATCCAGGATAACAGCAGCGGCACAATGAAAGAAGGCCGGATCGATGTTGCGGCGTATGCGATTGACGGCAATCTTTATTTGAAACTGCGCGACCTCGCAGCAGTCCTGAACGGCACGCCGCGACAGTTCGCGGTCGGCTGGGACGGCGTCAGCAGCAGCATCCGGATTAATACAGGCCGCGGGTATGTCCGTGCGGGCGGTGAGCTGGGGCCGGCACCGACAGCACGGGCGGCCGCAGAGCGCGCGGCAAGCACCATCATCGTGGACGGCAGCGCAAAAACGCCAACAACTTATGTAATTACCCAGAGCCATTACTATCGGCTGCGCGATCTTGCAGAAATCCTCGGCCTTGAAGTCAGCTGGGATGCCAATACCAAAACAGCAATCCTAACGCACCGCGTGTAATATACCCGCCTTTGTGTAAAACAAAATTAACCGGGCTTCGCAACAGGGAAAGGATATGCTTTTATGAATAACGAAGAGAAGATTCTAGCGCTGCTGGAAAAGCAGTCTGTTCAACTGGACCAATTATCCGCCGATATGGCAGATGTTAAGGTCACGTTATCTGAACACGGCGCACGCTTGGACTCCATCGAAAAAACGCTGACCGAGCACGGCAAGATGCTGACCGAGCACGGCACACGCTTAGACTCCATCGAAAAGACGCTGACCGAGCACGGCACACGCTTAGGCTCCATCGAAAAGA
>CAJUJQ010000047.1:0-17919 GCA_910586575.1 uncultured Clostridia bacterium | reverse complement strand
TCCATCGAAAAGACGCTGACCGAGCACGGCACACGCTTAGGCTCCATCGAAAAGACGCTGACCGAGCACGGCACACGCTTGGACTCCATCGAAAAGACGCTGACCGAGCACGGCACACGCTTAGGCTCCATCGAAAAGATGCTGACTGTGCACGGCAGGATGCTATCCGAGCACGGCAAAATGCTGGCAGAGCACGATGCCCGGTTGGACTCTGTTCAGTCGCTTATCGAACATACAATTATCCCGCGCCTGAATACCTTAAACGATCGTCAGCTGCTGATACAAGAGACTCTTGCCCGAAAAGAAGATCTTGAGGAGCTTCGGGACGCTATGGCCGAATGGGAGGTTGCAAACAAAGCCACCTATGCGGAAGTCTGGAAACGGCTCAACAAACTGGAAAGCTGAAGCGCCGCAGCACATTCACAAAGGCAGTCAAGCCCACGCTGCCTTTGCGTTGAGTGGGCTGCACAAGCGCTGCGTGTGAATCACACCAACTGAACATCTGTCCGGGGAAACTGTTTTTCCCGGACTTTACTTTTCCATCCATCCGGGAGGGGCAATGACTATGCGAAAAAACGGAGTCAACAAAAATTTGTGGCTGGAGCGATTGCTGCGGCACACCGCGCAGGTATCCGCGTCGGAGACGCTGGAGGGCGCCTGGTCCTTCGGCAGCGCGGAATTGGACGGGCTGCGCCTCCCCTGCTATGCGCAGGGCACCGGCGCGCTTCCTGTGGCGGCGTATGGGCTGCGTGCGGACGGCTCCCCTGTGCTGGTATGCAGCGAAGGACGGACCATCAAACCGGAAATCCAGGCGGCAGCCGGTTTCCGTGAACGGGGCACCGTCTGGGTGTGCCAATACGAGCACAGCTGCGGCGCGCTGCTGTTCACCGGCAGCGGGGACAGGCGGCGCTGGCTGGTAATCGAAGGCACCGGCGGGCACATTGGCTTCCCGAAGGGGCATATTGAGCAGGGGGAGGACATTGCGGCAACGGTCCGTCGAGAGCTGCGGGAGGAGGTCCATGTAACAAACTTCCGATATATTGACAGCTACCGGGTAGACGCGCAGGTCATCACCCGCAAGAACCGTGAAAAAGCCGTGACCTACTTCCTCGCATCGTTCGACCCCGCGGAAAACATCCTGCGCAAGCAGGAAAAAGAAATCGTCAATCTGTGGCTGCTGCCCTATGAGGAAGCGCGCAGCCGGGTCAATACCGCGCTCGACCGGGAACTGATTGACAAGGCACAGCGCCTGCTGGAAGCCTTGAAATAAAAGCTGCCGGGACGCCCCATTTCGCGATGCCCCGGCAGCTTTGTTACAGCTTTTTGCGAATCCGTTCCAGCGCGCCTTTTTCCAGCCTGGAAACCTGCGCCTGGGAAATATTGATTTCCTTTGCAACCTCCATCTGTGTCCGCCCCTCAAAAAAGCGCATCCGCACGATCTTCTGTTCACGTTCACTCAGGCCGTTGATGGCCTCCTTGATGGCGATATGCTCGAGCCACTGGTCGTCGGTATTCTTGGTGTCGCCGACCTGGTCCATCACGCAGAGTGTGTCGCCCTCCTCGCCCCAGACCGGCTCAAACAGGGAAACCGGGTCCAAAATCGCATCCAACGCGAAAACGACCTCGGCCTTTTTCATCCCCAGCTCATCCGCAATCTCGGTGATGGTGGGTTCCCGCTGGTGCTTGCGCATGAATTCTTCCTTGACCTGAAGCGCGCGGTACGCTGTGTCGCGCATGGAGCGCGACACTCGGATGACACTGTTGTCCCGCAGATAGCGCCGAATTTCCCCGATAATCATCGGCACCGCGTAGGTCGAAAACCGCACCCCCAAATCCACATTAAAATTATCGATTGCCTTGATCAGCCCGACACAGCCGACCTGGAACAGGTCGTCCACTGGCTCCCCGCGCCCGCCAAAGCGCTGGATCACCGAGAGCACCAGCCGGAGGTTGCCGCTGATCAGCTTTTCACGGGCGGCCTGGTCGCCGTCCCGGACACGGTGCAGCAGCGTGTCCATTTCTTCCGCCGAAAGGACGGCAAGCGTCGCGGTATTCACACCGCAAATCTCTACCTTGAGCTGCATCTCAAATAGCCCCTCTCACATGGTTTCGCGAAGGAATCCCATGGGATTCCTGTAAACAGCTTCCCCCTGCTTCGCAGTGGGTATACGGGCTATAAATTTTAGCATCCGACCTCTTTCTGGTGGATTTGCGCTTTTTGTGTGGTATGCGCGCGGGCGCGCAGATAACATAAAAAGACGTGCCTTTCCGGATGAGAAGCCCTACCCGAAGGGCTGGGAAGTCTTCCCTGTGCGCGAAAACAGCCGTTTTCTGCGCCTGCCCTTGACAGAACGGCTGGAAAACCTTATTATAATAGATAGTGGATTGTAAACCACCTGGCGGGTGGAAAACCGCAAATACTTCGTGATCTGTCCCGGCTTCCGGACAGATCCAAGGGGCTGTTCAAAAATAAATTATGCCAATCGCCTGCACCTTCTTCCGCCATACCGTGCTGCGTTTCCCTGACAGGCGCCAGGAAACGCGCCTTGTCTGGCGAAAGAATCTGCGGCGCGCCTGTCATAATTTATTTTCTCACAGCTCCCAATCTCGAAACCGGAGGGTAAACCAATGTTAAAGAAAAGGCTGTTCAGCCTGCTATTGTGCATCAGCCTGCTGCTTGGGCTGGTGCCGATGAGCGCAGCGGCAGGAGACCCTGTCGTATTTAACCCCACCGCACAGGGGCCGGTGCGCTACACCGTCAACGGCGTCACCAAAACAGACACGCTGGAAAAGGCGTGGAACGCGGTGGCATCGTCTGCCGGCGGGACACTGACGCTGCGGCAGGATATCACTGCCCAAAACGGCAGCTTCGGCAGCGGCACAGGCTTCCGCGGCGGCGCGCTTGTCGTACCGCGCGGCTGCCAGGTGACGCTTGACCTGGCGGGCCGCAAGCTTGACCGCAAGCTGACGGCGCCCAGCGACACCGGCAGCGTCCTGATTGTCGAGGGCGAGCTGACCATTAAAGACAGCAACGACACCGGACGCGGCGCTATCATGGGCGGCAGCAGCACGTCCTCCGGCGGCGGCATTACCGTGCGCAGCGGCGGCACGCTGAACCTTCAGCGCGGCGGCATCCTGGCGAATGCCTCCCAGACCGCGGGCGGCGGCATCTATAACCAAGGAACTGTCAACATGACCGGCGGCAAGATTTCAGACAACAAGGGCGGCGGCGTCTATCAGGGCGGCGTGTTCAAGGTTTCCGGCGGGGCCAGCATTGCAGGCAACAGCGGGACGGCCAATACATACCTGCCCGCGAACCGCACCCTGACCGTCAGCGGCCTGAGCAGCAGCGAACGGATTGGCGTCAGCGTCCAGGACCCGCCCACAAACGGCGGCTCGGTGCCCGTGGCACAGGGCACGGTTTCCAGCGCGGATACCGCAAGGATTGTCAGCGACCAACTGGATTATACCGTCGCGCTGGAAAACGGCAAGCTTGTGCTCAAGCGCATCCAGCCCGAACCGGCCGCACCGGCGGCAACACAGCCCTCGGCACCCGCAGCGTCTGAACCAGCTGCACCGGCGGTAACCACGCCCGAGCCGGAACCGGCGGAGCCAACCGGACAAACCGTAGTGCTGACCTTCTTCTGGAACGACCAGACCGGCAAGCAAATCACCCGTCAGGGGACGGTCGGCCAGCGGGCCGGCAGCCTGCCCGCGGCCTCCCGCGAGGGCTTCCAGTTCAAGGGCTGGTACACGGACCCCACCGCGGAAACCGAACAGCTGAAAACCGATACGATTATATCCGCGGACAAAACCCGGTACTATGCGCATTGGGTTAAGGATGAATATACCGTTTCCTTCAACTTGAACGGCGGGGACGGGACGCCGCCCGCCGATATCAAGGTGCAGTACGGCCAGCCTTATCCCGCGCTGCCGACAGCCAGCCAGGCAAATCATGTGTTCGACGGCTGGTATACCCAGGCTGCGGGCGGCTATCAGGTGACCACCAGCACGACCGTATCCATCGCGGCGGACCATACCCTCTACGCACACTGGCGCGGGGCAGAATATGAAATTACCCTGGATAAGAACGACGAACAGCCGGACGCCGTCCGCCTGTCCACGCATAAGGTTGCGGCCGGCGGCTCCTACGGCAGCCTCGCGAAGCTGCCCACCCCGGTACGGGACGGCTACACCTTCGCGGGCTGGTACAAGGCCCCCGACGGCAACGACCGCGTGACCGACAGCACCCCGGTGCTGGAGACCACGCCGCATACCCTATACGCGCATTGGAGTGTTGTCACCGTCAACGTCATTTTCAACCCGAACGGCGGCACGGTATCCCCGACCGCGAAAACGGTCACCTATGGGGAACCCTACGGCACGCTGCCGACCCCAACGCCCCCAGCCGGGCATACCGCTGAGGATTTCCAGGGCTGGTACCCATCGAAAAACGGCGGCATTGAGGTCACAGCCGAAAGCCTTGTGGATAAGGCTTACCAGCACACCCTGTACGCGGTCTGGGAACCGCAGAAACCGGAGGACCCCAACGCGCCGACCGACGGGATACAATGGCTGATTTCCTTTCATAACACGGATGAGAACCTTCATGAACAGATTTTCATCGACTGCACCGACCCGGGCGGGAGCATGACGCTGCCCCAGCCCTGGGAATGCGGCTTTGAGGCCCCTGCGGGTGAGGAATTCGCGGGCTGGGCCATCGGCGCGCCGAATACCACCCCGTGGGAACAGCCGGGAACCAACCATATTTTCACCGCAAATACCAATGTTTACGCAAAATGGACGGGGCACGCCCCCACCGACGGCGACTATACGGTTACTTACCTGCCGGGCGGCGATGAGGACTTTGCCCCGATTGTGGAATACCGCAACGCGGGCGACACCTTCCAGCTGCGCACCAACCCGGAATCCAAGCCGGGACGCGTGTTCAGCCACTGGACCGACTTGGAAACAGGGCTTACCTACAGCGCGGGCGCGGAGTTCACCATGCCTGCCAAGGATGTTACCTTCTTTGCGGTCTGGAAGCAGGACGAGGGCACCGTTATTGTTGTGACCTACGACGCCAACGGCGGCGCTTTCGACGGCGAGAACGGCAATTTCTCCACTACGACCCAGAACGTCCATTACGGCGATACCTATATCCTCCCGCTTGACCCGATGCGCCAGGGCGGCGCGTTCGCGGGCTGGTTCACCGCGCCGGAGGGCGGCTCGCAGGTTACCGAGGACACCACCGTCCTCCGCACCGACAACCATACGCTGTATGCGCACTGGGCGGAGTCGGTGACGCTGACGCTGTATTCCGACCTGGGCGACTACAATGACTCGGTTGTCCAAACTGTGGCGAAAGGCTCCAAGCTGCCCGAGGAATGCCCGTTTGAGCGCAGCGGCTCCCGGTTCGCGGGCTGGAGCAAGGATGCTTCCTCCAATACCCCGTTTGAGCCTGGCTTCACCGTCACGGCGGATACCAAGGCATACGCTACCTGGGAATACGCCTATACCGTGACGCTGAACGCAAACGGCGGCCTTGTCAACGGCAAGGAAATCGACAAGGTCATGATCGGCACCTCGGACCCGGTTTACGGCAATCTACCGGATGCCGAGCTTGCCGGCCACAGCTTCCGGGGCTGGTACACCGGCGACGGGACTGGCCCGGTGAAGAGCACCGACCCTGTATCCGAAAATATCACCCTGTACGCGCAGTGGAGCGAACAGACAGACTATACCATCCACTTTGACAGCAACGGCGGCAGCGGCAGCATGGCGGACGCGGCAACCGCGCCCGGCGGCGAGCTGACCCTGCCCGAGTGCACCTTTACCGCACCGGTTGGGAAGGTCTTTGACCAGTGGGCAGTCGGCAGCGTAACAGGGGTGAAGGTTCCGGCGGGCAGCCGCCACACCTTCAGCGGTGACACCACCGTTTATGCCCTGTGGAAAACCGAACCAGTGAAGGATACCTATACCATCACCTATGACGCCAACGGCGGCGGCGGGGAGCCGATGCCCTCCGATACCGCCACGGCGGGCGAGCTGTTTACCCTTCCGTTCTGCTACTATACGCCGCCCGCAGGCATGGCGTTTGAAGCGTGGGCAATCGGCAGCCCGGACAGCCAAATCACCGTGAAAGCGAAAAACTCGCATACTTTTACCCAGGACACCACGGTCTATGCCGTGTGGAAAACCGTAGACGCTTCGGAGGAACCGCCGGTTCCACAGGATACGGTTACGATTCACTTCGATGTCAATCACGACAGCACGCCGCCGATTGATAAAACGGCGGCAGCCGGCAGCAAATATGGCGATGTATTCCCGACGCCCAGCCGGGAAGGATATACCCTGACTGGCTGGTTTACGGACGCGCTGGCAGGCACGCCGGTCAGCGCAGAACAGCTGGTTGCCAAAGAAGATAACAACCGCACCCTCTATGCGCATTGGACGGAACAGTCGCAAGGCACACAGGTCCGTGTGACCTTTGACGAGAACTACGATGGTGCGCCCACAACGACAGCGCGGTTTGCCGCTGGCAGCAAATATACCCTTCCGTCCCCCTCCCGTACCGGATACGCCTTTGTCGGCTGGTTCCGAAACAAAAACGGCGGCGTGCAGGTGACGGAAAACGACACTGTATCTCCCGAGGCACATACTCTTTACGCGCTCTGGCGCGAGGAGGGGCAGCTGAAGCTTACCTTTGAAAGCGGGGAAGGTTCTGGCAGGGATTATGTCCTTATGACAGATGCAGAAGGATATATGACGCTTCCATATCCGGATGCGCTCGGCCTAACCGCCCCGACGGGCAAGGTTTTTGACGAATGGGAAATCACTACCAACAGCCGTGCCACCGAGCGGAAAAAAGCTGGAGAACGCTACCAATTCACAGAGGATACCGTGTTCACCGCAATCTGGAAGGACGCGGCGGGGCAGGCTGCCTACACCGTAATCTTTGACCTGAACTACACCACAACCCCCAAAACGAGCACTGAAACCTATCTTGCGGGCGAAGCCTACATGAAGCGCTGGAAAACACCGACGCGGCCCGGGCACCTTTTCGATGGCTGGTACACCGAAGCAGGCGAAAAGGTCAGCGGTGAAACCATTGTTTCGGCGGATATCACCCTTTATGCACACTGGAAAGCAAACAACCTGTGGACAGCGACCTTTACCCCCGGCGAGGGTACCGGCACCGAGCGTTCCCTGAAAACCGATGAAAACGGGCACCTGACCATCCCGGATGTATCGGAATTTGGCTTTACCGCGCCGGAGGGCAAGGTTTTCGGCGGCTGGAAATGGGCGCCGGATCAGGATGTACTGCTCCCGACAGCGGTTTACCGGCTGGAAAGCGACCTGACGCTGTACGCCTACTGGATTGACGGCCATGTCGTCACCTACAACGAGAACTATGACGGCGGGGCTGCCGCAAAAAAAATCCCGTATTCAACCGGCGAAACCTATGGTGCGCATGACTGGTACACGCCGGTGCGCGAAGGCTATCGCTTCCTGGGCTGGTTCGACGCGCCCGCCGACGGCAATGAAATCAAAAAGGGCGATACCGTCGCGGCGGACATCACACTTTATGCCCATTGGTCCGGCTCCTGCACGATTACCTATCACGCCAACGGCGGCTCGGGAATCATGCAGCCTGAAACGGCGGAACCCGGCAAGCCGCATACGCTGGCGGGCTGCGGCTTCGCCAACGCGGACAGCACAGTCACGTTCTACGGCTGGGCGATTGGCAGCCCCAGCGGGACAATTGTCGCAGCCGGCGACACCCACGTATTCACTGCGGACACCACCGTTTACGCCATTTGGCGGCGGAACAGCTCGAGTTCCGGCGGCTCGTCAGGCGGCTCGATATACCATCCGCCCTGGAGCGGCGTCCCGAGCCATCCGGGCAGCAACTGGGGCCAGGACGATGACGACGGGGAAACTTCCGGCGGCAATTTCGTCCGGGACGAAAACGCGGAGTCCGAAACCCCCGCGCAGGTTGTCCTGAAAGCATCCGCAGGCTCGGGCGGCACAATTTCCCCGAATGGGGAAGTCCGCGTGGAGCGCGGCAAAAACCAAAGCTTCACGATTAAGCCAAACAGCGGCTACATCATTTCCGATGTGCTTGTGGACAATACCAGCATGGGCGCAATCAGCAGCTATACCTTCGAGAACGTGCAGCGCACACACTCCATTGAAGCAATCTTCACAACGTCTGTCGCCGTGGCGCCCACCACCCCCACGGAACAGGTTGCGACCGTGCCGTCTTCAGCCGGGATGACCGACTATCTGAGCTGCCCCAGGAACCTGGACTGCCCCATCTCGTTCTACAGCGATATTGTGCCGGAGGGCTGGTACCATGACGGTATCCATTACTGTCTGGACAACAGCCTGATGACCGGCACCACCGCGACACATTTCGACCCGTCCGCCGTGCTGACGCGCGGTATGCTGGCGCAAATCCTGTACAACCAGGCGGGCCAGCCTGCGGCGGGCAGCGCAAGCAGCTTCACCGACGTGATGAGCGGCGCGTGGTACGAGCCTGCCGTGCAGTACGCGGCAGGCACCGGCCTTGCCGCCGGATATGAAAACGGCGCTTATGGCCCGAACGATCCCGTAACACGGGAACAGCTGGTGGTCGTACTCTGGCGGCACGCGGGAAGCCCGGCTTCGGGTATCTCCGTCCCGCTCAGCGATTTCTTTGAAACCCGCGCTTACGCCGACGAGGCCATGCGCTGGGCTTATGGGCGCGGCATCATCTCCGGCAAATCCAACGGGCTGCTTGACCCCAGCGGGCAGGCCAGCCGCGCGGAGGTTGCCCAGATGCTGAAAAGCTACTTTGACAGTACGCTCTAACCATCCGGCGGCGCGCCCGCCTGACACATCCCCTTAAAGAACAGGGCTGTTTCGGAATGACCGATTCGCGTCATCCCGGGGCAGCCCTTTTTTGCCCTTTTTACCGCTAAAACGGCGCAGGGCAAGCATATCGGATCCAAATGGTATAGAAACCCTCCCCCGTGGGCAACGTTTTACCAAACCGGCAAAGCGGCGCGGCCCTGTCAATGCCGTCAGCCCCCAGGCAAAATTTGTCGGGAACCCCCCGCAAACCAGTTGACCAATTGGGAAATTTCATGTAGAATGATAAAGGAGGATTTGTACCTCCTCCGAAAAGGAGTATTTACCATGACCGATCTCATCATTTCCGCGACCCTGCTCGTTCTGGTTTTTTTCGCCGTGCGCGCCTGGCGGCGTCAGGGCTGCGGCGGCTGCTCCGGCTGTCCACACGCGGCAAAATGCAGCTCCCTGCATAAGGAGGATCAAGAGTGAAAAAAGCTTTGATTACCGGCGCGTCCTCCGGTATGGGACGCGATATGGCCCGCGTCCTCGCGGACCGGGGATATTCCCTGATTCTGGCCGCCCGCAGGGAGGATCGCCTCCGCGCGCTCGCGGAAGAGCTTCCCGTCCCCTGCACCGTGCTTGCCGCCGACCTTTCCGACCTCCAGGAATGCAGGCTGCTCTGGAACGCCGCCCGCAGCGACGACCTGGAAATCGTTGTCAATAACGCGGGCTTTGGCCTGTTCGGCGCGTTCGTCGAAACCGACCTCGACACCGAGCTGCGTATGATTCAAACCAATATCACCGCTGTGCACGTGCTGACCAAGCTCTTTTTGCGGGACTTCCGCGCACGGGACCATGGATATATCCTCAACGTCGCGTCCTCCGCCGGGTTTATGGCGGGCGGGCCGCTGATGTCCACCTATTACGCAACCAAAAGTTACGTCCTCCGGCTGACCCAGGCCATCCGCGAGGAGCTGCGCCATGAGGGCAGTTCCGTCTCCGTGTGCGCGCTGTGCCCCGGGCCGGTCGATACCGAGTTTAACCGCGTCGCCGATGTGCGCTTTGCCCTGCCGGGGCTGTCCAGTATGGATGTGGCACGGTACGGCATTGACGGCATGTTCTCCGGCAGGGGCGTGATGGTGCCCGGCATGACGATGAAATTATCGGTCGCCGCGCGGCATCTGCTCCCCGAGCCGCTGCTCACCCGTATCACCTACCACTTTCAGCAGCGCAAGCTGGACGGCGGGGCCACGGAAACCGGGTGTTCCCAGCCTTCCTAACCAAACAGCCCGGCACGCTGCCTCCCCGAGATTCTCCCCCGCACAGGAAACCGGGGGTACATAAGGCCACAGCCTCCCAAACAGGCCTGTAGAAAGGATGTTGTTCCATGAGCGAAAAACCAAGAAGGCAACCGCAAAAGCTGACCGCGCGCCGCGTCCTGTTCCAATGGCGCTTCCCGGTCATTATTGTGATATTTTTAATCGTCCTGTGCTGTATCCCCGTCGGGATGGTGACCCGCCTGCTCTCCAAACCCAAGGACCCCGACCCGCCCACCAGCGCCGATATTTATCAAAAGGCGGTCTATGATACCCTGATTGCCGAATCCTACGAGCTGCCTGCCAACATGACCCCGCCGAAGGTACTCGTGACCCTCGACCCCGCAAGCCAGAACGTGGACCACGATGGGAATGGGCGCGTACTGCTCTGCACCTGGCATCGCAACCCCGAAATTTACCCGGCAGGCACCGACGTAACCCTCAACTACGGCAATGTGACCGCCGTCTCCTACAAAGAGCTGACCGCGTGGTACGCCGACCCGACCCACGCGCAGGAGATGGACAAGATGAAGGAAGTCGATGTCGATACCCGTTTGCAGCAGCTGTTCGGACTGCCGCCGCTTCAGGCGGATACCGCCAAAAATACACATTTCACAACCTTCTGGGTCAACCCGGAAAGCGTTGTCCGCCCCGCATATTCCTCCGACGTCATGAGCAGCAACATGACCAACAACCTGCTGACCGCCGCTGACGACCCGTTCTCCGTCTGGTTCGCGTCCAACGCGCTCTATTATTACACTACGGTCAATCAGGCCTGGACACGGCTGGGCTATACCTACGACTGGTTCTATGAGGACGATGAAAAGCTCGACCCTGCCTCCAACGCGGCGCGCCACTTCGGCCTGACCGAGTTCCTCGTCAACAACGAGCAGACCATCCATGTTGTCGAGACGACGACAACGGCAGCCTTTTTGCAGAAGCTGGCGACCAGTTCCGGCGTCACCACCAGCACCGGAGGGGACGCCGCCCAGGATGGCAAAGATCAGGATAAGGACAATGAGGACGACAAGGATAAAAAATCATGATTTCCTTTCAGGCGCGGCGTTTGCCGCGCCTCTTTTTTGTCGAAAAAAGCGGAACACGCCCGGTGGCACCCTGAAAAAATATTTCCGCCGGAAATTTTGGCATAATTACGCGCGGCCGGTGAACAATAAGGGCAATGATATTTTTGAAAGGGTGTCAAACCATTGAAACTGCTCAAATCTGCCGCGGGCCGCTGCTGTATGCTGCTGCTCGCATTGGTACTCATGTCCCCAAGCTTTGCCTCCGCCGCCTTTTGGAGCCAGGTTCTCAGCGGCGGCACGCCGGTTTCGGCGCAGGGCAGCGCGCCGGTGGTCAAGCCGCTTACCGGGGAAACCTATGCGGATGTCACGGTTGAGCTGGCGCTCAGCGCAACCGACGCGGACGGTGATACGGTGATTTTCAAAATTGTGGACGCGCCCGCGTATGGCGTCGCCGAGATTGACGGGGATACCCTGCGCTACACGCCAGCGGGGAAAACCGGCACCGACAAGTTTTCATACACCGCCATCGATACCGCCGGGAACACTGCGGAGCCTGCCACCATCAAGATGAAAATCCGCAAAAACGCCGCCAAGCACACCTATGCCGATATGACGGGCAACCCCGCGCATTACGCGGCATTGCAGCTGTCCCGCCGGGGCATCCTGACCGGGGAGCGCATCGGCGCGGCGTACTTCTTCCGTCCGAATGAAGAGGTGACGCGCAGCGAGTTTATCGCGATGGCAGCGGCGGTCGCGGGGCTTCCCATCGAAGCGACCACGCAGACCGATTTTGTAGACGACTCCGGCCTGTCCGATTGGGCGAAGCCCTATATCAGCGCCGCAGCCGCCAGCGGCCTGATTAACGGCTGTCCAAGTGTCAACGGCGCGGTGGAAATCCGGGGCGCGAACCCGATCACCGTGGCCGAGGCCAGCGTCATTGTCAGCAACCTGCTCACCGAGCGGCTGGACGAATACGTGATGACCCTCGCCACCGAGCACCAGCCGGGGGACGATTGGGCAGAGACGGTCTCTGCAACGCTCGAAAAGACGGAGGTCCTGCCGGAGGAAGCGAAAAAACAGTCGCCGGGCAGCGCCATCACGCGGCAGACCGCCTGTGAAATGCTCTATGCGGCGCTGTGTATGCTGGAAGAACCGTAACCCACAAAAAAGAACCAGCCCCACGGGAGGGAATCCCCCCGCAAGGCCGGTTCTTTTTCATATAGAAATTGTGTGACAGGGCAAATTTCATAAGGGCTTACCGTTTGCGCCCGGCAGGCTCTCCAAGGGTAGTGATGGTGTCGGTCACGGACTGCAAGAGGGTCAGCAGGGATGGCGCTTCCTCCGGGTAGCGCTCCGCCAGCTCGGCGGGGGAAAGGGGCGGCAGGCGGACTTCCTCCGGCTCGATGCCGAATTGCCCCTTGCCGGAAGCAGCGGTTTGCAGGCGCAGCTCGGAAAGCTTGAGCTGTGCGTCACACAGGGCGCTGAAGTGCTCGCTTTTATTGCGGAATACCGCGTCCAGGCTTTCCGGCGCGGCCATATAGAGGAAGCGGAACGCCTTATAAACGGAAACGGAGAGGTAGCTGGCAAGCTCATGCGGCAGCTGCCGCGAACCCGACCGCGCCGCGATATCGAGCAGCAGCTCCACCGCCTGGGTGACCATGTGGCGCTCGGGCCTGCTGTCGGCGGGGGCGGCGGGCTCGGCCATGCGTCCCGCCGGGACGGCGGAGCCATCCCTTGCCATGCTGCGGCCAAGGAGGTAGTCGCAAGAAACGCCATAATAGTCGGCAGCCCGCACAACAAAGCTGAGTCCAGGCTCACGCAGCCCGTTCTCGTAATGGCTCAGCAGCGCCTGTGAAACCTGCAAATCGGTCGCGGCGGCGCGCTGGCTTATTTTCTTTTCACGCCGGAGAAGGGCCAGCGTGCGGGAAAAATCACTTGCCATACCATCAACGATCCTCCTTATAATCTACATATAGTATACCCCTTTTATAACTCTTTGTAAAGTTTTTTTTCGCCGGGAAATGATATTTTTTGCGGCAAAATGCCCAAACTTGTCGAAAATGCGGCGGCCACGGTTTCCCACAGGCCTTTTACCGGTCAATCCGGCGCACAATCGGCAGCACGGCCATTAACAGCAGGTACTGAACCGGCAGGTACGCCATCTGCGCGGGCAGGCGCGCAATCAGCGTCACCCAGACGCCCTTGCCCAGCAGGATGGAAGTCCAGGCTGTATTCATGAATACGTTGCACACCAGCGTAATCAGCACCCGCGCGAGCAGCACCCGCAGCGGGAACCCCAGCGCGCTCTTGGTCTTGCCGCGCAGAGCGCCCGGACGGTACAGGCACACGCCCCAGATCACCCCCGCCACCATCGCGGTCAGGGTATACCCCGGGAAATAGGCGTTCCCGCCGCTGCCGGGATTGAGCAGGAAACCAAGCGTATCGGTACAGAACCCCATCAGCATACACACCACGGGGCCGAACAGCATGCCAACCGAGGCATTCGTCAGGAAGCCGACCCCAATCCGCATTCCTGGCAAATCAATGCGCAGCTTGAGCAGATCCAGCGTAATATTCATGGCAATGAACATCGCGGTGAGCACCAGGCAGCGCGGTTTTTTCAGCTCCTGAAGGGAGCGGACAAATATGTTTTTGTTTTCGGGCATCAAAAAGCCACCTCCATAAAATGTTGTTGCACTCATTTTAAGGAAGTGGGTAACTTTATTAAAACGGGTGCAGCGGGATGCGGCCGCCGCACCGCAAGGGCTGGATACCCCTTTCGTCAGCCGGACAACTCCCCGTTCCGGCCGCACTTCACGCGCGGTGGCCTACTCTGCATTGAGCATGGACAGTATACCGGATTCCGGCATGGTTGTCAACCGTTTTGGACAAAAAACCAAGGATACCCGCGCCTGAATTGATTTATACTCGTGTGCGTTAAAGTCTGCCGTTCGGTTCGCCTGCGCGGCGGGCGGTCCTGCGCGGACAGCGCCAGAGGGACTCATCCCTCTGGACTCCCTTTCTCCGCTGCGGCGGGAATTGGAATGGCAATCATCGTTGCTGCACCTTGCCCTGCCCGCCAAACGGATGGCGGGCAGGGTGGGTGAATACGGCAAATCTTTTCATTCGCGAGTATAACGCACCTCCCCGCCGCTGCCCGGGAAGGACGGGGCCGAACGTTTTTCCTCTTCGAGGCTGCGCCGTGCCTTCTCACGGTCGGTCTTGCGGTATTGCAGGGGGGTAATGCCAAATTTGCTTTTGAATGCTTTTGTGAATACCTGCGGGTCATGATAACCGCAGTTGCGGGCAATATCCGCCACCGAAGCATCGGTCAGCGTCAGTTCCTCCTTGGCGCGTGTCAGCCGGAACAGCGTCAAATACTCCTGTGGGGAAATATGCAGCACCTTCTGGAACAGTGCAAACAGGTAGCTGCGGTGCAGGGCGACATAGCGCGCAACATCGTTGACCGTAATGCCGTCAATATAATTATTCCGGATAAACTCGAGCGCCTTGTGCACGTAAAGGTTTTCACGGTCGGACTGGTTCAGGGCACTGATGCGGGCGTCCATCCCCTTGGAGAGCTGCGCAAGGAAAGCGTACAGCAGCGCCTGCAAAATCAGTTCATTCTGGGCGTTGACAACGTTATGCCGCAGCATTTCCTCTATCAAGTACCGCAGTTTCTCCTCCTCGGCGGTATAGCGGAAGGTCAGGTGCTCCCCATCCAGGCCGATTGTGCGCAGGCAGCGCTCGACATTCGAGCCGTCGAAGCCAACCCATAAATAGCTCCACGGCTCCTGTACGTCGGCCTGGTAAAAGGTCTGCTTATTCGGCTCGATGAGAAAACCCTCCCCCTTTCCGAGCGTGTGTGTTGCACCGTCAATCTGATAAATCCCTTTTCCACTCATGATATAGTGCAGCAAGTAATTCGGGCGTACCGCCGGACCGTAGCTGTGCAGCGGCTTACAATATGCGTAGCCGCAGTAGCATAAATACAAATCTGTAAATATTTGGTATTGCTGCCGAAGATGCAGCACATAGCTGTCTTCCATGATCCCTCCAATCATCCGAAGCCCATGCTGACCGGTCAGCCCGCACGTTTACCGTGCGGGCTGACTGATACAAAGAAAAAGAATAAGTGAAAAAATGTTGGTTATGGTCGTTCTTTATGCCTTCAGGACAAAGATATGCGAATCGAAATCGCAGCTTTCCCGCTCGAAGGACTGACACTGGCCTGCGGCGCTGTCGGTGACGACCAGGCCGGCGTTCATCAGCTCGTCGCCATAGTGCCCCGGGCCGCCGTCCACGCGGTAGCGGAACGCAGGGTCAAGCCCCTGGAGCCGCACACGGCGGAACGGGCCGTCAACCTCGTTGAGCACCTTGTACCAGCCGACCAGCGCGGTCTTTTTGTCCGGGGAAACCACCATCCACGCCAGGAAATTGCCGTCAAACGGGGATTGCAGCCGGTAGAAGTCGCCGAACTGGAGTACCTCGCGGTATTCCTTCATGAACTTGATTTGCTCACGCACCTGCCCGCGCTCATCGTCGGACAGCTTGTTCAGGTCCAGCTCATAGCCGAAGGTGCCGAAATGCGCGACATTTGCGCGGGTGGCAATCGGGGTGTCGCGGTAAACCTGATGGTTCGGCACCGCCGATACATGCGCGCCAATCGAGCTGATCGGATAACAGAAGGAGGTCCCGTACTGGATTTTCATGCGGCAGACCGCGTCCGAGTTATCCGAAGCCCAGCCCTGCGGCGCATAGTACAGCAAACCAGGATCAAAGCGCCCGCCGCCCGATGCGCAGGATTCAAACAGCACGTGCGGGAAATTTGTGGTCAGCCGGTCGTAGAGGTCGTATACGCCCAGGATATAGCGGTGGAACAGCTCCCCTTGCCGATCGGCGGGCAGCGCGTTAGAAAACGGCTCGGAAATCGAGCGGTTCATATCCCACTTGATATAGGAAACCTTGGCCTCCGAAAGGATTTTCGCCATCTGGCCATAGATATTGTCTACCACCTCGGGGCGGGAGAAATCGAGCACATACTGGTTGCGCCCGTGGGAAGCGCGGCGGCCAGGGACAGAAATAATCCAATCCGGGTGCGCGCGGTACAGGTCGGAATCCTTGTTGACCATTTCCGGCTCGAACCAGAGGCCGAATTTCATGCCCAGCGCGTCAATGCGCTCGGCAAGGCCGGTGATGCCGCGTGCCAGACGGCTGGTATTCGCCTGCCAGTCGCCCAGCCCCGCGAAGTCGTTCGAGCGCGCCCCGAACCAGCCGTCGTCCAGCACGAACAGCTCGACGCCGTCCGCCTTGGCGGTCTTGGCGATGGCAACCAGCTTCTCCTCGGTGAAGTCGAAATAGGTCGCTTCCCAGTTGTTGATGAGGATGGGACGGGGCTTGTCACGCCACTGCCCGCGCGCCAGACGGCTGCGGTACAGGCGGTGGAAGGTGCGGCTCATATCGCCCATGCCTTCGCAGGAATATACCAGAACGGCTTCCGGCGTCTGAAAGGCTTCCTCGGGCGCCAGCTTCCAGTCGAAGCCGAACGGGTTGATGCCCATCGTTACGCGGGTGGTATCCCAGGTATCGACCTCGGCCTGTGCCAGGAAATTGCCGGAGTACACCAGCGAGAAGCCAATGACTTCGCCCTGTGTCTCGGTCGTGCCGGGGCGGCGCAGCATGATGAAGGGGTTATGGTTATGGGAGGAGTTGCCGCGCGCGGAGTCTACCGCCTGCACGCCCTGTTCGAGCCTGCGAACCTTCATATGGCGCTCACGCGCCCACGCGCCCGAAAAATGGATGAACTCATAGTCACTGTCCGGCAGGTCAAGCGACAGGCTCATCGCCTGGGCCAGGTGCAAATTCTGGATGCCGTGGTTGACCAGCCGCACCGAGCGCGCAACCGCCGCATACTGCGCAAAAAGGGTATAGGACAGCTCGGCCTCCAGCCCGATCAGCTCGTCACGGAGCAGGATGGTCAGCGTTTCCGCTTCGCCGGGGTCCTCGCAGTAGGTCGCGGGAAGCCGTTCCAGCTTGGGCTTGCCCGGGGTGACGGTATGGGATACGTAAACCAGGTCGATAATCCGGCTCCCGTTTGTCTGGAGTACCTCGACCGCCGGACGGCGGTAATCGGTCGTGCCGTAGGACGGATACTCCTGCCGGGTATGTTCCAGGGAGAACAGGTTGTTGCCCTCAAACACCCAGGAGGTCATGGGGCGATGGTGCATTTCGAGCAGGTGGTCGAAATCCCCGCTGTCATGGATGGCCTTGCCGAAGTAAAGCTGCCCCAGCTGGCCGTTTGGCAGCACCTTGATCAGGTAGCTGATTTTCCCATTGCTTAAATGGAACGTTTTTGAGCTTTCGTGGTATTGGATCACTTGCGTGCCCTCCTTCTTTCAAATTTTCATTCAATGCCGCAGGCCTTGAACGCGTTTGCCTTATTATATTATGCGCTGGTTTGCCCGTCAATAGGCGCGGAGGGGCGCAGCGCGTCTGCCGGGATCAGCCAGCGGTAGCCGAAACGGACCGCCTTGGGGATTAAATGCAGCTCGCATTTCCGGCGCAGCTCATCGGGAGCCATCTGCCATTTACGCGCAGCTTCCGGGATTGACAAATACATCCTGGGACACCTCCTTGCCTATGACCGCGCCCCACCGCCGGGCGGCAGGGCACGCCGTCTTTTCGATTCTATACTCGTGTGCGTTAAAGTTTGCCGTTCGGTTCGCCTGCGCGGCGGGCGG
>CAJUJQ010000046.1 GCA_910586575.1 uncultured Clostridia bacterium | reverse complement strand
CTCCGCAAAGCCGTCCGCAATCGCCCCCTGCACGCGGAATACCGCCTGTTTGTTCGGGTGGCGCAGGGTAATCGGGCGCAGCGGCAGGTCAACATCCAGCTTCAGGCCCATATATTTCTTGCCGAGCGGGACGGGAAGCTGCTCGGCAGGCTTCGCCAGTACCTTAACCGATTCCAGCACGATTTCAAAGCCGTGCTCGGCGCGCGGCTCCTCGTGCACGGTGCCGGAGATTTCAACGACCATACCGTCCTTGACATCGGCCTTGGTGTAGCCGGAAACCTCGCCCTTCATCATGCACTGGATCAGCCCCCGGTTGACACGCACAACGACAAACGCAAAGTCAGACATATCGCGCACACGGTGCACCGTGCCGCGCAGGGTGACCAATTTGCCGATGGATGCCGCCGCCTGTTCCACGGCGTCTACATACTGTTTTGGTGTGGAGATAAGTTCCATAATGACTGCCTCTCTATGCTCAGATTTTCTAAATACAAATCAACTTCTATATTATAGCAGATATCTGGCCAAATTCAAGGCTTATTTCCGGATTTTATGCAAAAAATACATTTCTGGCGCCGCCTGCCACAAAATACAGCCCCCCGCCTTGCAGCCGGTGTGAAAACGTGTTATATTATGGATAACCCTGCTGTTTTTCAGGCATACTGTCAGCAGTGGAAAGGAGAAATGAACGATGCAATGCCAACAACATTCCTGCGCGGGCTGCGGCGGCGCTTCCGGCTGCCACGGCTGCGGCCAGCCCCGCGAAATCCGGCTCCGCAGAAACGAGGCCGATTTCCTGCTCCGCTTTGCCGAGCTGCCGTTTTTGCCGGCAGTGCAATTTTCCCTGCGCCGCTTCGGCGAGCCTTCTCAGGAAGGGGACAATCTTGCGCCCGTCTTTTTGCAGGCGGTTTCCGATTCCCTGGAGGATGCCTGCCATACCGCGTCCATATTGCAGCGCCTGTCCCGGCTGGGGCTGATTTCCATCAGCTATACCGAACCGCTTGGGCATTTTAACTACTCGGATTATGTCAATTCCAGAGCCTTTACAGAGTTCTGCGCTAGGGCAAGCGGCTTTGCCGTCCCAGAAATCGAATACGGCAGTATGGCGCTGACCGCCTCCGGGCAGGAAGCGATTGACGACTTAGAGCTTACCGTCCTGCCGCGCGCAAAAACGATGTAAGCTGCTTCCCTTTACACCAATATTCAATATCCGGGAGACGGCTCCGGCGACATGGAAAACAGTGGCAAAAAGTCACTGTTTTTCTATTCTGGGAAACGCCTGGATAATGCTTCAATCATGGCGGCAACCGCATAATGATCATTATCGCAAACAACCTCGTTTGCCGCCTGTAATACACATTCCTCACTGTTTTCCGGCGCAAACGCATAGAATTTCCGCACCATCGACAGATCATTCGCGCTGTCCCCCGCCACAAAGACGTTTTCCGGCGCAATGCCGCAAAGCTGCGCCGCCTGCGCGACCGCCTCCCCTTTCGTCGCGTTTGCCGCGGTCACCTCGCAGAAAATCGGCATAGCCGACGCGGTCGAGAACTGCCCGCTAAATTCCTCCAGCCGCTTTTGCACCAGCGCGATTTTCTCCGGCTCCCCCGTCAGGTTCATCTTGCTCCACTCGGTGCAGGGCGGCAGCTCGGACAGGGCGCGGCGCGGCGGTTCAATCCCCAGGATTTTGAAATGATGCTGGGTCATGGGATGGTCGTGCAGGATGAACGCTTTTTCCTTGACGTAGACCTCCACGCCGATTCCCGGGTAAACCTCCCGTGCAGCTTCCAGCAGCGCCGGGGTTTCCGCAGGCATGGCATTATGACGCAACAGCGTCCCATCCGGCGCATATACCAGCGCGCCATTCAGGCAAACATAAGGGGCATTGACCGGAAAATCGTTAAAATACATCACCGTGACCTCGACCGCGCGCCCCGTTGCGACGCAAAAATGCCCGCCCTGCTCGGTGAACCAGCGCAGCGCCTCGCGGTTTTCACGGCTGACCAGGCGGCTGCTGTTCAGCAGCGTGCCGTCCATATCGCTTGCCAAAAGCACCTTTTCAAAACGCCTCATGTCATTTTCTCCAGCTTTCCAAGGATTTCTGTAAAATAATCTGGTAACGGCGCGTCAAACCGCATCTGTTCCCCCGTTTCCGGATGGGTCAGCGTCAGGTGTGCCGCGTGCAGGCATTGCCCGCCGATGTTGGAAAAACGGTCTTTTTTTGCGCCGTAAAGCGGGTCGCCGATCACCGGATGGCCGGATGCCGCCATATGCACCCGGATTTGATGCGTGCGGCCGGTTTCCAGCCGGAAAGCCATATGGGAATACCCCGGATAAACCGCCAGCGTCTGATAATGCGTGACCGCCTCCCGCCCGCCGGGGCTGACCGCCATACGCTTGCGGTCGGTCTGGTGCCGCGCAATCGGCAGATCGACCGTCCCTTCCGGCTCGCGGAAGCCGCCAATCACAACCGCCTCATACTCCCGCCGAACATCGTGGCGCTGTATCTGCCCGGAAAGATTCTGGTGTGCCGCGTCATTTTTCGCGACCACCAGCAGCCCGGAGGTATCCTTGTCAATCCGGTGCACAATCCCCGGGCGAAGCTCCCCGTTGATGCCGGACAGCCGCCCGCCGCAATGGTACATCAGCGCGTTGACCAGCGTGCCGCTCCAATTCCCCGGCGCCGGATGAACGACCATGCCGCGCGCCTTGTTGACGACAATGATCCAATCGTCCTCATAGGCAATATCAAGCGGCAGGTTTTCCGGTGTCAAGTCAATCAGCTTTACACTCGGCAAAACGACCCGGATTTCATCCGCTTCCGCAATTTTATAGTTCTTTTTCAGCGCCTTCCCGTCAACCGTCACCGCACCCTCAGAAAGCAGCCGCTGTGCTGCGTTACGCGTCATGCCGGGGGCGGCGGCTGCAAGATAAGCGTCAATCCTCTGCCCCGCCTCCCCCGCCTGCGGGTGCAGGAACAGTGTTTCAGGCATCGGGTTTCACCTCCCGGTCAGGCTCGGGCGACTTGTGCTGGAACTGGAAATAGATGAAAAACAGTACCGCGCCGCTGCATATGAAAATATCCGCAATATTGAATACCGGGAAATCAATCAGCTTGAAATAAAACAGATCCACCACGTATCCGCGCACAATCCGGTCAATATAATTGCCGACCGCACCGCCGAACAACAGATACATGGACCATTTCCCCGTTTTGGTTTGGATCATCCCCCGCCACAGCGCGAAGGTAATCGCTGCCAGCACAACCGGCGTCAGCACCATGAACAACAGCCGCTGATCCAGAAAAAGCCCGAACGCCGAACCCCGGTTCTCAACGTAGTTCAGATGAAAAATCCCTTGTATCAACGGAATATCCCCAATCGGCTTCAGCACCCGCACAGCCCACAGCTTCACCGCCTGGTCAAACGCAACCATGCCTAAAATTGATAAAACAGCCAGCATATGCTCCTCCTGTTTTGGAAAAAAGGGCAGGCACACCGCCTGCCCTTTGATGATTAGCCGACAACCGACGCGCAACGCGCGCACAGGGTCGGATGCTTGGCATTGCTGCCAACACTGCCAATATATTTCCAGCAGCGCTCACACTTTTCGCCCTCCGCGCGGGCGACAGTCACCTTTGCGCCGTCGCGGTTCTCCGCGCTTTCGGACAAACCCTCTCCGGAAACCAGATGAAACTTGGAAACGATGCACAAATCCGCAAGCGCTTCCTCGGTGAAGTTCCCCGAGAAATAGCGGAACGCGTCCTCGCCGAACTCGACCGTTACGCAGGCTTCCAGCGGCTTGCCGATGGCCTTCTGGCTGCGGGCCGCTTCGAGCGCGCGGTTGACCTCGTCGCGCAGGGACAGCAGGCGGTTCCACTTCTGCTGCTTCGCATCGTCGAACGCATACGCCGCATTGGGCGCGGGCATATCATTCAGCAGGATATTGCGCAGGTCGTCCCCTTCCTTGTGCGGCATCGCCTTCCAAATCTCATCCGAGGTAAAGCACAGGATGGGTGAAACCATCCGGACGAGCGCGTCCAGGATGTGGAACATCGCGGTCTGCGCCGACAGGCGCGAATGGCCCTCGTCACAATACAAGCGGTCCTTGATAACATCCAGATAGAAATTGGACATATCCACCACGCAGAAGTTGTGGATTGCATGCAGTACGGTATGGAACTCATAAGCGTCATAGCCCGCAATCACACGGGTAACCAGCTCATTAAGCTTCATCAGCGCCCACTGGTCAAGCTCCTCGAGCTGCTCATACGGCAGCAGCTGCGCGGTATCAAAGCCGTTCAGGTTGCCGAGAATATAGCGCGCCGTATTGCGGATTTTCAGATAGTTCTGGGACAGGTGCTTGAACATTTCCTTGGAAATACGCATATCCTGCCGGTAATCGGCCGAGGACACCCACAAACGCAGAATATCCGCGCCGTAATCCTTCAAAATCTCCTGAGGGCTGATGCCGTTGCCCAGCGACTTGGACATCTTCTGCCGCTCTTCATCCACAATCATGCCGTGTGTGATAACCGTCTTATAAGGCGCGACGCCCTTGATCGCAATCGAGGTCAGCATCGACGACTGGAACCAGCCGCGGTACTGGTCGTTGCCCTCCAGGTAAACGTCCGCCGGGAACTGTAAATACGGGAATTTGCCATCGTCCAGCACCGCCGCGTGGGAGGAACCGGAGTCGAACCAAACGTCCATGGTGTCAGTTTCTTTGTCGAAGGAGCCGCAGCCACATTCACACTTGATATCGTCGGGCAGGATTTCGGAGGCATCCAGCTCAAACCAGGCGTTCGAGCCGCGCTCGCGGAACAGCTGGGAGACAATCTGAATCGTCCGCTCGTTCACCAACGGCTTGCCGCAGTCCTTACAGAAGAAAATCGGGATGGGCACGCCCCAGATACGCTGGCGGGAAATGCACCAGTCGGAACGCTCCATAATCATTGAGGTCATACGCTCCTCGCCCCATCCCGGCAGCCAGGTAATCCCGCGGCACGCCTTGACCGCGTCGTCCTTGAGCGCGTCAATGGAGCAGAACCACTGCTCGGTGGTGCGGAAAATAATCGGGTTCTTGCAGCGCCAGCAATGCGGATAGGAGTGCATAATATCCTCAGTCGCCAGCAGCGCGCCGCAGCCGTCCAGATCCTTCAGAATCACTTCGTTGGAATCATCGACATACATCCCCTCATACTTGCCGGATTCGGCAGTATGGCAGCCCTTTTCATCCACCGGGACGATAATCGGGATATTGTATCTCTGGCAGACAATAAAGTCGTCCGCACCAAAACCGGGCGCGGTGTGGACACAGCCGGTACCGGCATCCAGCGTGACATGCTCGCCGGTAATGACGACAGAATCCCGGTCAAACAGCGGGTGGCGGGTCTTGATCATCTCCAAGTCGGAACCAAGCGCGGTGGCAAGCACCTCCCAGGAAGCAATGCCGGCGGTTTTCATCACCGATTCGGCCAGCTCCTTGGCCAGCACATAAACCTCCCCGTTCGGGACCTTGACAAAATCGTATTCAAAGAACGGGTTCAGCGAAATCGCCAGGTTGCCCGGAATGGTCCATGTAGTGGTCGTCCAAATCACAAAATAAACGTTTTCAGACGTACCGATCAGATTGGAAATCACGCCCTTGTCATCGGTCACGGCGAACTTGACGAAAATGGACTTGCAGGGCACGTCCTGATACTCGATTTCGGCTTCAGCCAGCGCGGTCTCGTCCTTCGGGCACCAGTAAACCGGCTTCATTCCCTTATAAATAAAGCCCTTCTTGACCATTTCGCCGAATACTTCAATCTGCTTGGCCTCAAAATCATGGGTCAGCGTCAGATACGGGTTGTCCCAATCCCCAATCACGCCCAGGCGCTTAAACTGGGTGCGCTGGGTATCGACATGCTCACGCGCGAAATCCTCGCACTTGGAGCGGAACTCGGCAACCGAAACCTTGTTCCGGTCCATCCCGTAGGCCTTAATCGCCTGGCGCTCAATCGGCAGGCCATGGGTATCCCAGCCCGGCGTATAGGGCGCGTGGAAGCCCGCCATATTCTTATAACGGACAATCATATCCTTTAAAACCTTGTTGAGCGCGTGCCCCATATGCAAATTGCCATTCGCGTACGGGGGACCGTCGTGGAGGATGAACAGAGGCTTGCCCTCATTCTTCTCCATCACCTGCTGATAGAGGTGATCCTGTTCCCACTGCTCCTGAAAACCAGGTTCCCGCTTGGGTAGCCCTGCACGCATGGGGAAATCTGTTTTGGGCAGGTGGATGGTTGCATTGTAATCCTGCGGCATCTTACCGTTTCATTCCTTTCGTTGATAACGTCAAACCATCGGGGCACGCCAAGCGGGCGCGTCCCGACGGTGTTAGAGATATATTGAACCCGTTCGGGAACCTTCCAAACGTCAGCCGGACGGGCCTGATTCCGCCACGCTTCACCAGCTGGCATTTCTCAGGTCCCCGGACAGGCCTATTATTTATCGTCATTCGGATTATAATCCGCACCGAATTTCAAATCGCCGAAGTCAAAGTCGCGCCGTCCGTGCTGTTCCGGCAGCGGCTCCGAGCTGCTTGCCAGCGTAACCTCCATCACATTAAAGCGGCTGGTCGGCTGCTGCGCAACCTTGACATCCGCGTCCTCGTCCTCCTCCGGCAGCGGGGCCGGTACCGCCGCTGCGATGGGCATCGGCTGGATACGGGTATCGCTCGAAACCGGCTCCACCACGGCCTTTGCTACGGCGGGCGCGCTCTCTACCGCCAGCTCGTCAGACGCCGACATCTTCATCAGCATCTTGGTTTGCTCATCATAGAGCGCGGTCACGCGGGACAAAAACTGCGCCGTCTTTTCCCGCGCCGTATGCAGCTTGCGGGATTCCGCCTCAATCTGGATGCGGTACGACTCGATCTGCTCGTCGGCGTTCTGGCGCGCCTCGGCAATCAGCTGCGCCGATTCTGCCTGCGCCTTGTCAATCGTTTCCTGCGCGATGCTCTGCGCCGAAACCAGCGCGCGGCGCATCCCATTTTCAACACTGCGGTATTCCTCAATCTTATCGACAAGAACCTTCATTTTGGATTTCAGCGCCGCGTTCTCCTTCTGGAGCGTGCCGAAATCATCCGCCAGCTCCTCCATGAAATCATCAACCGCTTTCTGATCGTAGCCGCCGAAAACTGCCTTTTCAAAGCTCATCGCCTGAATTTCCTGCACTGTCAGCATATCCTAAAAAACTCCTTCAATACAAAAACAAACTACCTGTCCCCTTCACGCGCCGCGCCAGGCCGGCGTCATCCTCCGCCGCGTGATGCACGCGAAGCATCTCTCGGCCCTTTGGAATCCTACGCAGAACCGGTTAGCGCCCTGCCACCCGCCGCGCAGGCGTAAGAACCTGTATTCATCGCCGTGGAACGCCGTTCCCCGACCATGAATACAGGCTCCCGGAAAGCAGCAGCCCTAATACATGCCGTAGGCCAGCACCTGCCGCAGGATGCCGAGCATCATAAACGCCAGCAGGAAGGCGAAATCAATCGGGATCATGCTGCCCCGCTGGAACGGCTCCAAAAGTTTGCGGAACGGCAAAATAATCGGCTCGGTCACACAATACAGCAGCTCATTTACCTTGGATTCCCGTCCCTGCGGGAACCAGGACAGAATGGCGCGCGCGAACATGGCAAACTCCAAAAAGGAAAGCAGCGTGACCGCAATTTGGTATCCCAGTCCCATACGCTTACAGATACACGCCGTTGCTTTCCAGCTCGTCGATCAAATCGCCCATGATATCGACGTTATAGGGCGTAATGATATACGTACTGTTGGCAACCTTCTTGATTTTGCCCTCGTTGGCATATGCCACACCCGACAGAAAGTCAATCAGGCGGCGGGCAACATCCTTATTGGTCGATTCCAGGTTGAGCACCACGGTGCGCTTGTCTTTGAGATGGTCGGCAATCTCGGCGGCGTTCTCAAACCGGTCGGGCTTGACGAGCACAACGGCCAGCTGTGTGGTCGCGTTGATATTTACCACCTTGTTGCTGCGTCGCGGTGAGACGTCGGCGGTATAGGATAACGATTCCTCCATGCTGGGCGCGGGCTGTGGTTCCTTCCGCTGCGGCCTTGGGACAAATTCCTCGAAGTCGTCCTCCACATCTTCACCCTTCACCCAGTCAAGAAAGTTCTTGATAGAACCCATAACCTGTGTCCTCCTTCAATTTCGCAAACGAATTTTTATCGGCGCGCAGCCCTAGGCCTTCCTGACGGAAAACCGGGGGCGCCCTTGCCGCTGAAGCGGCATGCTTCAGCGGGGCGCGCCGCGCGCGCCGAAAATGGCCGTGCCCACCCGGATCATGGTGGAACCGCAGGCAATTGCATCCTCAAAGTCATTTGTCATCCCCATCGACAAACAAGCCATATTTACATTATCGTATTTTTTTGTCGATATGTCAACAAATAGTTGCCGCATTTCGTGAAAATAATGCAAACAATTCCCGTCAGCCGGGTTCGCGGGCGGAATCGCCATCAATCCGCGGACCTCCAAATTCTGAAAATCTGCAATTTTTTCAAGAAATTCCCATAGGTTTTCCGGGATAAAACCGCTTTTCGATTCCTCTCTGCCAATGTTGACTTCCAGCAGGACCGGCTGACGGATGCCATGCTTCCCTGCCTCCCGGTCAATCGCCTGCGCCAGCCGGGGTGATCCAACCGACTGGATCAGGCTGACCTTGCCGATGAGATATTTCACCTTATTGGTTTGCAGCGTGCCGATAAACTGAAGGTCGGCATCCCCGTAGGCGGACTGCTCATATTTTTCCAGCAGCTCCTGCACGCGGTTCTCCCCGCATACGGCAATGCCGTTTTCCACCGCGAAGAGCACCCGCTCCGCGCTGTTCATCTTGGTAGCGGCAACCAGCGTAACCTCCTCCGGGCTGCGTCCGGCACGCACGGCGGCCTCGGCCGCACGTTCCCGTACCCGGGCGATATTGTCCCGCAGGGCTGCCGCTTCCTGCCCCGTTATCATTTCAACACCTTCTTATCCTTAATTTCCTTACCTTCTACGATAATTAAATCCTGCATTACCAGCGCGTTTGCCGCGCCCGGCCCGGTGATTTCCTGCTTGACGACATAATAAGTATCCGCTTCATAAATCTGCGTGATTTCCTTGAACCGCGCAAACGAGCCGCTCATGATATAAACGCCGATGCGTGAGGTCGTCGCTTCCGAGCCATCCTCGGCGGTTTTGGTCGATGCCTCCACGCGGACCGCCTCTTTCGGCACCTTCAAGCCGGTATAAGTCCCCAAAATTAAATCCGCTTCCTGCTCCCGCAGCGAGACGATGCTTGGCGTGAACCGGTCGCCGGTCACAATCACCAGCACGTGCTCCTCATCCTCGGATTTCCGGATGGCATACACCGAGCAGTCCACGACCTCGCCGGTCTGGGAAAGGCGCAGGCTGACCGCGCTGTTCACCCGCATCCTGTGGGCCTGGTCCGCCGGGAGCGGTATCGCGAAATACCACGAAAATCCCCGGACAATCTTGCCGAGCGCCTTACTTTCGGAAGGCGCGGGTTTGTTATCCAGGATTTCAACCAGCTCCTCATAGCTAAGGGTTTCCAGCAGCCCGGCGGTCAGAATGCCCTCATATCCGTCTATGGTTTCCGAAAAATACCCGGTCGCCGGTGACAGGATGGCACGGGTCTGCCCACTCACCCGGCTGCTCAGCGATTCCCGGCGCGTCTCCAGCGCCTCCAGCTCGGCATTCAGCGCCTCGGTTTCCAGCCCGCCCGCCGCGCGCCGCAGGGACTGCTCCCGCAGGCTGTCCGCGGTTTCCCGCGCGTCAGTGACGATGCCGTCCTTGACCTGTACGCTCAGGGTGCGCATGGCCGCTGTCAGCTGCTGGTCAAGCCGCGCGGTGTCCGAATAATCTCCCGCCGAGCGCAGCGCCGCCCGCAGCAGAGAGACCTCGTCCTCGAGCAGCTCCAGCTCCCGGCTGGTTTCCAGCGCGCTTTCCCCCGCGTAGACCATCGCCAGCTGAGATTGATTTTTAACGCGCTCACCGGTCGAAACCAGCTGCTTGACTGTTGCGCTGGTGACCTCCTCGGCAAGCACCTCATCCCGGATGAAAATCCCGGTGCATTCGATGCTGTTTTCCACGGTAACGCGGGTCGCGGCCACCGTCGTCACGTGATTGGTCAGCGCATGCACCGTCTGTAACACCAGGTACAGCAGCGCGACCGCCCCAACCAGTACGACGACCGTATTGCTGTTGCGCCGCCGCCGGTACAGCTTTGTTTTCCTTTTTTCCATAGTGCCTCGGTTCCGGGATTACGGAGTGTCTCCGCGTGCCTCCCGCTTTTGGTAAAGCTCTACCCGGTTCTGCGGGACGATGGTTGAAATGGCATGCTTATAAACCATCTTCTGGCAGCCGTCGCTCTCCAAAAGTACCACAAAACTGTCAAAGCCGCGCACCAGCCCCCGCATCTGGAAGCCGTTGGTCAAAAAAATCGTGACCGGCTGCGACTGCTGCCGCACTACATTCAGAAAGCCATCCTGTAAATTGATTTCATTTTTCATTTCGGTGTCCCTCCATAAAATTCCATTTTGTGGTTTTATCATACACCGCATCCATGGAGGAATGCTGTCGAATCTTGCAGCAGCGCCGCAAGTTCTGTTCCTTCTTCATAGCGCAGCCAATGGATACCCGGGTCGCGGGCGAGCCAGGTCAGCTGCCGTTTGGCGTAATTACGGGTGCGCTGCCTGAGCAGCGCGGCGCAGTTTTCCAGGCTGTCCCGCCCTTCCAGGAAGGGGATTAGCTCCTTGTAGCCGATCGCCTGCGCCGCCGTGCCGGTCAGCCTGCCCGCCGACAGCAGCGCCATCGCTTCATCCAGCAGCCCGCCGCACAGCATTTCTTCCACGCGCCGCTCGATTCTTGCATATAGGACAGCGCGCGAAGCGGGGCAAACCCCGATTTTATAAGCTTTATATTTCGGCTCCGGCTTCCGATTGCGCGCGTTCAGCGTATCAATGGTCATGCCGGTCTGGTGGTAAACCTCAAGCGCACGGATAACCCGCTTCAGGTTGTTCGGATGCAGACGCGCCGCGCTTTCCGGATCCACCGCGCGCAGCGATTCATGCACGGCCTCATTGCCCCGCTCCGCCGCCATGCGCTGATAGTGCTCCCGGATGGCCGGATCGGTTTCCCCTCCTGAAAACGTATTACATTCGATTAGCGCATCCATATAAAGCCCGGTCCCGCCCACGACAATCGGGATTTTGCCCCGCGCCAGCAGCTCCTGTGCGCACGCGTCCGCCAGCTCGACATACTGCGCAACCGAAAACGGCTCGCCTGGCTCCCGGATATCGAACAGATGGTGCGGCACACCCTGCCGCTCACCCTCGGTGGGCTTTGCCGTGCCAACGTCCATCCCCCGATAAATCTGCATGGAGTCCGCCGAAAGGATTTCGGTATCCCGTTCCTTTGCCAGTGCCACCGACAGCGCGGTTTTGCCGCTCGCGGTCGGGCCACAGATGCAAATCAGTTGATTTTCCACCGCCATCCCCCCTCTCTACTGGTTGACACGCTTGAACAGCCTGTCAAGCTCGTACTTGGTCAGCCGCACCACGGTCGGCCTGCCGTGTGGACAGGCGCGCACCTCGGTGTCGCTCAGCACCCGGTCACACAGCCCCTGCAATTCCTGTAAGCTGCTGTGGGAACCCGCCTTGACGGCGGCTTTACAGGACACCGTGTGAATCAGGTCATCCAGCCGGTCCGGAGTGGGCGCACGGTGGCTGTCCAGCTTTTCCGCAATCTCGGCCAGCGCCGATGGCACATCCGCCGCGTCCAAGTAAGATGGGACGGCGCGCACCGCGAAGCTTCCAGAACCAAACGGTTCAATGTCAAAGCCCAGCCCGCGCACCTGCTCAATGCCCTCGGTCAGCGCCGCGGCCAGCGGCGGCGGCAGCTCTGCCACGACGGGCGAAAGCAGCGTCTGGGACGGCGGATCGGCAGAAGCGCGCAGCCGGTTGAATATCATGCGCTCATGGGCTGCATGCTTATCAATCAGCACCAGATCGCCGTCCTCCTCCGCTATAATATAGGTATGGAAGCATTCACCAAGCGCCCGCGCACCCCCTGTAAAAAGGGACGGGGCTTCCGGTGCCGACGGTTCGGCGGCAGCCTGCGCGGTGTCCGCCTCCAGCTGGGCGGCGGCAGGCTCCCTCGGCGCGGATGGCGGCTCCACCGCTTCCGTCCGCTTGGACGGCTCCGGCGCGCGCAGCGGCAGCTGGTCCGGCCTGGGGGCGCACAGCTCTAACCCGGCATCGTCGTCGTCGCAGTCGATATACGGCAAAAACGCGCGCTTAGGCGGTTCCGGCTGGAACGCCATCGGCGCAAACGGAGGCGCGCTTTCTCTCGGGATGGCCGTCAGCAGCTGTTCCAGCGGCGGCGCGGCCAGCTCCTGCTGCTCCCGTGTGAGATGATCCTCACGCGCAGCAGGCTGCTTCTGTTGAAGCACCGGGATGTTGTCCCCTGCTTCCAGCGCGTTCTTGCAGGCGATGTATACAGCCTCAAAAACCGGCTTTTCCAGCGCAAACTTGACCTCGGTTTTCGCCGGATGGACGTTTACGTCTACCATGGAATACGGAAGCGTCAGGAACACCGCGCCGCTCGGATACTTGCCGGTGATAATCGCGTTTTTATAAGCTTCCTCCAGCGCCGCCTGCATCAAACGGCTTTTGACATAGCGCCCGTTGACAAAGAAATGCTGCATCGAACGGTTCGGGCGGACGCAGTGCGGTTTGGTGATATACCCCCACGCGGTCAGTTGCTCCCGCTCAAACGGCAACACTTCCAGCATATTTTGAACCATCTCGCGCCCAAACACACTGAATACCGGGGTTTTCAGCTGCCCGTCCCCCGAAGTCGAAAAGACCTGTTTGCCATCGCGTATCAGAGCAAACGCAATTTCCGGATGGGACAGCGCCGCGTGCTGCACCACCGAAAGGATGTAACCCGCTTCTGTAAAGTCCTTTTTCAGGAACTTCATCCGGGCCGGGGTGTTATAGAACAGACCGCGGATAATCATGGTCGTGCCGTCCGGGCAGCCCGCCTCCTCCTGCTCGGCCACTTTGCCCGCGTCCAGATGCATATGCAGTCCTGCAATCGTATCCGCCTGTTTGGTGAACAAATCAATGTGGGAAACCGCGGAAATCGCCGCAAGCGCCTCCCCCCGGAAACCGAGCGTGCCAATCGCCGCAAGGTCGCTCTCGGTGCGCAGCTTGCTTGTCGCGTGCCGCCGGAACGCAATCGCCGCATCCTCGGGCGACATGCCGCAGCCGTTGTCGGCAATCCGGAGGTAAGAAATCCCGCCGTTTTCAATTTCGACCGTGACCCGGGTCGCGCCCGCGTCAATGGCGTTTTCAATCAGCTCCTTCGCGACAGACGCGGGGCGCTCGACCACCTCGCCTGCCGCAATCAAATCCGCAAGATGCGGCGACAACTCCTGAATCACTGCCATATCCTTCCCTCCTTTTCCGCCTTTCTCTCTTTAAACCAGCTTTTTCAGCTCATAAAGCGCGTTCATAGCCTCTATCGGCGTCATGGTTTCCACCTGCATAGCGCGCAGCCGGTCGGCGACCTGGTTCGAGCCAAGGTCGAGCATGGAAACCTGCATTTCCTCTTCCACCTCGCGCACCTCAATGCGCGGCATATGGCTCTCCAAATCCTTGAGCACTGATTTTGCGCGCTTAATGACCGCGTTCGGCACGCCCGCCAGCTTGGCAACCTCAATGCCAAAGCTTTCGTCCGCGCCCCCCGGCACAATGCGCCGCAGGAACGTAATATCATCACCGCGCTTTTTGACCGCGATATTGTAATTCTTGACGCCGTCGACCAGGCTTTCCAGCTCGGTCAGCTCGTGGTAATGGGTCGCAAACAGCGTCCGCGCACCGATTTTGCGCTTATCGGCGGCGTATTCCAGCACCGCGCGCGCAATGCTCATGCCGTCATAGGTAGACGTGCCGCGTCCAATTTCGTCCAGAATCAGCAGGCTGCTCTTAGTTGCGAAACGCAGGATATCCGCAACCTCGCTCATCTCCACCATAAAGGTGGACTGCCCGCTGGAAAGGTCGTCCGACGCGCCGACGCGGGTAAACACGCGATCCACCACGCCAATCCGCGCCGACGCGGCGGGGACATACGAACCCATCTGCGCTAAAACCGTAATAATGGCAACCTGCCGCATATAGGTGGATTTGCCCGCCATATTCGGCCCGGTGATGATAGCGACACGGTTCTCGCCGCTGTCCAGGCGGGTGTCATTCGGGATGAACAGGCTCCCTTCAAGTACACGCTCCACCACCGGATGCCTGCCGTCCTTGATTTCAATCACGCCGGAGAAATCAACCTCCGGGCAGGTATAATTCTGTTCCGCAGCCAGCTCTGCCAGTGAGCAGAGCACGTCCAGGTTCGCCACCGCCTGCGCCGTCCGCTGGATGCGGTGCACCTCGGCGGCGACCTGTTCCCGCAGCTGCACAAACAGCTCATATTCCAGCGCGGTCAGGCGCTCCTGTGCACCCAAAACGGTGCTTTCCAGCCCTTTCAATTCCTCAGTGATATAACGCTCAGCGTTGGCAAGCGTCTGCTTGCGGACGTAATCCTGCGGTACCTGCGACAGGAACGACTTTGTGACCTCTATATAATAGCCGAAAACGCGGTTGTAGCGGATTTTCAGCGTTTTGATGCCGGTCCGCTCACGTTCCCGCTGCTCGATTTCCACAATTTTCCCCTTGCCGCCCGAGGCAAGGTCGCGCAGCTCGTCAATCTCCCGATGGAAACCCGGACGGATAAACCCGCCCTCCCGCACGGTAATTGGCGGCTCATCAACAAGGGTGCACGCAATCGCGCCCCGCACATCATCCAGCAAATCAATCCGGCCGGTCAGCTCGCGGGACAGCGGCGCTGTCAGCTGGCTGCATACGCCGTGCAGCTCGGGCAGGCGGTCCATTGCATCCTGCAAGGCGCGCAGGTCGCGGCAGCTCGCCGTGCCGTAAACCACCCGGCTGATTAAGCGTTCCATATCAAACACCTTTTTCAGCACGTCCCCCAACGAGGTGCGCAGCATGATATCCTTTGCCAGTTCTCCCACCGCGTTCTGCCGCTTTTTGATGTGCAGCGGGTTGAGCAGCGGCTTTTCGAGCCACTGACGAATCAGGCGGGAACCCATCGCCGTTTTCGTGCGGTCAATCACCCACAGCAGCGAGCCGCGTTTTTCCTTGGCGCGCATGGTTTCGCAAAGCTCCAAATTGCGGCGCGCGTTCAGGTCAAGCTCCATATACTGCCCGTGACGGTAAACCTCCAGCTTGCCAAGGCACGGCAGGCTGGATTTCTGGGTTTCCGCAAGATAGCTCAGCAGGCCGCCGATACAGAGCGGCAGGAACGGATGCTCCGCAATCCCGGCAGCCGCAAAATCCTGAATGTGGAACTGCCCCTGAATGCGTGCGGCGCACGCCTGCGGCTCAAAGCAGCCCTCCGGGAGCGGCGAGAAAATCCCCTCCAGCCGGGTAGTAATGAAGCCTTGCAGCGCGCTGTCTACGCAGGCCGCACCGCCCAGCAGCACCTCACGCGGCAGGAAGCGGCCAAGCTCGGAATACAGCTCGTCCCGCTCCGCGCAGGCAGTCGCGAACACCTCACCGGTCGAAATATCGGCAAAGCAGACCGCTGCCGCGCGGTTGTCGCAATAAACGCAGGCCAGGAAGTTATTGCGGTTCTCGTCCAGCATGGAAGCGTCAATCAGCGTACCGGGCGTAATCATGCGGACAATCTCCCGCTTGACCAGACCCTTGGTGGTTTTGGGATCCTCCATCTGCTCACAGATCGCGACCTTATAGCCTTTGCGCACCAACCGCGCGACATACCCCTCGTAGCTGTGGAACGGCACGCCGCACATAGGCGCGCGCTCCTCCTGCCCGCAGTCCCTGCCGGTCAGCGTCAGCTCCAGCTCACGGGAGGCCAGCTTTGCGTCCTCATAGAACATTTCGTAAAAATCACCCAGCCGATAAAACAGGATATAATCTTTATGTTTCTTTTTAATCTCAAAGTATTGCTTCATCATCGGGGTCAGTTCAGCCATCGTTTACCTGCCAATCTATCTTGATTCCTTTGCCTGCCGCTCCGCCAAAAGCAGGGCGTACCAGCAAGCGTCACAAATGCCCTGGTTATTCCAATCGCTTTGCCGCAGCGTCCCTTCGTAACGCATGCCGCATTTTTCCATCACCGCCCCGGAGTGCGGGTTGCGGGGGTCGTGCCGGCTGTCCACCCGCTGTACTCCCACCTCATCAAACAGGAAATCCATCACCGCCCGCATCGCTTCCGAGGTAATGCCCTGATGCCACCACTGCCTGCCGATACAGTAACCGATGTGCGCTTTTTCCGTCTGTTCGCTGAGGCTGACCACGCTGATGCTGCCAACCGGCTCCGGGCCGTTTCCTTTCGGAACGATTGCCCACTGGTAGAAATCCTTCCGGGCATAATCCGCCGTCCACTCCCGCAGGATTGCGGCGCTGTCCGCTTCCGTCCGATGGGACGGCCACGTCAGGAACCGCGTAACCTCCTCATCTGACGCCCAGTTGCGGAACATCGCCGGGGCATCCTCTGTCCGGAAAGGGCGCAGAACCAGGCGCTCCGTTTTCAGGATTTGTGTCCCTTTGTGATCCAAGCTTTCACCCTCTTTATCCCTTATATATGATATGTTGCGAAACGGTATGGGCAAACAGGCACCGCAGCGTTGTTCTATCAATCTCGACCTCGGCAAATTCGCCGATTCTCAAACCCTCGCCCACGCAGCAGACCAGCAAACCGCCCTCCGTGCGCGCGGCAAAGGGGTATTCCGGGCTTTTGCCCGTGCTGTCAACCAGCACACGCAGACGTTTGCCAAGATATGCGGCCTGCCGCCCTTCAACGGTTTCATCCTGCGCTTTCAAAAGCCGCTCAAAACGGTCCTGTTTTTCCTCCTTTGACGCGCTGTCGGGATACTCCGCCGCGGGCGTGCCGCTCCGCCTGGAATACAGGAAGGTATACAGCATATCGAAGCCAACCTCCCGCACCAGGGAAAGGGTCTGCACGAAATCCGCTTCGGTTTCCCCTGGGAAACCGACGATGATATCGCTGGAAAGCGTAATTTCCGGCATTTTCCCCCGTGCATACACAATCAGCTCCCGGTAATGCGCCGAAGTATAGCCCCGGTTCATGCGCCGCAGGATTTCATCGCTGCCCGACTGGAACGGCAGATGCAGCTGTTTTGCCACGTGGCGGCACTCCGCCATGGTGTCAAACAGCCTCTCCGAAGCGTCCTTCGGGTGGCTGGTCATGAAGCGGAGCAGGTAATCCCCCGGCACCTTGTCCAGCCGCCGCAAAAGCCCGGAAAAATCCAGACCCAGCCCCAAATCCTTGCCGTAAGAGTTCACATTTTGCCCCAAAAGAGTAATATCTTTATAGCCTGCCGCGACCAGCTCACGAAGCTCGTTTTCAATCGCTTCCGGGTCGCGGCTGCGCTCCCTTCCTCTCACATAGGGTACAATACAGTAGGTGCAGAAATTGTTGCAGCCGTACATAATGGACAGCCACGCGCGCGCACCCTCGCCGCGCAGGACAGGCAGTCCCTCGGCGATTTCGCCCCTTTCGTCACCGGAAATGTCAAAAACCCGCTTTTTCCCGGTCAGCGTGCGGAACAGCAGCTCCGGAAAGCGCCAAAGCGCATGGGTTCCGAACACCAAATCAACGTGCGGATAGCTTTTTTTGACCTTTTCCGCAACCTGTTCCTGCTGCACCATGCAGCCGCATAACGCAATCACCGTTTCCGGGCGCGCCTTTTTGACATGGGTCAGCGCGCCGACGTTGCCAAGCGCGCGCGACTCCGCATGCTCGCGCACAGCGCAGGTATTATATAGGATCAGCGCCGCGTCATTGACATCCTCGGTCAGCTCATAGCCCATTTCGGAGAGCATCCCCGCAAGGCGCTCGGTGTCGGCAAAATTCTGCTGGCAGCCGAAGGTGTGCGCCACGGCGCGCGGCTTCTGTCCCAGGAACTGCGCCTTTTCGGCGTTCCGTGCGGCGATTAGGTCGATATATTCATATTGCCGCCGGATTGCTTCTTCCGGGACATGGTTTGCAGCACCCATTGCCGTCCCCCCTATTTCGTGGTAAAATCGGAAATCTATTCCACTCCCCAAGTATCAGCGAAACGCTTGCATTTCGCCGTTATAAACGCAAAGCCGGTGATACGCTGCGTCGGACAAATCAAACGCCGGATAATATTGGTTCATGGCTTTTGTCAGGTATTCCGGGCTGAGGTTATTGCTCCCGGCAGCGGTAACGGCAGTCACAACCACTGCATTCTCAGTTTCCGCGATTTCCAAAGCGCCCATCAGCCCTTTCATATTCACATTCTTTTCGCCGCGTTTGGAGCGCTTCAGAATCTCAACCGAATCGCGGGAAAACAACTCCTTGACTGCGGCGGTCAGCCCGTCGGGCACGTCCTCAGGAAACGACCATGTGACGCGGTACTTTGACCACGCGATATCCCGCACCGGCATCCCGCCGTCGGACAGCGGATAGATTTCAAGCGCACGCAGCCCCTCCGGGAATACATCGTTCATCGCCTCAACTGCGTTGACCGGCACGCTTTCGCTCAGCAAATTGAAGTCCAGCAGCTCCCACTCCCCCGAAAAGCCGGTGGAAAGCGGCAGCGCAACCGAAACATAAGCGTGCTGGTTAAACCCTTCGGTGAACCAAAGCGGCATTTCACAGCGCGCCATTGCCCGCTGCATGGTGTGCATCAAATCCAGGTGGGAAATATAGCGCGCGCGCCCTTCCTTCGCAAATTTCATGCGGGCCTTAAACACGGCATTTCCCTCCCTTCAAAAGCGTATTCGCGCCGCAGCCCGCGCACCCGGCCATACAGCCGGGCGTCGGCACGGCGTCACGGGATTTCAGCCATTCGCGCTTGAGGTGTTCTTTCCTCGTGCCCGAACTGATGTGATCCCACGGGAACAGCTCGTCCAGCGGGCGCTGCCGCGCCGAATACCACAGCGGGTCAAGCCCACAGGCTTCAAAGGCATCCTGCCACTTTTCGAGCGAAAACAGGGAATCCCAGCCATCGAACACACAGCCGTTCTTCCAGGCGGTGTAAAGTACTTTGCCTTGACGGCGGTCACCGCGCGCGATTGCACCCTCGAGTACCGAGGTTTCGGCGTCGTGCCAGTTATAAGTGACGTTCTTGGTTTTCATGATTTTTTTCATATAATCCTGCTTGCCCGCAAGCATTTCGAGCGTATTTTGCGCATCCCATTGGAACGGTGTCTGCGGCTTCGGGACAAAACAGGACGCGCTGGCTGTCACCTTTACACCGCGTGCGCGGTTCGTGGTATTCATGCGCCAGCAGTAGGCAACCTTCTTACAAATCTCGGCAATACCGTCCAAATCCTCCGAGGTTTCGGTCGGCAGACCAATCATAAAGTACAGCTTAATATTATTCCAGCCGCCCCGGAATGCAATTTCACAGGCGTTCAGCAGGTCGTCCTCTTCCAGATTTTTGTTAATTACATCCCGCAGCCGCTTGGAACCGGCCTCCGGCGCGAAGGTAAGTCCGCTTTTGCGCACCTTCTGCACCCGCTCCATCAGCTCGGCGTTGAAACTGTCCGCCCGCAGTGACGGCAGCGACAGGCTGATATGGCGCGGCTCGCAGAAATCAAGCAGCGTCCCGGTCAGCTCGGATAAGCTCCCGTAATCACTGGTGGAGAGCGAAGAAAGCGAAATTTCCTCATATCCCGAATTTTTCAGCACGGCTTCGGCCTGCCGCCGGAGCGTTTCCGGCGACTTTGTCCGCAGCGGGCGGTAAGTATGCCCTGCCTGACAAAACCGGCACCCGCGCGGACAGCCCCGAAACAGCTCAACAGATCGGAAGAGCGTCGTGTAGGGAAAGAGTGTAGATCTCGGTGGTC
>CAJUJQ010000045.1 GCA_910586575.1 uncultured Clostridia bacterium | reverse complement strand
TCTCAATTACCGTGAATTCTGCTGAAAAACGGCTTGCAAGTTTTTGACAGGAGAGCTATAATAGAATAAGAGGAAAATCAAAAAGTAGGATGGGATTGCATATGAAAAAAATTGGATTCGATCACCAGACGTATATTGAACGTCAGTCGCACTACATTTTAGAACGCGTGGAAGGGTGGGACAAGCTGTATCTGGAGTTTGGCGGCAAGCTCATGCAGGATATGCACGCCAAGCGCTGCCTGCCCGGCTATCGTGAGAATGCCAAGCTGGAGCTGCTTTGCGTACTTCGGGAAAAGGCGGAAATCATTATCTGCGTTTATGCGGGAGACATTGAGCGCAGCAAAAAGCGCGGTGATTTCGGCAATACTTACGCTTCCGAGGTATTCCGCCTGATTGATGATCTGCGCGCAAATGGCCTGGATGTTAATTCGGTTGTGATTACCCGCTTTGACGGGCAGCCTGCGGCACAAACCTTTGCCGCCAAGCTGAAAACACGTGGCATCCGCACATGGACGCATGCGCCAATTGCGGGTTACCCGCATGATGTGGATTCTATCGTCAGCGAGCAGGGCTATGGCAAAAACCCTTATGTGGAGACCGAAAAGCCGATTGTAGTCGTTACGGCTCCCGGCCCCGGCTCGGGCAAGCTGGCAACCTGCCTGAATCAGCTTTATCACGAAAAGCGACTTGGGCGGCGGGCCGGTTACGCGAAGTTTGAGACCTTCCCGGTCTGGAATCTGCCGATTAAACATCCTCTAAACGTTGCTTATGAGGCTGCAACCGTTGATTTGAAGGACTTCAATCAGATTGACTCCTTCCATCTGGAAGCGTATGGGAAAAGCACGGTGAATTACAACCGCGATATGGAAATGTTTCCGGTTGTCCGCCGCATGATTGAGCGCATCACCGGGGAATCGATTTACAAGTCCCCGACTGATATGGGCGTCAATCAGATCGGCACTGCCATTATTGATGACGAGGTTGTCCAAGAGGCCTGTAAGCAGGAGATTATCCGGCGTTATTTGAAAACGGTCGGCGACTACAAAAAAGGGGGTGCCGACGAGGATGCGCTCAACCGCATGAAAATGATCATGGAGAGCCAGAATCTTAAGACCAGTGACCGGGCGGTTGTTGGTCAGGCGCGCACTCATTTGGAACGCGTGCAGAAGCGGTTCGGCACGACCTATGGTTTGACCGTTGTCGCGGTCGAGCTGCCGGACGGTTCCTTCGTCACCGGGCGCAACAGCGATATGATGACCGCGCCTGCCGCCGCTGTCCTGAACGCCGCAAAGACGCTGGCAAGCCTGCCGGATCATCTTCATTTGCTGTCCAATAGTATGCTGGAGCCGATGCTGGCACTGAAAACCAATGCGCTGAAAATGAAGAAATACTCGCTCGGGATTGAGGAGATTTTGACAGTGCTGGCGCTCAGCGCGGTGACAAATCCGCTTGCGCAGACGGCCATGGACGCGCTGCCTCAGCTGGAAGGCTGCCAGGCGCATTCGACGACCTTTATCACGCCCAGTGACGAAAAGATATGTAATAAACTTGGCATCAACATCACCTGTGATGATGCATATTTGACAGAATCACTCTATTATATTTAAGGATTTTAGATAGAAGTACAACACTGCTTCCCGGTACAGTTTGAATTGAAAATGGGCTGGTTCAAACCCACTATCCACAACTTAACCTATCATAAATTATGTCTTTTGTTGTGATGAGAAGCCTTTCTGGTATTCGCGTACCGCGGGGTATTCCCGTCATCAGGGCGGATTGGCACAACAGACTTTTGAATCTCGGTCATGATCCTTTCCAGCTTTTTCTGACGGTGGGCAGGTTTACGGGAAAAAACAGCATCCGCCAGTTTGTCACGCAAAGAGCCAATCAGAGTATTTACGTTCGCCTGATATTGGTACTTGTTGTCTTTATCCTTACGGTAGTCTTTGATTTTTACACCAGCCTCGTTTTTGCGATAGCTGCCATGTTTGCAGGATACATGGTGATCCAGAAGTTCTGCATGATCACATTTTCGGAAAAACCGCCAAAGCATGGCAATTCAAGCTTGTTTTTGACAACATCATACTTGACCTCGATACGCCATCTTTTGAAATACAGTATAATGGTCCTCTTGTCAAGACCACGTATAGAGAAAAATGCGTGAACCAAATTTTTACAAACCTGACTTTGTCGAGGCCTGAGCCAGTCACAACTGATATGCACCGAGTCAGCCGCCGCGAAGCGGTTTAGCCTTGTTCTGACTCCGCCGCGCGCTCGCCGCTGCTGGCTCAACAGGCCATCGGCATTCTGTCAAGGCCGGCGGCATCCGGAGCGAAGCAGGAGAGAAAAACGTCCTCCGGCGTCTCGTAATCCAATAGCCTCATGCGGCCGCAGGGTGTTGTAATCACAGATATATTGGCGGATAGCCTGGCGCAATTCCTTCGGCGAACGGAATTCATTGATGTAGACCATTTCCGTTTTCAAATCTCCGCGCCTGCTTTTCTGCCTTCCTCGGATTCTCGAAAACTTCGCTCGCGTGATCCAGAAACTCCTGTTTCCAGCTTCGCAGCATATTGGGACTTATGTTGTTTTCATAAGCGATCGTTCCTAATTCCTTCTCGCCTCCCAGCACCTCCAGGACTAATTTCGTCTTGAATTGCGGGCTGTACTGCGTCCGTGCCATGGTTCTTTTGCTTCTTCCTTTGCTTTTATTTCATTCTACCATGTTCACGATCTTTTTCTTAGGAGTGGTTCGAATCCCAGGGATCATTATACAGCTCTCATGATAGAAGCGGAAATAGCAACTGCGATTGCAAGTGGCAACATGAAAATGCACCTTGAAAATCAGAAAGTGTATCAAGTAGATACCTATTTCCGATTCTTACAACATTTCCAGTTTGTCAAGTGGCATTTTATACAAAATCATACACGTTTTTTTGGAAGCAGTGCTAGGCTGTTAAGTTGTGAACAGTGGTTTCAAAACGGTTTTTAACCGTTTTGAAACAGCTTTTTTGTACCGCTTGCGAATATGCGAAAAACCCGAATGCAGGAATAAACCTGCACTCGGGTAAAAGTCCAATTGACTGCCGATACCGACAATGGGTGATTACACTTCACCGGGATTGCGCATCGTCAGGCCAATCCGTTTTTTCTTTTCGTCCACTTCGGTGACCCAGACGGTAATGACATCTCCGACGGAAAGCAGCTCGGACGGGTGCTTCACCCGTTTTTTCAGCTTGGAAATATGCACCAAACCGTCCTGATGTACGCCGATATCGACAAATACGCCGAAGTCAATGACATTGCGGACGGTTCCTTGAAGCTCCATGCCGGGCTTGAGGTCTTTGGCCTCCATAACATCGGTGCGAAGGATGGGGGGCGGCAGCTCGTCACGCGGGTCACGTCCAGGCTTCAGCAGCTCCTTGATGATATCCTGAAGGGTAGGGACACCCGTGCCGCAGGTTTCCGCGAGAGAAAGCAGGCTTTTTTCCTCCGCGCGGGCTTTCAGCCCGTCTAAGTTGCCTGCGCGTACATCCTCCAGGGAATAGCCGCATTCGCTGAGCAGCTTTTCGGCGGCGGGATAGCTTTCGGGGTGTACGCCGGTGTTGTCCAGCACGCTTTTGCTTTCGGGGATGCGTAGGAAACCCGCGCACTGTTCAAACGCCTTTGGTCCCAGCTTTGGCACCTTGAGCAGCTGCTTCCGGGTGGTGAACACGCCGTTTTCCTCCCGGTATTTCACAATATTCTTTGCGGTTGTCGCGGTCAGACCGGATACCCGTTGCAACAGGGAAGGGGATGCCGTATTCGCATCGACACCGACTGCGTTTACGCAGTCCTCGACGACATTGCCCAGCGCTTCGCCCAGCCGCGCCTGCGGCATATCATGCTGGTACTGTCCGACGCCAATCGACTTGGGGTCGATTTTGACCAGCTCGGCAAGCGGGTCCTGCAAGCGGCGGGCGATAGAAACCGCGCTGCGCAGATTGGTGTCGTACTCCGGAAATTCCTCTGCGGCAAGCTTGCTCGCGGAATACACTGACGCGCCCGCTTCATTAACAATCATATAGGTAACGCCGCCGCCCAGCCGTTTAATCAATTCGACCGTCATCTGTTCGGTCTCGCGGCTGGCGGTACCGTTGCCGATAGCGATATGCACAACGCCGTGCTTCCGAATCATATCGGACAGGCGGCTGATGCATTCTTCCTTCTGACGGGCGCCATAGGTCGGGTATACAACCGCCGTATCGAGTACCTTGCCGGTGCTATCAACCACAGCCACTTTACAGCCGTTGCGATAACCGGGGTCAAGCCCCATGGTAACCTTGCCTTTCACCGGCGGCTGCATGAGCAGCGGCTTGAGGTTGAGCGCAAACATATGGATTGCCCCTTCATCAGCCTGTTCGGTCAGGTAATTGCGCAGTTCACGCTCCATAGAGGGTTGAATCAGCCGGTCATACGCGTCATCTGCGGCATTCCGGACGAAAGCCATCGCGGCGCGTCCCGGCACACAGGCACGGCGCACGGTGATATGGGCTTCCTCGGTATCAAGGTCAACGCTTACCTTGAGGATGCCCTCTCGTTCGCCACGATTGACCGCAAGCGTCTGGTAGCCCTGCATCCGATTCAGGGGGCATTTGAAGTCATAATAGAGGCGGTAAACGGTATCCTCCGGCTCCTTGTCGGCAGCCTTGGAGACCAGCATTGCGCGGCGCAGATACAGGCTGCGCAGGATTTTACGCAGGGCTGCATCGTCGGAAATCAGTTCCGCGATAATATCATTCGCGCCCTGTAAAGCATCTTCTACGGTTTCCACGCCTTTTTCCGGGTCAATAAAGGCAAGCGCCGCTTCCTCCGGCGGCGGGCAAGGCTCGTCCAGCGAGAACAGCATATCGGCAAGAGGGGCAAGCCCCTTTTCGCGGGCGATGGTTGCGCGGGTGCGGCGCTTCTGCTTGTACGGGCGGTAGAGATCCTCGACTTCGGCCAGGGTGGCAGCAGCGTCAACGGCGGCGGCAAGCTCGTCGGTCAGCTTGCCTTGTGCCTCGACGGCAGCCTTGACTTCACCTTTACGGGCTTCCAAGTTGCGCAGGTATTGCAGGCGGTCGGCCAGCGTGCGAATCAGCTGGTCATCCATCGAACCATGCAGTTCCTTGCGGTAGCGGGCGATAAAAGGGATGGTATTTCCTTCGTCAATCAGGTTGACGACGTTTTCCACATGTGTTTCGGACTGCCCCAGCTCACGGGCCAGGGCTTGAATCAGTGCGTCCATGAAATCCTCTCCTTGGAAATTGTGATCTGATTTATAGTTTACCGGAAAATAGAGAAAATGTCCAGTATTATCTTCAAGAAAGATGTGCGGCAGTACACTGCAAACGCGCGATTTAGTCAATAAACTGGACAAAAAACAAGGCGGGCAAAGCGTAAATGATGCTATGCCCGCATTATTGGGTTTTGTTTTTGGGATTGTTTAATAATTGGAGTGCGCCCAGTTTTTACTAGTGCTCCATCCGGACAGAAATCCAGCTCCAAGTCCAACTCCGATTTCTAACCGGATGGATCACTAGCCAAACCATTCGGGGTCGAACGGATCGCTGGGCAGTGTGCTCTGTGAAGGTGGTTCGATGGGTGCCGTAGTAGAATTGCCGTTTCCTTCAGGGTCTGTGGTGGGACTAAACAGCCCGCTCCACGGTAAACCACTGGAATCCGTGCCATTGTTGGGGCCTTCGCCGTCAACGGCGTTGGGGTCGAAGTTGGCGTCGTGCAGCTCGCATTCCTCCTGATAATTGGCGCTGGAGCCGCCCGAAACCACAGTCCCCGTGCCGATTGGCAGGTTATCGCCCGTGAAACAGCGGTATTGGTCGCTGACGCTGACCGACACCGGAAACAGCCGCGTCAGGTCAAGCATCGATACCGTCCGGGTTTCCGGGCAGTATGGGGTTGCCTTTTTTTCGGACTCGGCACAAATGGTAATGGTTTTATGAAGGTCGCAGTAGGTTTGCGGCTCATCACCCGGGAAATATTCTCCGGTAGCGGTACGGTTGCTGCCCGAAATATCGGTGCGGCAAGCTTCGGTTGCGCGCAGTCCGCTGTCCAGACAGTAAGCCGTGGTGGTGTAGCCGTTGTATTCCTCGAAGGATTTATCCGGCAACCCCTCGTGGATGGCCTGCATGACGCGTTCCCACATCTGGGCGGGGGGGCTGGAGCTTAGGCCTTCCAACGTCGAGGGGGTTTCATAGCCGAACCAGCAAGCGCCGACATAATAGGGGGTGAAGCCGACAAAATACCGGTCGTTGTCGTTCTGGGTGGTACCGGTCTTTGCCGCGACCGACATGCCAGGCACGTCCACAAAGGACGCGGTACCGCCGGGGGAGACAACTCCTTCCAGCAGGGTACGCATATAATAAACGGTGCTTTCGCGGTCAAACGCCGGTTGGGGGACGGGGGTCTTGTCGATGACAATATTCCCGTCGTCGTCCTCAATGCGGGAATAGCTGCGCGAACCCGCAAAATTGCCGTCCATAAATACAGTATATGCCGCGCACATTTCGCGCACGGTAACGCCGCGCGTCAAACCGCCCATGCCAAGCGGGCCATAGCTGAGGTCGGTGCTGACGCTGCCGCTGTCGCTGACCAGTCGTTCAACCATTTCAATGCCGAACCGTTCGGTCATGTACTGGAAGGAGGTCTCGAACGACATTTCGTCCAGCAGCTCAGCGGGGATGGTGTTCAGCGACTGCATAACCGCGTATTTAATGGTACGCTGGCCGGAATAAATGCGGTTGTAGTTGCGCGGGTATGGGTTGCCGTTGACAACGGTTACCGGCATATCGGTGCGCACTGAATCGGGGGTAATCAGTCCCTGGTCAATCGCGGGCGCGTAGATGGAAAGCGGCTTAATGGATGAACCGGGCTGCCTGTGCGACATGGTTGCGTGGTTGCGGAGCATATTGCCTTCCTTTTTGCCGCGCGCGCCGACAATGCCCTTGATATTGCCGTCCGTATCCATGATGACCATGGCGCTCTGGGGCCGTTTGCCGTTTTTGGTGATGTCCGGGAAATTGGAATCATCCTTGAACATTTCTTCCATCGTACTCTGGATTTTGGGGTCCATAGTGGTATATATGCGCAGGCCGCCGGTGAACAGGATGGTTTTGGCCAGCTGTTCGGTCATGCCCTTTTCTTCCTGCAAATCGTCCAGCACCTCGTGGATGACGGTTTCGGTGAACCAGGAATAGGTGGGTTCGGTTTTCTGGTTTTCGCCCGAGGCATATACTAGTTCCTGCGAGAGCGCCTCCCGGTACTCGCTTTCGGTAATGAACTCCTGGTCACGCATTTCAGATAGGATGGTGCGCTGCCGGTTCTGCGCCGACTGCGGGTGCAGCAACGGGTTATATTGGGAGGGGTTGTTGGTGATGCCCGCAATCAGCGCGCATTCCGCAAGGGTAAGGTTTTTCAAATCTTTGCCGAAATAGGTTTCAGCCGCCGCGCCGACGCCGTAAGCCCTGCTGCCAAAATAGATGGTATTCATATACAGCTCAAGGATACGGTTTTTATCATTGACCTTTTTTTCCAGCTCGAGCGCGCGGAAAATTTCGTTCAGCTTGCGCTTGACCGAAAATTCCTTTTCGCCCTTGGTGTTTTTAATCAGCTGCTGGGTGATGGTCGAGCCGCCGTAGCTGTCATCGTCGCCGGTAATCCAGGCGAGCGCCGCGCCAAAGGTGCGCTTCCAATAAACGCCCTTATGGGTGTAAAAGTCCTTGTCCTCGATTGCGACGAAGGCGTCCTTCAAATCCTGCGGGATGTCCTCGAAATCGGCCCAGGTACGGTTTTCCGAGCTGTATAAAGTCTCATACTCGTAGTATTCGCCGGTATCCGGGTTCTGTGCGTAGATGATGCTGGTCATGTTCAGGCCGATGTTGTCAATCGGTACGTCCGCGTTGGGCAGGATATAGTCACGGACATAATAAGCAAATGCCATGCCGCAGCAAACGGCACAGATGATGCCGATCAGCAGCAGGGTCACAATCATCAGCAGCAAGGACCGGAACAGCCGAAAAATGATGTTCGGTTTTTTTCTTCTTCTCTTTCTCGCCAAAGCTCGATGCCTCCTTAGGAAACAGGCAGGCGGTTCCACGGGAAGGGGGAACCGCTGTGTCAAACTTTATTTGCTGTCGGAGCGGTTGTCATAAAAACGGGTTTCCGTTTGTACGCCAAACCATTCAACCAAATTATTATACCATAGTTTGCCCAGATTGCCAAATAAAATTGTTAGTTTGTAAAATAAAGTTCACAGATGGAAAAGAAAGGGAAACTGAAGTGCTGCTGGTTTGTGGAAATTGCCATATCCGGGGGAAGCAGTACCGCACGGTTCCGGCATTGTGCCGTGAACCGTGCGGTACTGCAAAACAGGGAATGCGGTGTTCTATTTAGGAGGTTTCGTTCGTCTGCTGCCGTTTTTCGTTCTCATAATCCGCGATGCACTGCAGGAACTCCTTGCCGTACCGGTTCAGCTTGGTTTCACCGACGCCGGGGACTTCCAGAAACGCCGCGTCCGTATGAGGGAGCCGCGCCGCGATTTCCCGCAGGGTTGCGTTGCTGAAAATCGCATATGCGGGAACCCCCGCACGGTTCGCCAGCTTGGTCCGCAGGGCTGTCAGACGGCTGTACAGGCCGTCATCCACTTCGGCGGCTGCAGCGGGTTGAAGCGGAATCGTCTTTTCTTTCGCATTGATGATATCGGTCCGCAGGCGGGCGACCACCGGCAAGCGCTGTCGGATGATCTCGTTGGACTTTTGGTTCAGCGTAATGACCGGATATTCCCCGCCGGAGTCGGTCAGGTAGCCGGCCTGTACTAAAAATTCGATGAAATAAATGATAGTCCGGCGCGGCGTATCCTTCATAATGCCATATGTAGACAGCGTATCAAAGCCCCCTTGCTGGATGCGTTCGCTCTTGGAGCCGTGCAGGATATCGGCAATCAGGCTTTTGCCGACCGTGCGCCCGCGCTGCCGGAGCCGGTACACACAGGAGGCTATTTTTTGTGCTTCAATCGTGATATCTTTTTGCTCGTGCCCGGAAAGGCAGTTGGAACAATTTCCGCAGTTCAGCGGCGCGCTTTCGCCAAAATAGCGCAGGAAGAAGCGGCGCAGGCAGTCGCTTGTTGTGCTGTAAAAGGTCATTTGCTTCAGCCGTTCGTGCGCTTGCTCCACGACGCGCGAACGCGATTCCTCATCCAGCTCGGAGTCGGCCTCGCGGCTGTGCGAAATCAGGAAATTTGCCGTTTGCACATCCTGTTTGCCGTATAGCAGCAGGCACTCGGCGGGTTCACCGTCGCGGCCCGCTCGTCCGGCCTCTTGATAGTAGCTTTCCAGGTCCTGAGGCATGTTGAAATGCAGAACAAACGAAATGTTGGATTTGTCGATGCCCATGCCGAACGCGTTGGTGGCGACCATGACCGTAATCCGGTCATATAGGAAATCCTCCTGTATTTGCTGGCGTTCATTACCTGCCATACCCGCGTGGTAGCGCCCGGCGGAAATATCGTGGTCACGGAGCAGCTCGCAGATTTCATCCACCGTTTTCCGGGTAGAGCAGTAGATAATGCCGCTTTTGCCCTGCTGTTTTTTGAGGTATTGCAGCAGGATTTGTTTTTTATCATGCGGCCCGGTGGTTGACCGCACGCCAAAATACAGGTTAGGGCGGTCGAAACCGGAAACCAGCGTGAACGGCTCCCGCAGGCACAGCAGCCGCGCGATATCCTCCCGGACAATCGCGGTTGCGGTCGCGGTGAAGGCAGCCACGCGCGGGCGTACCGGCAGCGCTTCCAGCAGCGCGGGCAAGCGCAGGTAGCTGGGCCGGAAATCCTGCCCCCATTGGGAAATGCAGTGCGCCTCATCGACTGCGGCCAGCACCGGCGGAATCTGCTCACACAGGTTCCGGAAGCCCGGGGTTTCGAGCCGTTCGGGCGCGACATACAGCAGCCGGAACTCGCCCTGATAGGCGCGGGCATAAATCCGGCGCTGTTCAGTTTCGCTTTGTGCGCTGTGCAGGCAGGCGGCCGGCACGCCGGACTGTTCGAGCGCCGCTACCTGATCCTGCATCAGTGAAATAAGCGGCGAGATTACCAGCGTCCAACCTGAAAGGCACAGGGCGGGGATCTGGTAACACAGGGATTTGCCCGCGCCGGTCGGCATTACGCCGAGCACGTCACGCCCCGCGAGAATCTGATCGATCAATTCGCCCTGATGGGGGCGGAATTCGGTGTATCCGAAGTATTTTTTCAGTGCTTCCTGAGAGGTCAATCGAGTTTACCTGCCTTCTGTTGGAGTTTCGCTGTCTGGCTCGGAAAGCTGCCGGAGCAGCTTTCGGGCGGCGGCGGGCTTGACAAAGTAAAAATCCTTGTCCGCAAGGGCTTTTTCACAGGCGTTCCGCGCAGCTTCTGGGTCGGGTGCGGTTCCCAGGCCCTCCGCATAGCACTTCGCCAGGAAATATCCGCCGTCCGAGTTGCCCAATGATGCGCTTTTGTGCAGCAGGCGGAAGGCTTCCGCGAAATCCCGCGGGACGCCGTCGCCGGACAGGTACAGCCGCCCCAGCGCTGCCATTGCGCAGGCATTTTGGAAGGATGCCGCCTGCCGGTACAGCTCGACCGCTTTGGTCAGGTTTTGCTCTACGCCCCAGCCGCGCTCGTAGCAGTCGCCCAGGCTGTGCAGGGCATGGCCATTTTCCGGGTCGTATTGGATGGCAAGCTCAAACAGCCGTACCGCCTCCGTATAATCGACAGAGACGCCCTGTCCGCGCGTATAAAGGACGCCCAGGTTATTGCAGGCGGAAGAATGCTCCTGCTCAGCCGCCCTTTGATACCAATAGGCTGCTAATTTGAAATCCTTTTTGACGCCGGTGCCATTGGCATAGCGCCAGCCGATGCTGTATTGCGCGCCGGAATGCCCCAGCTCCGCCGCTTTTTTGAAGGCCTGGGCGGCTTTTCGTTCGCTGACTGCCGTGCCCTGGCCGTGCTCGTAACACCATGCCAGGTTATACGCGCCCTGCGGCGAGCCGGATTCCGCCGCCTTTTTATACCAGAAAAATGCTTTTTCGTCACTCTGCTCTGCCGAGAAACCGATATCATAATACCAGCCAAGGCGGCATTGCGCGTCCCCGTGTCCGGCTTTTGCGCCCAGGGCGGCCCATTTCAACGCCTGCGCGTCGTCCCGTTCGACACCGATCCCTTTCTCAAAATAGCGTGCCATTTGGTTGAACGCGGCGGGGTAGCCGCCCTCTGCCGCCTGCTGCATGAACCGGACCGCCTGCGCTTCGTCCTGTTCAACGCCTGTACCCGATTGGTACAGCAGCGCAAGATTGTGCAGGGCGCGGGGGTGCTTTTGCTCGGCGGCACGGGTGTACCACTTGACCGCTTCTTCCAGGTTTTGCTCGACGCCGAAGCCGTTGCGGCAGCACCAGGCGTAGCTGGTCTGACCGTCCGGGTCGTCCATTTCAGCGGTCAGCCGGTAACAGGAAGCCGCTTTTTCGGAATCGGCTTCCACGCCGTAGGCGTTTTCATAGCACCAGCCGAGATTGTACAGGGCACAGACATCCCGTTGGGCTGCCGCCTTTTGATACCAGGAAAATGCCTCCTCCGCGCTTTGCGCCCGTCCGCGCCCGCGTTCGCAGCAAATTGCGTATTCGGTCTGCGCCGGGGCATAGCCCGCTTCCGCTGCCCGCAGGAACAATTCCGCCGCGTGGGCGTCGTCCTTTTGGACGCCTTCGCCCAACAGATACAGCTGGGCAAGGTTTGTCAGCGCGCGTGGCTGTCCCTTTTTGGCAGCCAGGGTCAGCCATTTTGCCGCTTCCCGCTCGTTTTTGGGTACGCCGATACCGTAGCGGTAGCACCAGCCAAGGCTGGTCTGCCCGTCAATATCGCCGTGTTCCGCAGTCACCCGGTACAGGTAAGCCGCTTTCTTCAGGTCACGCTTGACGCCGTAGCCCGATTCATAGCACCAGCCAAGATTATAGGTTGCGCAAAGATCCCCCTGCTTCGAGGCGATTTGATACCATTTGACGGCTTCCTCGGGGTTCCGCTCCACGCCGCGCCCACGCTCGTAGGCGATGCCAAGCTCACACTGTGCGCCGGAATGCCCCTGCGCTGCGGCCTGTTGAAACAACCGGAAGGCTTCCTCCGGATCGGCTTCGCAGCCGTAGCCCAGGCGGCGGAAAACCGCCAGCCGGAAGATGGCATGCGCGTGTCCGCGCTCCGCCGCCTGCCAGTACAGGGAAAACGCCTGCTCAGGGGATTCCTCCGTACCGCGCCCGTGCACATAGCATTCCGCAAGGTTGCAGACCGCCCGGAGGTGTCCGCGTTCCGCCGCCTGCCGGTACCAGAACAGCGCTTCCGGAAAGGACTGCTCACAGCCGATGCCGGCTTCCTTGCACCAGGCAAGGTTGCACTGCCCGTTCGGGTCGCCTGCCTCGGCGGCGCGGGTATACCAAAGTACGGCAGTTTCCGCGCTTTTGGCAACACCCTCGCCGAATTCGTAGCACCAGCCAAGGCTGGTCATTGCGGGCGGGTAATTCTGCCACGCGGCGGCCTGATACCATTCGACAGCCTGTTCCGGGTTGCGCATGACCACAATGCCGTTTTCCAGATAGCGGCCCAGGCTGAACTGCGCGCGCGGAAAGCCGCGTTCGGCGGCAATATGGAACAGATGGACCGCCATTTCCATATCAACGGCCGCGCCGATGCCGTTTTCATAGCATACGGCAAGATTGCACTGCGCGGGCAAATAGCCCGCCTCCGCCGCCTGTGTATACAGCCATACGGCTTGTTTTTCGTCCTTTTCCACACCTGCGCCCACCTCACAGCACCAGCCCAGGTTGGTGATTCCCCAAAGGTCACCGGCCATCGCCGCGAGACGGAACAGCTCGGCCTGCACGGCAAGCCCTTCCTCGGTGCTTTCGTCGCATTGGTTGGACAGCTCCACGATTTCATCAATTGGTAAATCGTCTAACCTGATTTCGCGAAACCGCCGCCCGCCGCAGGCAGGGCACACGTCAGGACGCTGCCCTGCTCTCCAAAGGTGCCCGCAGGCACGTTTCGAGCATCTATATAAGGTCATGAATCTGCGCTCCTTTTGCATATCAAGCATACATCCTCTATTCTACCACAGTTTGTCGGAAATGGCATCTTATTTCAGGAGATATTTATGAATTTTTTGAGGACGGTCAGAAAAAACTGCAAAAATAGGACAATGCGCCCGGTAAGGATTCTTTTTTGGAAAAGCCTTTCGTAAAATAAATCGGAAGGGGGGAGCGCCGTGCGCCGGAAAAAGAAGCGGAATTGGAAATGCCGGTTCCTGCTGGCATTGCTGCTGCCGGTACTGCTGGCGGCGGCAGTCATACAGGGGCTGGTATCCCCAATGATTGTGGAATACGCGGTGAATGAGGCGCAATATACCGCGACCAACGCGATCAACAGCGTCATGCTGAATGAAATTTATCAGAATCGTTCGGCTTATCAAGGCTTAGTTACTCTGGATCGCGATGATGGGAGCCATGTGACCGCTTTGCGCACCGATGTCATTACCATGAATAATATGAAAGCCGTTATGGTGAACGAGGTTTACGATACCGTGAATACCCTGGAAGACCGGGTGCTTGAGATTCCGCTGGGTTCGGTGTTTGCGCCTGGTTATTTCGCGGGGAGGGGGCCGTGCCTGCGTGTCGGGATGGCAGGTCTGGGTTTTGCAAAGGCAGATTTTATCAGCGCTTTTTCTTCGGCAGGCATCAACCAGACGCGGCACAATATCCTGTTGGAAGTGACCGCCGAAGTACGGGTGCTGATGCCGCTGCTGGGACATCGGGATGTGACGATTACCAGCCGGTATCCTGTGACCGATACCGTGCTGGTCGGGACGGTGCCGGAGCATTACACCTATGGGAATGATATAATAGGAGCAAAACGGACAAGCCCTTTGTTGTTAAGGGGTGCGCTGGTTTGCTCCTGTTATTATTTTGATGCAAAAGGGGCGCTATAGGGCAAGGATAGAGGATAAAACGAAATTTTTAGGTCTATTTTATGGCTCCAACGGAAATACTTGTCCTGTCAGGATATTTTCGCTATGGCTCGGGAAAGGAGCACAAATGAAAAACCATCTCAGCGGGGAGCATTCCCCCTACCTTCTTCAGCATGTGGAAAACCCGGTGGATTGGCATCCCTGGGGTGAAGAAGTCTTTGCGGAAGCGAAACGCACGGACCGCCCTATCTTTTTAAGTATCGGATATTCCACCTGCCACTGGTGCCACGTGATGGCACACGAATCGTTCGAGGATGAAACCGTAGCACAGGCAATCAACGAGGTGTTCCTTCCTGTCAAGGTGGATCGGGAGGAGCGGCCCGATGTGGATGCCGTCTATATGGCAGCCTGCGCAGCCATGAACGGCTCGGGCGGCTGGCCCCTCACGGTGCTGCTCACGCCGGATCAAAAACCCTTTTGGGCGGGGACATATCTGCCAAAGGCACAGCTGCTCCGGCTGGTTCGCAATACTGCTGATCTGTGGCGAGACAACCGGGAGGCGGTGCTGTCTGCGGGGGAGCGCCTCACCGCGCATTTGCAGCAGGAAAGTGCCTGCCGGACAAGCACCCTCAAACGGGAAACTGTCCGGCAGGCGTCGGAATTGTTTGCGCGGCGCTTTGACAAGGAATGGGGCGGGTTCGGCGCGCCGCCGAAATTCCCGATGCCGCACAATTTGATATTCCTTCTGCGCTATGCCCGGCTCACTGGGGAGGGGAAAATGCAGGAGATAGCCCTTCAAACCCTGGATGCAATGTACCGGGGCGGGTTGTTTGACCATGTGGGCGGCGGGTTTTCCCGGTATTCCACCGACCGTTTCTGGCTGGTCCCGCACTTTGAAAAAATGCTTTATGACAATGCCATGCTCGTATTGGCCTATACGGAAGCCTTTCAGCATACCCGCCGCCCGCTTTATGAGGGGATTGTCCGACGTACCTTGCATTATGTGCTGAAAGAGCTGTCAGGCCCCTTAGGCGGCTTTTGCTGCGGGCAGGATGCGGACAGCGACGGCGTGGAGGGGAAATATTATGTCTTTACCCCAGACGGACTGATTCCGGTATTGGGGGAATTGGACGCCGGACGTTTCTGTCAGTGGTATGGCATTACGCAGGACGGGAATTTTGAAGGGAAAAGCATCCCAAACCTGCTTGGGCAGGCGCAATTTGACCGGGAGCCGGAAGGTATCGCTGCCTTGCGGGAACGCGTATACAACTGCCGCCTGCACCGGGCTGCGCTTCATCGGGACGATAAGCTTTTGACTTCCTGGAATGGGCTGATGGTGGCGGCACTGGCGCGTGCGGGGCTGGTATTGGATGAACCGCAGTACTTGAGCGCCGCCAGACAGACCGTGGATTTTTTAACGGAGCACCTCACTGGTTCAGATGGGCGTTTGTTGGCCCGCTGGCGGGACGGGGATGCCGCCCATCCCGGGAAGCTCGACGACTATGCATTCTACGCATGGGGCTTGCTGGAACTGTATGCCGTCACCTTTGACCCGGCCTGTCTCGCAAAGGCTGTGGGACTGGCGGATTGCTTGTTGGAATTCTTTTTCGATTGGGAATACGGCGGTTTTTATCCCTATGCTTCGGATGGGGAGCAGTTGCTGACCAGAAGTAAAGAGGCTTACGATGGGGCAATGCCGTCGGGGAATTCGGTGGCGGCGCTGATGCTCTCACGCTTGTCCCTGCTCACCGGGGAGGGGCATTGGCGGAAGGCGGCGAACCTTCAGCTGTCCTGGCTGGCGGGGGCGGTGCAGGATTATCCCGCCGGATACAGCTTTGCCATGCTGGCGTTTCTGGAGGAGCTATGGCCGTCAGCGGAGCTGGTGGTAACAGCCAGGGAAGTCCCTGCGGAATTAAAGGTTTTCCTGCGGGAAGCATCCCGGCCGGAATTAGTAATCTTGGTCAAAACGCCGGAAAGCGCTGATATATTAGATCGTTTGGCTCCCTTTACCAGTAGTTACCCGATTCCGGAACAGGGGACGCGGTACTATTTGTGCCAGGGGCAGGCCTGCGCCTTGCCTGTAGACAATATCGAGACGTTGAAAACCCGTCTGCCACTATAAGGAGCGTGAAAATGAAATTTTTTCATGGGGAAAAGCAGTCCGGCCCTTACTTTGAAGGGTGGTATTTGAAGCATCAGAGCAAAAATGGGGAAATGCTTGCACTGATTCCGGCATTCCATGTTGACAGCATCGGGCGCCGCAGCGCGTCGCTCCAAGTCATTTGTGACAGCGGGTCGTGGTGGCTGGAATATCCCGAAACCCAGTTTCAGGCTTCACCAAACCAATTTCAGGTGCGGCTTGGGCAATCCTATTTCGGTGCGCAGGGAATCGAAGTGGATATTAACCAAAACGGTATTTTCCTTCAAGGGACGCTGAAATATGGTCCGTTCACCGCGCTGAAATCCGATATTATGGGCCCGTTCCGATGGTTCGTGGGGATGCAGTGTTCCCACGGCGTGATCAGCATGGGGCATTCGCTGGAAGGTTCCCTGTGTTTGAACGGGGATGTTTTAGGCTTTTCGGGCGGGACGGGATACCTTGAAACCGATCGCGGGCGGTCTTTCCCGGACGCCTATCTTTGGACACAGTGCGGCTGGAACAGGGCAGGGGATGACGGCCTGATGCTTGCGGCGGCAACAATTCCTTTGCCTGTGGGTGGCTTTACCGGCTGTATTTGCGCAATCCTTCACCATGGCCGGGAATATCGGCTGGCGACTTATCGGGGAGCTAAAATTGAAGCATGGTCGTCCTCTGGGGCAAGTATCCGCCAGGGGAAATACCGCTTGGAGGTAAGGATATTGGAAAAGCACGGTCAGCCGCTTCGTGCCCCGGTGAACGGAGGAATGGAACGCACCATCCATGAAAGCCTGCGTGCAGAAGTAAACTATTGCTTTTGGCGCGGGAGGGAGCTTTTGTTCCGGCACACCGACCCATGTGCAAGCTTTGAATATGCTGCCCAATAGGGCGTGGCATGTGCCGAACCCTGCCTTCCTTCGCTGCATAGGATGTCATATGAAACCTATGTGATAAGGAGTTTTTCATATGAATCAGCGGACATCCTGCGGTTATGCGCCCGTTCAGATCCTTTCCGTCCTGCGCAGAAGGCCGCAGGCAGCAGCCGATATCACTGGCAGTGGAAGCTTCCCCGATATTTCAGGTACGGTACGGTTTTATCAAACCGGGGAAGGTGTCATCGTGTGTGCCGAGGTCAGCGGCCTGCCCTATTCAGGACTTTCCTGTCAGCAGCGGGTTTTTGGGTTCCATATCCATGAAGGGGGCAGCTGTACGGGTAATTTAGACGATCCGTTTGCAAATGTGATGTCCCATTATAACCCGGGCAGTTGCAGCCATCCACACCATGCCGGAGATTTGCCGCCGTTGTTTGAAAACAATGGTTTTGCGCTTTCTCTGTTTTTGACAAATCGGTTTACCGTAAATGAAGTAATTGGCAGGACGGTTGTTATCCATGACCAGCCGGATGATTTTACAATCCAGCCATCTGGAAACTCGGGTATAAAAATTGCTTGCGGCGTGATAGGGGCGCGGTAACAGGGAAATATGCCCTATCCTATATGGATAAACCATAATAATACAGATGGAAAGGCCGGGAGCGCCAGCTCTGGCCTTTCCGCTCGTACGCCCAAATAGCCTTTACATTTCACTACAGTTATGGTAAAATGTGATTACAGAAGTGGTGAGGTGTTTGCTGAAAGAACAATTTTGCGTTATACTAAAAGCAGACGAATCGGATTGAAGGAAAACCGGTTGGGATAGGCGATATCCTTTTATTCGGATAGACAAAACGCAAAGCTGGACAAGTCATGCAGATGCGCAATGTGCGGCAGCCCGGTATGGTGTATTGGGATTACGATTTGAATACAATCCTCCTGTGTAAACGCCAACTAAGTTTTGAGTCACACGCTGATGAAAATTTGAGTCACTTGAGCACTTTTTAGCCCACTTGTCAAGGACTTTGCAAGTGGTTCCCATCCTTGATAAAGGGGCTAAAAAGTGCAAATTTATGGTTAAGGCGAAATAATCCAAAGGATTATTTCGCCTTGAGAGTTGAACTTCATATTGTTATTATAGGATGTGCGATAAAAACCTTAGTGATTCACAAATTCGTTAGTGCGTGGCTCAAATTTTCATCAGCGTTCAGCCCCTATCCAAACGCTTACAGATGATAAGCTATGGATAGAGGATTCTTTTTTTATTTACGCCTATTTGCGCAGGCATTTAGTCCTTGGCAAGGGTAAACTGCTCCACCAGATTTTTCAGGCTGGATGCTTCCGCCGAAAGCTGCTGGCTGACAGCCGCGCTCTCTTCCGAGGTGGCGCTGTTGGTCTGTACTACGGAAGAAATCTGGTCGATGCCCTCGGTTACCTGAGTAAGCGCATGCGTCTGATTCTCGATAGCTCCAACCATAATATCCATCTGCGTGGTCACATTGCCCGCCAAAACGTTGGTCCGTTCCAGGGAATCTGTGACCTTGGAAACCGCCTGACTTCCTTCCGCGGCTGCTTTGATAGAATTCTCAATCAGTTCGCGGGTTGCCTTTGCGGCTTCATCTGACTTTGACGCCAGGTTGCGGACTTCATCAGCAACTACCGCAAAGCCTTTGCCGGAAACGCCCGCGCGGGCAGCCTCAACAGCGGCGTTCAGGGCCAGAATATTGGTCTGGAAGGCAATGTTTTCGATAGTGGAAATGATTGCAGAAATCTCCTCTGAGGATTTGGAAATCTTCTCCATCGCTTTATTCAGTTCGCCAACCTGTTCCACGCTGGTATGGAGCTGTGCGCCAGCCTGCTCTACAAATTGGCCTGCCTGATCCGCGACAGAAGTGGTCTGTTTGGCGCTGGCAGAGATTTCGTTGATGGTAGCGGCCAGTTCTTCGATTGAGCTTGCCTGAGCCATGGATCCTTGGCTCAAAGTCTGAGCGCCGCTGGAAACCTGGTTGCTGGCAGTGGAAACCTCTCCGGCAGCCGCATCGATCTGACCCATAATGGTGCTCAATTCTACCTTTAGCTTGCGGATAGAACCCAATATTCCCTGGAAGCTGCCTACATAGGCTTCGCGATGGGCAGATTGGATATTGAAATTCTTTGCGGACATTTCGGTCAGCAGGTAGTTGATATCGGAAATAATGGTTTTCAGGCCGGACACCAAGGCCGCTGTGGATTGGATCAGCTTCGCGGTTTCATCGCGCTCCTGGGTCTCGGGTACAGGGGATTCCAAATCACCCTCCACCAGTAGCTCCATCCGCTTTGCGCAGGCCTGCATGGGTACGCTGATATGGTTGGACAGCCTGAGTGCTACAAAAATAGAGGCCAGGACGGAAAGAATCATAATTGCGATGTTCGCAAACATACCAAAGTATGTATTGGCCAGATAATCCTTTTTCATGGCGGTAACAGCTACGCTCCAGCCATCCGTGCTGCCTACCGGGGCATAAGCCGCAAAACGGGGACCGTCGGAATCGTGGAAGCTGCCGAAGCCCTTGCCGCCTTGACGCATATCCGTATGGATCTTCGCCAGCTCCTTCAGCGAAGAGTCGTTTTCGGCTTCCCGTTCGATATTCTGGGTGGTAATGGTTTCCAGGGTGGTGTCCGCAATGGTATCGCCGGATTTATTGATCATATAAGCATGGCTGGTATCGCTGATTTTAATCGAGGATACAATATCATTTAAGAATGTCTCGTGGGGCACGAAATAAACCACGCCCACAATGCGGGAATCACGGCTTCCACCAGCGTAAAGCGGGGCCGCTACCATGATGGAAAGCTCGCCGGTAATCTTGCTGATCAGCGGCTCTGAGACATATATATTTCCCTGCATAGCCTGCTTTACATATTCCCGATCAGAATAATCATTCCCGTCAAAAATGCTGATTCCGTCCTCACCGACAATATTGCCGCGTTGGAAACCGTGCATCCCGATCCGTTCGTCAATGATAGCGCGTTTTTCCGAGAGCGGAACGTCTTTGTCAGATAACTGCGGGATACAGCCCGTATCCATTGCTACGTTTCGGTAGGCGTTCAATTCCTGCTCGATGCGCTCCCCGGCCAAAACGGCGGTTTGACTCATCATCTGATTCACATTGGCCAGTGTGCTCCTGTAGTTCAGGGCAATGCTGGAAAGCCCTACCGCAAGCAGTGCGGCCACAACTGTCGAAATCAGGCAAATGGTGATTTTTTTTCGGATACTGTTCATCTCAATCCTCTCCCAGCTGTGTAAAGTAATTCTTTGCAGCGGCATTTATGCGCTTTATATCCCTATTATAGACTATTTACCGGTGGGTTGTCAATGCGGAGGGTTGAATAAATCACGGCAGTTTCATAAAAATCCCAGAAAAAGGCAGCCATTGAAAGAGAGACGTG
>CAJUJQ010000044.1 GCA_910586575.1 uncultured Clostridia bacterium | reverse complement strand
TGATTGGAGGTGACTGGAGTTCAGACGTGTGCTCTTCCGATCTGGTATGCCTCCCCGGAAGCACGGGCGGAATGGGACGAAGCCAACCGCGCGGCAGCGGCGGCGGCAAAGCTTCCCGCATACCCTGCGAAGAAAAGCCCTCTGCGCATTGCGCACGGGGACGGCGCGCTGGGCGTGCGCGGCGACAGTTTTGAGATTCTGTTCTCTATGCCGGAAGGCGGGCCGGTGTCGCTGCGCAGCGGCGGACGTGAATGGCTGTGGCGCGCGCCCCGTCCGGCTTACTGGCGCGCCCCAACCGAGAACGACCTTGGCAACGGCTTTGCGGCGGGCAGCGCTGTCTGGTCGGCGGCTGACCGATGGCAGACGTGCGGCGGTTTTGAGGTTCTTGCCGAAAATGAGCGCATCCTTTCCGTTCGTTATACGTATACCGCGCCCGCGCTGCCGGGGCTGCGCGCCGATGTGACCTACACAGTAGACGCCGCCGGTTGGTTTGATGTTACCGCGCAGTATTTCGGCAGAGCGGGACGTCCCGAGCTTCCGCTGTTCGGGCTGCGCTTTGAAACGCCCGAACCGCTGGAATCCGTTCACTGGCTGGGACTATCCGGCGAAACCTACCCCGACCGCAAAAAAGGCGGGCGCTTCGGTTGGCACTGTGAAGTGCCGCAGCTCCCCGCTTACCTTGTCCCGCAGGAGTGCGGCTGCCATACCGACACGCGCGCGGTTTCCCTGCACCGCAGGGACGGAGCAACGCTGACGCTGGAAGCCACCGGCAAACCGTTCGCCTTCTCCGCGCTGCCCTATACCCCGCAGCAGCTGGAAGCCGCCGCCCATCGTGAGGAGCTTCCACAGCCGGTGCGCACCGTGGTCACGGTCTGCGGCGCCATGCGCGGCGTGGGCGGCATCGACAGCTGGGGCGCCGATGTCGAACCTGCGTACCATGCCGATGCAAACGAAAAGATCACGGTTTCTTTCCGTATCCGAATCTGATAGATTGCGGCGGGACAATGCGCTTCCCCGAACCGCAATCCCCCTTTCCATGCCTTCTTCATATCATCCTCCCATATCCTTTTGTAAACGGGGACAGCCGCTGCGGTTGTCCCTGTTTGATTGCGGTTGGGGTTTGACGCCCCGCGTTTTCGACAAATTAGCCAAATTTACATTGACTTTTTCTAAAAAATGCATATAATTGAAAATAGATATGATCGCGGGCAGTAAAAAAGACTGCGCGCGGCCTTTGGAGGGGGAAGCTTATGAACAACAAGCGGGCAGCGGCGGGGATGCTTGCTGCGGTGCTGCTTTTGATGGGGGCGAATCCACCGGCCGCCGCCGAGCGCCCGGAAGCGGCGTCCGGTTCGGCGGTACAGACGTTTATCGAGACGGTGCAGCAGCTTCTGGAATGCTCAGCGCGGGAAAACGCGCTTACGCTCCGGGAGGAAGCCGCCAGCCATCTCAAATATATGGACGGCAGCGGCGTGGGCATGTTTGAGCCTGACAAGGGGCTGACTCGCGCCGAAGCGGCGCAAATCCTATATACGCTGGCGGACGACCCGCCCGAAATCGAGGGCGGCTTCCCCGACGTGCCGGAAACCGCGTGGTATGCCGCCGCCGCCAATTCACTGGCACGCGCGGGCGTGATGCCCGGCGACGAAGAAGGGATGTTCCGTCCGGACGAGCCGTTTACCCGGGCGGAATGCGCGGCTGCGGCCGCCTGCTTCCTGCCGCGCGGGCGGATTCCCATCACTTTCCTTGATGTGCCGGTTGGCGCGCCTTATTATGAGGAAATCGGCATTGCAGCCGCAAACGGGCTGTTCAGCAGGCCGGAGGACGGCTGTTTCCGTCCGGATGACCCGCTGACGCGCGCCGAAGCCGCCGCCGTATTCAACCGCCTGCTGGGGCGCGAACCGGACACGGATACCATCCGCACTTCCGAAAAGGTACGGTTTTTCCCCGACGTCCCCGAAACACACTGGGCGTATGCGCAGATAATGGAAGCGACGGTTTCCCACGAGCAGGAATACGCGGAAGCGGGAGAGCATTGGGTCTCCCTGACCGAGGAACGGCATCCGCTTGCGGACGGCTTTCACAATATCGACGGCTGGCTCTACTGCTCGCAAAGCGGCAGGTTTGTGCGCTCCCGGACGGTGGACGGCTTCGCCTTCGGCGCGGACGGGCGCTATACCACCGGGAACCCCACGCTGGACAATATTCTGGCAGAAATCATCCGTACCCAAACCAACGCTTCCATGACAGAGACCGAAAAGCTGCGTGCGGTTTACAGCCATGTGCGCGACCGCTTCACCTATATTAAGCGCGAACTGATTTCCAAGGGTCGGACCGGCTGGGAGCCTGCCTACGCGGAAGCCTTCCTGCGGGACGGGCGCGGCAACTGCTTCGGCTACGCCGCCACTTTCTGCCTGCTGGCGCGGGAGCTGGGCTATGACGCACATACCGTGGTCGGCTGGCTGGGCAAGAACCGGCAGCCGCACGGCTGGGTTGAGATTGTGCTGAACGGGAAAACATACCTGTACGACGCCGAGCTCGAAATGAAATACCGCTCCTCGAATTTCTTCCAGGCGCGATATGGAAATACATTGTATGCCTATTATAAATAAGACTGGTATATAAAAAAGAAAGCCCTCCTTTTCGGAAGGCTTTCTTTTTTATAAAACGGATGCAAGCTCCACCGGAGCAGGGATAACAATCGCCGCCCCAGGCACTTCGCCGAATCCATACTGCGCGTGCGCAAACGCCACTCCGGCTTTTGCTGCCGCGTCGGCGTCGCCCTGGGTGTCGCCGATATAGAGCGGATTGCGCAGCCCTTCGCGCTCGCACATCAGCCGGATATTGTCCCACTTGGGAAGCCCGGTATCACCGTAACTGAGATGCCCGGAGAAATACTCCGAAAAACCGGAGGTCTCCAAAAACACTTCAATATACCCCGCCTGGCAGTTGGAGACTACATACAGCGACACTTTCTCCGCCAGCGCCCTGAGCGCCCCGCCGACATCGGGATAAACCACGCCGGGATGTACCCGCAAATAATCGTTCTCGTGTGAATAGCAGCGGTCAGCAATCGCCGCCTTTTCCGGGTAGTCCCCGAACAGCTCATCCGCGATCACGTCCATAGTTTTGCCGCACAGCGCCCGCGAATCCGCCGCCGTCAGCGGTTTCCCTTTGCCGTAGGGTGCCAGCGCTTCCCGCGCCTCTGCAATCACTTGGTTCCACGCCTCGGCAATCTGCGCCGTGGCATCCCAAAGCGTCCCGTCCAGGTCGAACAGGATTCCGTCAAATTTTTCCATTTTTCCTCCCCCAAAAAGAGGGGGGACAGCGCCCCCCCCCCAAACATTACTTCGTACCAAAAATGCGGTCACCCGCGTCGCCCAGGCCGGGGACGATATAGCCGTGGTCATTAAGCCTTTCGTCAATCGCCGCGACAAAGACTTCCACGTCCGGATGCTCCTTCTGAATCACCGCGAGGCCTTCCGGCGCTGCCAGCAGGCACATCAGCTTGATATGCTTGACGCCCATATCCTTGAGCACCTGAATGCCCGCAGCCGAAGAACCGCCGGTTGCCAGCATCGGATCGACAATCAGGCAGTCACGCTCCGCGATATCGGGCGGCATTTTGCAGTAATAGCTGACCGGTTTCAGGGTGTCCGGGTCACGGTACATGCCCAGATGGCCGACCTTGGCGGTCGGAATCAGCTCCAACATGCCGTCCACCATGCCAAGCCCGGCGCGCAGGATGGGGACAATCGCAATTTTTTTGCCCGAAATCACCCGTACCTTTGCATGGGCAACCGGGGTTTCGATTTCGATGGTTTTCAGCGGCAGGTCGCGCGTCGCTTCATAGCACATCAGCATTGCAATTTCCTTGGTGGCTTCTCGGAATTCCTTGACACCTGTCTGTTTGTCGCGCATCAGGCTCAGCTTGTGGAGGATCAGCGGGTGATCCATTTCATGTACTGCCATGCTTTGTCACTCCTTTTTCTGTTGTCCGGGGAAGGGGTACTCCATATTGCCTATCCCGTTTCCTGCGGGAATTACCGTTTTGTGCGGGGGAGGCAAGCCCCTCCCCTACCATAAATACGGTCATTTTTAACGAATGCAAACAGCCATATTATTTGAAGTGCTTCTTCTCAATCGCGTGAATCTTTTCGATGCGGCCCGCATGGCGTCCGCCCTCAAGCTCGCCGCCCAGGAACGCCTTGACCATCTCGCAGGCTTCGCCGGGGCCGGTGATGCGCTCGCCCAGGCAGATAATCTGCGCGTCGTTGTGCAGGCGGCAGTATTTCGCCGCAAAGTAGCTCTGGCACGCTGCCGCGCGGATGCCGGGCACCTTATTTGCAGCAATCGAGATGCCGATGCCCGAGCCGCAAATCAGGATACCGCGCTCGTGCCTGCCCTCCATGATGGCGTTTGCAACCGCTTCCGCAGAGTCCGGGTAATCGAATCGGTCGGCGGAGAAGCAGCCGTAATCGGTGAAATCATAGTCGTCCTTGAGCATTTCCATCAGCTTGACCTTGAGCGCGTAACCCGCGTGGTCGTTCCCGATTGCGATATTCATTTTCATGATGTGATACCTCCCATTTTTTGGATGCGCACCCGCTCAGCTTGCGGCGCGCACAAATATTTTGCGTCCAATTCCTGCGCCGAGACCGTTTTCCCAGCTTCGAACAGCGGGAGCGCAGCCCGCGCAACCCCGTATCCGGTGGGATACAGCAGGTGCGCCGGTGCGGGCCGAAGCCCCGGACAGCATTCCCTTTTCTGAGTATAACACATTTTCGCGCCATCGCCAACCAGTATTTGTGATTTTTTGCCGATTTCTTGGGCAAGTTCATCGAGCGGGATGGCGCGGTCAGGGCAAAGGCGCAGCAGCGTTCCGCCTTCCAGCGTGAACAGCGCGTTGTAAACCTGGCCCGCGCGCGCGTCCATCACGCAGCAAATATTCCCTTCCAGGCCCTCCAGCCCGCGCGCCATGGCTTCCAGTGTGGAGACCCCGACGCAGGGACGCTCCAGCCCGAACGCCAGCCCCTTGACGGTTGCCGTGCCGATGCGGATACCGGTGAACGACCCCGGCCCCGCCGCCACGGCGAAGCCGTCCACCACCGCCATCGGGATTCCGCAGTTCGCAAGCAGCGCCTCCGCCATAGGCAGCAGTGTGCGGCTGTGTGTCAGCCCGCAGTTCTGGAAGGACTGCGCAATCAGTGTTTCGCCCTCGGTCAGCGCCACCGACGCCGACGCGGATGACGATTCAAAAGACAGGATTTTCATTCCGCTTCCACCATTTCGATTTTCCGCTCGTCCGGGGCTTCCCCGTAGACGATACGGACGGTTTTTCGTGTTTCCGGCAGCGCGTACCGGATATTTTCGCTCCATTCAATGAGCACGACGCGCCTGCCGTCCAGATACTCCCCGAAGCCCAGCTCATACAGGGCGCTTTCATCTAAAATGCGGTACATATCACAGTGGACGACCGCCGCGCGGGAGGTTTCGTATTCGTTCGCGATTGCAAAGGTCGGACTGGTGACGCGCCCCGCGTAGCCCAGCCCCCGCAGTACACCGCGCACAAAGGCGGTCTTGCCCGCGCCAAGGTCGCCTTCCAGCGCGACAACATCGCCGGGGCGCAGGGCTTCCGCAAACCGCGCGCCGATGGCCTCGGTCTCCTCGGGAGACTGTGAAACAAACTCCATCCGAATCACCGCCCCAGTTTGCCGCGTACGAAGTGTTCAAAGCGCTCGGCCTGCCCCGCCGCAAAACAGCCCTTCGGCACCGAAACAAAGGTCGCGCCGTTCAGCAGGAACAGAAACGCGTCCTTGGTGACACGGAAATCCTTCAGCTCGGCATAGGGGAAGCTTTTGCGGCTGCCGGTCACGGGTGAATACGAGAGGATTTCGTCCCCGAAGGTATATTCCCGCTCGACATCGGCAGGCTCGTGGGCGGCACAGCGCTCCATCAGCCTGTGGACGGTCCTGCGCTCGCTCTGGGACTGGATACAGCAGAACAGCACCGCGTATAAAATCAGCATGGAGGACATGAAGTTGTTGAACAGCGTGATTACTTGCAGCAGGCTCAGCAGCCCGACCAGCGCCAGCAGTCCGAAAAAGGCAAAGGCAAACATGACTTTCCGCTCGCCCATGCGCAGCGCGCGGAGCGATTTTTTCAGATATTCCTCGGTGATAATCATGTGGAAAACAAATCCGTTTTCCTGCTCGGTTATGGTGTATCCCTTCATCAGAACAGCCCCTTGATCGTCCCGTCCTCATCCATTTCAATGGATTCCGCAGCTGGTTTTTGGGGCAGGCCGGGCATGGTCATGATCGCGCCGGTCTCGCAGACGACGAAGCCCGCGCCCGCCGCCAGCCGCACCGAGCGCACAGTAATGGTAAAGTCCTTCGGGCGGCCGAGCAGCGCCGGGTCGTCGGACAGGGAATACTGTGTTTTTGCCATGCAGACCGGCAGATTCCCACCGCCCATCCGGGTGATGTGCTCCAACTCCCTTGCCGCCGCAGGCAGGATGTTGACCGCCGCCGCGCCGTAAATCTCGGTTGATACCTTGCGGATTTTCTCCTCAAGCGTCAGACTGTCCGGGTACAGCAGCCGGAACTGCGCGGTTTCGGTTTCCAGTGTTTCCAGCACCGCCTGCGCCAGCCCGGCGCCGCCCTTGGCGCCCTTGGCGAAAACCTCGCTCAGGGCGCACCGCACGTGCTTTTCCGCGCAGAACGCGCGAATCGCGTCCATTTCTTCAGCGGTATCGCTCGGGAACGCGTTGATGGCGACCACGACCGGCACGCCGTATTTCCGCAAATTCTCGATGTGTGCGTCCAGGTTCACGATGCCGCGCCGCAGCGCCTCCACATCGGGTGTATTAAGGTCGGTTTTTGCCACGCCGCCGTTGTATTTGAGCGCGCGTACGGTCGCGACCAACACCACACAGTCCGGCGAAATCTTCGCCTTGCGGCACTTGATGTCCATGAATTTTTCCGCGCCCAAATCCGCGCCGAAGCCCGCTTCGGTAATCGCGTAATCCCCCAGCTTCATCGCGAGCCTGGTCGCCTGAACGCTGTTGCAGCCGTGGGCGATGTTGGCGAACGGCCCGCCGTGCATCAGGCAGGGCGTCCCTTCCAGCGTCTGCACCAGGTTTGGCTGGAGGGCGTCGCGCAGCAGCACCGCCATCGCGCCGTCGGCGCGCAGGTTGCTGGCGTATACCGGGTGCCCGTCGTAGGTGTAGGCAACCAGGATGCGCCCCAGCCGCGCCCGCAGGTCGGTAAAATCATTCGCAAGGCAAAGGATTGCCATCACCTCGGAAGCGACGGTAATCATGAAATGATCCTCACGCGGCACACCGTTTACACGTCCGCCCAAACCGACGGTCACATTGCGCAGCGCGCGGTCGTTCATATCGAGCACGCGGGAAAAGACAATCCGGCGCGGGTCGATGCCGAGCGCGTTCCCCTGCTGCAAATGGTTGTCCAGCATGGCGCAAAGCAGGTTGTTTGCCGCCGTGATAGCGTGCATATCGCCGGTAAAGTGCAGGTTGATGTCCTCCATCGGGACAACCTGCGCGTAGCCGCCGCCTGCCGCGCCGCCCTTGATGCCGAACACCGGTCCCAGGGAAGGCTCACGAAGGGCAATCACGGTTTTTTTGCCCAGCCGCGTCATGGCCTGCCCCAGGCCGACGGTGGTGGTCGTTTTGCCCTCGCCCGCCGGGGTCGGGTTGATGGCGGTCACTAAAATCAGCTTGCCGTCGCTGCCTTCGGAAAGGTATTTCCGCACGGCCCCTCGGGAAATTTTCGCCTTATAACGCCCATACAGCTCCAGCTCGTCGGGGGAAATCCCGGCGGCTGCGGCAATTTCCGTAATGGGGCGCATGTTACAATTCTGCGCAATTTCAATATCAGTCAACATGGTTGAGGCCTTTCTTTTTTTATCGTTTGATATATTATAGCATATCCGTTTCTTTCTAGCAAGAACTGAATCCGGGCCGCGGCATTTTTGCGCGGGGCTTGTATCCGTGACGGTTTTGTGATATACTAATTTGCAAAAAAGACCGTTCCGGGGGCAGCTTTCCCGGGACGGGGACATTACGAAACGAATCGAGGTAGTTTTTGTGCAGGTTTTGTGGCAGCTTTATTCCGCGTTTTTCCGGGTCGGCATCCTGACCTTTGGCGGCGGCTACGCGATGCTTCCCATGCTGACGCGTGAAGTCGTGGAAAAACACAAGTGGGCGACCGAAACGGATATTATGGATTATTACGTGATTGCGCAGTGTACCCCCGGCGTCATTGCGGTCAACACGGCGACGTTCATCGGCGCGCGCGTGGCTGGCAATCTTGGCGGCATTGTGGCAACGCTGGGCGTGATTTCCCCCTCTTATTTAATTATCTGCATCATTGCGGCGTTCCTGCGGCAGTTCTCCCATTTAGTGGTCGTCCAGCACGCGTTTGCAGGCATTTCCATCTCGGTCTGCGCCATGGTGCTGAACGCGGTCTGGAAGCTGATTGCCAAAAGCGCGACCGACAAGCTGACCGTTGCCGTGCTGGCGGTGACCGCGCTGGTTACCATCCTGTTTGGCGTTTCGCCGGTCGTGATTGTGATTGCGGCGTCCTGCGTCGGCATTCTGGCGCACGGCGGGAAAGGGGGCGCGTCCTGATGCAGCCCACCTTCCTGCTGCTGATTTACGAGTTTTTTAAGACGGGGCTTTTCGCCGTCGGCGGCGGCATGGCAACCGTGCCGTTCCTCAAGGAAATTGCCCGCCGCTACCCGTGGTTCACCGAAAGCGAACTGCTGGACATGATTGCGGTTTCCGAGTCCACGCCCGGCCCCATCGGTGTCAATATGGCGACATATTCCGGATTCCGCGCGGGCGGACCGCTCGGCGCGCTCTGCTCGACGCTCTCCCTTGTCGCACCGTCTATTATCATTATCCTGATTGTCTCCCGCATGATGCGGCAGTTTCAGGAAAACCGGCTGGTTCAGGATGCCTTTTACTGCCTGCGCCCGGCCTCTGCGGGGCTGATTATCGGCGCGATGGCGTCCATCTATCATGAAACGCTGTTCCATCCGGGCGCGGCAAGCCTCGCTGCGTGGCTGAACATCCCCGCGCTGATTCTCTTCGCTCTGTTCTTTACTGGGGTCATTAGATTCCCCAAGCTGCACCCGATTGTATTTGTTGCCTTGGGCGCGGCATGCGGCATTCTTTTCAAGCTGTAAGAAATGGGACCTGTATTCACAATACGCGGATGGCCGACTGTGAATACAGGCCCTTACTGTAAATATGGGCTTTTATAATAGATAGGTTTCAATTGCGCGCGCAACACCGTCCTGCACATTGTCCGCGGTGACCGCGCCGGCAGCGGCCTGAATATGGACGGGCGCGTTGCCCATCGCGACGCCAAGCCCCGCCATCCGCAGCATGGAAAGGTCGTTATCGCTGTCACCGATTGCCATGACATTTTCCATGGTGCAGCCGAGCCGTTCCGCGAGTGCGGCAAGGGCGCGCCCTTTGGAAACGCCCTTCCGGTTGACCTCTATGTTTTTCAGCTGCCCGCCGAACATTTCAGACGGCGCAGCCTCAAACCGTCCATCCTGCACCAGCCATTGGTGCATGGTGTCAACCAGCGCGGGGCTGCCGGCATGCAGGATGGCTTTCAAAATCTCGTTGTGGTGCGACTGCACAAACGCGCGCCACCCTCCGTCCGGAACCCGGTGATAATTCTTCCGCTCAATGAAATTGAAGGACAGCCCATGCGCCGCGCAGTCCTCAACGAAGCGTTCAAACTCCCTGCCATAATACACCGCGTCCGGCGTATAGAAGCACGGGTCGGTGCCAAACCGTTCGCAGCCCTCCACCAGCGCAAGGCCAGGTGCCTCCCCGAGCAGGTCGGTGAAAATCACCCCGCCGTCCGCCAGCGAGCGCACCTCCGCGCCATTGCCGGTAACAGCCCAGTCCATACCGCCCGCCTGCTCGCCGAACAGGCAGGAATCGGCTGCGTTGCGCCCGGTGCAGATTACGGCTGCTATGCCTTTGGCGCGCGCGGCCTGCACCGCTTCACGGCAGGCGTCGGAAACGTGGTTGTGGTCGGTCAGCAGCGTCCCGTCCAGGTCAAGCGCTAAAATTCGGATATCCATTGTGTAAACCCTTTCTCATGGCAGTCATAACCTTGTATTTCAGATCGCGTGGGTCATTGCCCAAGCAACGTATAAATCGCATGGGCGACGCCGTCCTCGGCGTTGGTTCTGGTGGTAAAGCGGCACAGCTGCTTGATATCCTCGCGGGCGTTGCCCATGGCAATCGGCATGCCGACGGCAAGCAGCATTTCGCGGTCATTTTCGCTGTCGCCGATGGCGGCGGCGTGTGCAAGGTCCGTACCGAAGCGCGCGCACAGCTCACCCAGGGCGCGGCCCTTGTCGGCGTGCGGCGCGATAATCTCGACATTATCATCCGCTGAACTCATCACGCGGATTCCCTCCACGGAAGCCAGCTGGGAACGGACGAATTGCAGATGCTGCGGGTTTTGCGAACGGGTAAAGACCTTATCAACCGGCAAATGCTGCTCAGCGACGACCTCCGCCACGGACGGCACAACGGTTTTGACAGCCAGATACCCTTCGTTGGACTTGTAGCGGGAAAACATCAGCTCATCATAAGGGGTCATGTAGAGCTTTGTCCCGACATAAACCATCGTGGATAAGCCGTAGCGCTCGCAGGCGGCAGCGGCACGGCAGGCGGCTTCCCATTCCATCGAGGTACGGCTGATGCAGATCCCCTTGGACGCCAGCGAAACTGCCGCGCCGCCGGAGGTGACCATTTCATCATCGGCGCCCAGAAGCTGCGCAAATTCGGCGGCCTCGCCGCAGATACGCCCGGTGGAAATCACGACATGAACGCCCTTTTGACGGGCGCAGGCGATGGCCTCCCGCACGGCGGGGGAAACGCTGTTTTGCGGGGTAAGGGCGGTCCCGTCAAGGTCAAGCGCGATTAAATCATACTGCATGGAGCTTCACAACTTTCTTTGCCTGTTTGGAAAACAGGTTGATTCCTTTTCGCCTACTATTCTATAACAGAATGCCCAAATTTGCAACGGTATAATTGTACAAACTGTGAAAAACAATTTGCCGTGAAAAAGTCAGAACCTATATTCACAAAACAGCAATCACTGGTGTGACGGCGTCAGCGCTGTACAGGTGCAGTTGACAGCTTGTGAATACAGGTCCAAAAACACAATATTTAAGAATTCATGCCGTTCATCTCTTCCACAGCGGCAATGCTTTTGGCGGTCAGCTCGACCCACGCGGGACGGAAGCCGCTTGCAATCGCATTGCGCACCGACCGCAGGTTCGACCACGCCGCGCAGTAAAACGGTACCTTGCCGCGCCGCAGGATTTCCAGTGCCAGGCGGCTGGTCAGCGCCGAGGCAATCCCCTGCCTGCGGTATTCCGGCAGGACATCCACACCGATTTGCCACATCGTTTCGCAGTCGGCGGAGCATGCCGCAAAACCTGCCAGGGTATCGCCGTCATACGCGCCCAGCCCCAGGACATCAAGCTCCTTCCGCTTTTCACAGAGGGCATTGCTCCATGCTTCTGTGTACAGCGGCGCGAAATCCGCCTGCCCCAGCAGCCGGAGCGGATACGGGCAATCCAGCGCGGTAAGGCGGCGCAGATCAGGCAGAAAATACTCCGCCATATGGCACAGCCGCTGCCCCTTTTCAGTCAGCACATCGTTCAGGACATGGAAATTCGGCGTTTCAAAGCAGTGCGCCGCCGTGAAACGGCTGATATAATTGGAAACCATACTTTGGTATTCTTCGGATACGGACGCTACAATATTGTTGCCATAGGAAATCAGCTGGCAGGAAAACGGCAGTTCCAAATATTTTCGCGCGGCGGGGTCCGTCCGCGAAATGACAACCACGTTTTCCGGGCACAGGAAGTCGCTGCTGCGGCAGCCCGCGTCAATGGCAGACTGCCACAGGGCGATTTCCAGGATTTCCTGATTGTTGAATGCTCTCATAAAAACCTCCGCAACGCGGCAAAAGAATCGACTTCAGGATACTTTTAACAATCATCAAAAATAGCACCCGAGAGGTAACCGCTGTACAATTTATATACTCGCTGCCGTCCCTTTGAGAACGGCATCCCGCTGATCAAGGTTCTCAATTTTGAAATAATACTTCCCATGCGGGGCCAACCCTGTAAATGTCCACTCGGCAGAACGGACTGCCCCAATCTCCTTGGTTGCCCCTGCGAGGTACTGCCCGGCAGCATCGTAAAGGGAAACCTTCACAACAACCGTAATATGTTTCGGGCTTTTGAGTTTCACCCGAAGCTTTTCACTATCCGTTTCGTAAATGTCCGGCGATTCCACCGAATCGGCTGCCGCCACGTCAAGCGTAAAATCCGCCTTTCCCAAATCAACGGGATTCTTCCCCGCCGCCGCAAGCCCCGCTTCTGGCTGCGCCGCAGACGCACCGCTTTTTACGTTTGCGGCGGGTATCGTTTCCTCCCCGGTTTGCGCCGCAAAAAGCACGAAAATCAGCAGCACCGCCGCCGCTGGCCACAGGGAGCGTGCCATAAATTTCTCGGGGATGCTATCCAAGGCTTCCCCTTGCCCCAAATCCTTTTCTTTCTGCCTGTTTGCAGTCTTTTCCTTCCTGTGCGGGATGCCGCCCCCCTTACGGGAACCGACCAATATAAACGCCAGACAGAACAGGATGCTCCAATACAAATCACCGGAAAACAGCTGTTCCCATAAAACCGCAGGCGCAATATGCCCATCTGCCCGCGGCCCCATCATCCCAAGGGTACTGGTAATCGTCCAATACAACCCCGGCGTGACACCGGTCACATGCAGAAGCAGGCTCACCGCAATGCATGCTGACACAAACAGCAGCGCCCGCTTTCTTTCCGGTTCCCAATCGCCGAAAAGCAAAAGCCCCTTCCTGCGGAACCGCCAGCCAATCCCAGCCGCCAGCAAAAAGCGTATCACACGCGCAGCCACATAAGGCTGCCAACCTCCGACGGAGAAAATCACGGCATAAAACAACGGTACGGAACACAAAAACAGCGCCAGCAGCGCAGCCGCCATTTTTGCCCCCAATTTTACAAACGGCTTCCATCTCTTTTTCATGGAATCCCCTCCCTTCGGCGATTCCTGGCGGCTTGCTTCCGGGCCGGGCCTTTCACTGTCATCGTGCAGCAGATAATCGACAGAAACCCCATACAAATCACTGAGGCGTTTCAGGTTCTCGGTGGAGGGCATTGCCGCCCCGACCTCCCAGCGCGAAATTGCCTGCCGCGATACGCCAAGCCGCTCCGAAACCTTCAGCTGTGACAGCCCTTTTTCTTTCCGCAGGCGCACCAGTTTTTCTTCAAATTTCATCGGTTTTCTTCACCTGTCTTTCCTCCAATTTTAGCAAAAAAGCAGTGCGCCGTAAACCACAAACGGGTTGCATTCGCGCAACTTACAGTTGCATTTTCAAATTTCGCGGGAATTTTTCCCCATTTGCGCACAGTCCGGCCGAATTCCGTCTATCCAGGAATCAGCGTCCCCTCCGGGAATCACTGCTTCCTTTTTAACGCTATTTTTACAGTACCTTTTTCAGTGCTTCCTGCACCGTGCGCACCTGCACAACATTCATACTGCGCGGCAGCTCCTCATTCAGCTCCTGCACCGGCATGACACAGGTATGGAACCCCAGCCGGTAGGCTTCCCAGATGCGCTGTGCCGCGCTGTTGACCGCGCGCAGCTCCCCGGTCAGGCCAATCTCGCCGAAGCTCATCACGCCCTCCGGAAGGGGCTTGTCCCGGAAGCTTGAGGTAATCGCCAGCACCATCGGCAAATCGACCGCAGGCTCGTCCAGCCGCATACCGCCAACTACGTTGACGTAAACGTCACTCCCCGACAGGAACAGCCCCGCGCGTTTTTCCAGGATTGCCAGCAGCAGCACCATTCGGTTATAGTCCACACCCGCCGCCGTGCGGCGCGGCACGCCGAACTGGGTCTTGGCGACCAGCGCCTGTACCTCGGCGAGCAGCGGGCGGCTGCCCTCGATGACACAAGCGATACAGTTCCCCGACGCGCCCGCCGGATGTCCGGACAGCATCGCGGCGGAGGGGTTCTGCACCTCGAGCAGGCCGCGCCCGCTCATCTCAAAAACACCAATTTCGTTGGTCGAGCCGTAGCGGTTTTTCGCGGCGCGCAGGCAGCGGAACGGGCTGGACTGCTCACCCTCGAAATAGAGCACGCAGTCCACCATATGCTCGAGCATTTTGGGGCCAGCCAGGGAGCCTTCCTTATTCACGTGGCCGACAATGAAAATGGTCACGTTCCGGCTTTTGGCGTACTGCATCAGCCGCATGGTGCATTCCTTGATCTGCGCCGTGCCGCCTGGGGCCGAGCCAAGCTCCCGCTGGTAGATGGTCTGCACCGAGTCCACAATCAGGATTTGCGGTTCGAGCGCGTCGGTTTCCGCGATAATGGAATCCAAATCGGTTTCCGCCAAAATATACAGGTTCCCGGAGGAAACACCAAGCCGTTTGGCACGAATTTTCAGCTGCCGCAGCGATTCCTCGCCGGACACGTACAGGACGGTTGCAGCCTTGCACATTTCGTTGCACATCTGCATTAAAAGCGTCGATTTGCCAATCCCCGGTTCTCCGCCGACCAGCACAAACGAGCCGTGAACCGCGCCGCCGCCCAGCACGCGGTCCAGCTCGCCAATGCCCGAATGGAAGCGCTCCTCCTGGCTGTCGTCAATCTGGTCGAGCGTAATTGGTTTGTTCGGCCTGCGCCCGCCGGGGGCGGCAGGCAGCACGCCGCGCACCGCGGTTTCAGGCTGCACCTTAAACTCGCTCATGGTGTTCCACGCGCCGCAGGACGGGCATTTTCCGAACCATTTTGCATGCTCATAGCCACATTCGCTGCATAAGTAAACGGTTTTTTGCTTCATTTTCAGGTTTCTCCTCGATAACGCAGATAGCCGCTGATGATACAGACCGCCAGCTGCTTTTGATACTCCTCCTGCTGAAGCCGTTCGGCCTCCGCCGGATTGGAAAGAAAGCCGCACTCGACAATCACTGCCGGGCATTCGAGCTTTTTCATCAGGTAAATGGTATTCACGGCCTGCTTTGCCCTGCGGTTATTTTCAGGGTCGATGCCCTCCGCCAGCGTGGCCTGAAGCGTCTCGGCAAGCTCCTTACTGCGCGGGTTGTTGCGGGAGTAAAAAACCTGCGCGCCATGATATTGGGGCTGCCCAAATTTATTCAGATGGATACTCAAAAAGACCGGGTTTTCGGTCTGCTCCGCAATGCGCTGCCGCTCATGGATATCCGCGACCTTGTTTTCCCGGATGGCACGCCCGTCCACAAAACCGAGCGCGTTTTCATCCGGGCGGGTCATAACGGCAGGGATGCCAAAAAAACCCGCGAGCGCCTCGGTATGCTGCGCAATGCGGAGGTTGATATGTTGCTCGCTGACACCGTCCGCGCCGACCGCGCCGCCGTCAAAACCGCCGTGCCCAGCGTCAATCACCAGAGTTTCGGGCGCATTTGACGCGGAAAAAACGCTCCGAATGCCGCCGGAAGGCCAAAACAACAGCAGCCCCGCCACCGCTGGGAGCAGGACCAATCCCCAAATTCGTTTCATGCGCCACACCTCCACAGGAAAAGCTATGCGGTGCGGCATTGCCATTATACCATATTTTCCCCGTCTTGTACAGGCTGGCGCTGCCCCATGAATTAAAAAGAAGGTAAAACGCCAGTTCATTCCCTTTCGTTCCTAATGAAAAAGAAGCTCTCGAGACGCAGGAAACAACTGTCTCAAAAGCTCCAAATTCTGCACTTTCCACAGCAGCAAAGCGGTCTCAACGCAGTAAAAATACCGAAAAAGTCGTACCCTTCCCCTTGCTTCTGAGCTTGATATAGCCGCCTTCATCGCTGATGATGCGCCGGGACAGGTACAGCCCGATGCCAACGCCTTCCTGCTGCGCAACGCGCGGGGAACGGTAGAACCGCTCAAACACATGCGCCTGTTCCTCCCCGGTAATTCCGATGCCGGTATCCGCAATATCAATTCGACAGAACAGCTCATACAACTGCACCGAGATGGTAACCCGGCCACCGGCGGGCGTATATTTGACCGCGTTGTCGAGCAGATTGGCGAGCGCTTCGCCTGTCCATTTCGGATCGTAACGGCACACGATATCCGGCGGGATGTCCCATATCATCTCAACCCGCTTTTCCCTCGCCCGGGATTCCAAATCCTGCGCCAGTCTGCCGCAAAGCTCAGCCAATGGATAGCGCGCGGGACGCACCGCAACTAAACCATTTTCCAGCCGCGATGCCTTGACCAGTGCTTCCACCAGGAACCGCAGGTGTTCACTCTGTCTCATAATCTGCTCAGCCAATTCCCGGCTTTCCCCGTCCAGACCGCACTCCTGCAAAAGCTGTGTATATAATAGTATGTTGGTGATTGGCGTTTTTGTTTGATGTGAGATGTCCGAAACCATCTCCGCAATCTGCGCCCGGTCGGCTTCCAGCTGCCGCCGGGACAGGCTGCTGGATTTCAGGTAGCGGTACAGCTTGCTTTCCAGCTGGGAATAGCGGCTTTCATTGAAGGTCTCCCCGAGCAAGCTGCCCTCAATCGCCGTGTCGAGCAGATGGTTCAGCCGCCGGTAAATCCTGCGCTCCCGCAGCCAAAGCACCAGCGCCACAATCAGTATCACGGCAAACACCGTAAGCACAACAAGCAAAACCGTTTTCACGGTGCCGCCGTCCGGCAGGATGTCCCATATCTGCGTTTGACTGCGCGTGACACGGAGGGCCGCTGTCAAATGGTTCATCCCTTCACCGCCCAGGCGTAGCCAATCCCGTAGACCGTTTTGATATAGCGCGGCGCGCTCGGGTCGTCCTCCAGCTTGCTGCGCAGGCGGCGGATGGTAACCGAAAGCGCGTTTTCGTCCACGTATTCCGTGTCGCCCCAAACCCGGTCCAGCAGGCGCTCGCGCGGAACCGTGCTTCCCCGGGAGCGCACCAGCACTTGCAGTACCTTCTGCTCGTTCCGGGAAAGCTCGACCGGCACGCCGTCCCGCAGGAAAAGCAGCTGCTCGAAATCAAATTCAAAGCCGTCAATCTGTATCCGCGGGGAAGTATTTTGCCGCCGCAGCACATTGCTTACCCGCGCCCGCAGCACCGCAAGGCTGAACGGCTTTGTAATATAATCGTCCGCACCCGCTTCCAGCCCCGCGACCTCGTCATATTCGGTGTCGTTCGCGGTCAGGAAAATCACCGGGACGGCGCTGTCAAGCCGGATTCTGGCACACCAGTCCAGCCCGCTGCCGTCCGGCAAGTTGCAGTCCAGCAAAATCAGGTCGAATGCGTTTTCCTGCCGGAGCTGCTCGGCCTCGCGTAAATTGTGCGCTTCCGTCAGCGAAAACCCCTCGTTCCGAAGCGCCAGCACAATCCCGCGGCTCATCGCCAGGTCGTCCTCGACCACAAGAATCTGTTTCATTGCGCCACCTTTCCCAGTACGTCCCGCTGTGTCGGCTTCACTCGTCCGTTTGATTGCAAAAACGAATTGCTTTTTGCATCACATCCCTTAAAACATCAAGGTTTTTCAAGGTGTCGCCGCATTCCAGGGAGTGATTGCAGCCCTCGTATACGGATAATGGAACCCCACGCGCCTTAGAAAGCCGGATGATTTCATCCGTATCACTCCACGGGTCGGCAGTACCGATAAACCCAATGGCACAATCCGGCGCGAAGGAAAAGGTTTCGACAAGCGGCGTATATAGGATATGCCTGGCAGCGGTTAAGTGGTGTTTTCCTGCGTAAGCCGCCGCAATGGCCGTCCCGATGCTTTTGGAGATAAAAAGGATATCGTCATATTCGTCCCAAGGGACATCCGCAAGCATTTCCTCCGCCTGCGCAAATAATGCTTTGTAAGCCGCTTCCATCTTTTCTCGGTTGCCGCGAATGTTTCCGCCATTGTATGTGTAGTTGATGTTCCTGTAGGTTTCGTATCCGCTTTCACAGGCAATATTCCGGCTGTAATACAGAAGGGGTTTATCGCAATGATATCCGATGCCCGGAAAATAAGCCGCAAATTTTGACATGGTATTCTCCCTCGAAATTTCATGAAATGACTTCTGCAATCAAAATAATTACATCGGTTTTAAGTTTTTGTTAAGCCGATCTACCATCCAGGCAATCCTCTTTTCCCGCCCTGCATCCGTCTTTGCGTCAAAATACGCACGAGTATAGGTTTTCTTCGCCGATAAGGACATCGCATGGAAGTTTGTAAACGCAGGCTCATACGCTCGCAGCAGTACGGCAAGCTGATCCACCTGCCGCTCTGTAATCGCCGCAGGTTTGGGCGCGTCCCACTGACCGTTTTTCTTTGCTTCCTCTATTTTCTGCCTGCCGAAATCAGTCATAAGCCCTCGTTCTTCAAGGCTCTGCGCCAAAGCCTTGTTTTTCTCTGACCACTTGCTTTTCTCCCGGCGCACAGAAAAATATTTCTTGTAGGTTTTCTCGTCAATCTTTTGCATCTGCCCGTCAATCCATCCAAAGCAAATCGCTTCCTCTAAAGCATCCCCCGCTTTTAATATTTTCGGCCCGCCAGCCTTGCCAAATAAAAGCCATATCCCCGGGCTTGACACGCAATGCTCCTGAAGCCATTCCCGAAATGCTGCCCGGTCGGCAAATTCCATGATATCACTCATAATAGATCCTTTCCGTCAGCTATACCGATTGACAGATTTTCAATCCTTCAAATAAAAACAACCTGTACCAAAAACATATAAAGCACCGTGCCTCCGCCAATTGACAAAATTAAATTATGCTTCCAATGGTGCACAGCCGCAACACAAATAATCGCAATTGCTTCCGGCAGGCCATGAGAACCGGCAAATACCGATACCCCTTTTAAGCAATACACAATCAGCATACCAATAATTGCGCTGGGCAGCACCTTGCCAAGATAAACAATCAGCTTTGGGGTTTCGCGGTTCGCCGGAAATAAAAGAAACGGCAGGGCACGCGTCGCTAAAATAGTTACCGCAATCACCGCGATTGTAATAACGGACTGCGTTGTATTCTGAATCATGCGTACACCTCCAAGCGCTCCCGGCTGGCAAGCAAAATCACCGCAATGCCAAGCAGTGCGAACGGGATAAAGTTTTCGCTGCCGAACAGAAGCAAGCATCCCGCAGTCACCGCAACACCGGTCAGAGCAGGCAAATGACTGTCCGCGCTTTCCCACTGCTCCACAAAAATAACCGTAAACAGCGCCGTCATTGCAAAATCAATGCCGGTCGAATCGAAAGGAATCAGCGTCCCCGCAAGCGCCCCGATTACCGAACCAAAAATCCAATAGCTGTGGTCAAGGATGGAAATAAAGAACCGGAACCAGCCCTCGTCCACCCCTTCCGGCGGCTTAACGCCGCATTGCAGCGAATAGGTTTCATCAGTCAGTGAGAATACCATATAGGGCTTGAGCTTTCCCGTGCGGCCAAACGGCTCCAGCAGCGACAGCCCATAGAATAAATGGCGGCAGTTGACCATCAGCTCAATCAGCACCGCGTGAAGCGGCGCAAAGGGCGCGGCAAGCAAATTAACCCCGACAAATTGCCCCGATCCTGCATAACAGGTCAGGCTCATCACAGCCGCCCAAATCGCGTTATATCCTTTGCTGGCCAATAGAACGCCAAATGCAATCCCTAAAAATAAATATCCCATAAACACCGGAACAGTATACGGAAATGCTGCCCGGAAAGCTTTTGCTTTCATGTTGTTCCTCTTTTCTGAAGTGCTTTTTAAGAAGTGGTCAGGAACTTGCTTGCAAGTTTATAAACCTGCTGTACCTGCTTCGATGACAAATCCCAAGTGCCAAGCTCCAGCCGAACCAGCTCTGGAAACTTTTTACTGATATCCCGCAACGCGTTTCCAGCGGATTTTCTCACATATTCACTTTCATCCGCCTTATGAGGGGCCAATAATGCAATCGCAGTTTCGGGATGCTCCCGGAAATGCTCCCGGTTCGTCCAAACGCGAAGCCCTTCCGATGCCGCCCGGCGGATATTTGCGCTTTTATCTGCAAACCATTTTTCAATTATCGGCAAAGCCGCTTCATATCCTATTTTGGCGCAGTAATTATCAAATACCATTGCTAAAATCTCCTGAACCTTCCAGCTTTCATGGCGGCTAACGGTGCCATAAAGAAAGTGCAATGCATCAGGAAACTCATCCGCTGTATATCCCGCCAGGAAACGCCGATTTCCTGAATTTGAAAATCGTCCGACTCATATAACAACGGATAAATTTCATAGCATTCCCTCGCGGAATGCTCCGTAAAATATTTCTTCGCTTCGGTTTTTACAAGCTTTAGGCTGTCCCTCTCCGGAATAATTTTTGACAGATAGGCAATATAATCATCCACTGCGATCCATCTTTCCCATTAACATTCATTAATACTATCTTAATTTTCCGATGCCTCTGATAACAGATGATATTGTTCATCACTCATAATCCTTTTCAGGACTTCCATAGCCTTAGCATAGTCATTTATATAATCTGAAAAAGTATCCGATGTTTGTGTCTTAAAGCCGCATGATAAATACAATAAGATTGCTTTCCAACTCCACGGCTGTGTATGGATATAAACGGGGAATCCGTTATCCTGCTGGAAAATTCGCATGGTATCATTGCACAAGACGCGGCCTAGTGCTCCATCCAGTCAGAAAGCGGACTTGGGTTTGGAGCGGGATTTTCGCAGGGCAAGGCAGAGGACGCAGGCGGGCTGACGCCCGTCAAGGACGATAACGCAGCCATGCGGAAATCCAGCCCAAGAACGAGTTCGAGTTTTGGCCGGATGGAGCACTAGTTTCTGTCCCTGATACTTTTATCTATAATCAGCCAATGTAGTGATGATACAGGTACATCGTTCCGGATATCCTGCCATCACTCCTTTCATAATACAAACAGAAGAGACGATAATCAAACGATTACCGCCTCTCCTAATGTGCGCGCCGAGCTATCTTCCCGGGCCGTCGCCAGCCAAGTATTGTCACCGCG